>JANYAU010000042.1 GCA_025361165.1 Betaproteobacteria bacterium | reverse complement strand
GATTCTGGATGGCGCGATGGGCACCATGATCCGGCGTTATAAGCTGCAGGAGGTGGATTATCGCGGCGAGCGTTTCAAGGATTGGGCTTCCGATCTCAAGGGCAACAACGACCTGCTGACGTTAACTCAACCGAAAATTATTCGCGACATTCACGCCGCTTATCTCGATGCGGGCGCGGATATTTTGGAGACCAATACTTTCAATGCCACCTCTATCGCCATGGCGGATTACGGGATGGAGGCACTGGTATACGAATTGAATGTGGAAGCGGCCAAACTCGCGCGCGAAGCGGCGGACGAATTCGAAGCGAAGACGCCGGAAAAACCGCGCTTCGTCGCGGGCGTGCTCGGCCCCACCAATCGCACCGCCAGCATTTCGCCGGATGTGAACGACCCTGGTTATCGCAATACCAGTTTCGATCAATTGGTGGCGGCTTACACCGAAGCAATCCAGGGCTTGCTGGACGGCGGCGCGGATATTCTGCTGGTCGAAACCATTTTTGATACGCTCAATGCCAAGGCCGCGCTGTTTGCTATCGAACTTTATTTCGATACGCACAATTTGCGGCTGCCGATTATGATTTCCGGCACCATTACCGATGCCTCGGGTCGCACGCTTTCGGGCCAAACCGCTGAGGCGTTTTGGAATTCGCTGGCGCATGTGCGTCCGCTTTCCATGGGCTTGAATTGCGCGCTCGGCGCGAAAGACCTGCGCCAGTATGTGGAAGAGTTGTCGAACAAGGCGGACGTATTCGTCTCCGCCCATCCCAACGCCGGGCTGCCGAATCAATTCGGCGAATACGACGAAACGCCTGAAGACATGGCGACGGAAATCGGCAGTTGGGCTGCTGCGGGTTATTTGAACATTATCGGCGGCTGCTGCGGCACCAGCCCGGCGCATATCAAGGCCATCTACGAAGCGGTGCAGGCTTACCCGCCACGCGTGATTACGCAGATTGAACCCAAGATGCGGCTGTCAGGCTTGGAGCCGTTCAATATCGGCAAAGACTCGTTGTTTGTGAACGTCGGCGAGCGCACCAACGTCACCGGCTCAAAAATGTTTGCGCGCCTGATCTTAAACGGCGAATACGACAAAGCATTGGATGTTGCGCGCAACCAAGTAGAAGCCGGCGCACAGATCATCGATATCAATATGGACGAAGCGATGTTGGATTCGGAAGCGGCGATGGTGCGCTTCCTCAAGCTCATCGCGTCCGAGCCTGACATCTCCAAAGTGCCGGTGATGATCGACTCCAGCAAATGGAGTGTGATCGAAGCGGGTTTGAAATGCATCCAAGGCAAAGGCATCGTCAATTCGATTTCGATGAAAGAAGGTGAAGCCGAGTTCATCGAGCGCGCCAAGCTGTGCCGTCGCTACGGTGCGGCGGCGGTAGTGATGGCCTTTGACGAAACCGGCCAGGCCGATACCTACCAGCGCAAGATCGATATCTGCGCGCGTTCGTACAAGCTACTCACCGAGCAAGTGGGCTTCCCGCCGCAAGATATTATTTTCGACCCGAATATTTTCGCGGTCGCTACTGGTATCGAAGAGCACAACAACTACGCGATGGACTTTATCAATGCCACGCGCTGGATCAAACAGAACCTGCCGTATGCCAAGGTGAGCGGTGGCGTGTCCAACGTCTCGTTCTCGTTCCGCGGTAACGATCCGGTGCGTGAGGCGATTCATACTGCGTTTTTGTATCACGCGATTGCGGCAGGCATGGACATGGGCATCGTCAATGCCGGGCAGTTGGGTGTGTACGCGGAAATCCCCAAAGATTTGCTGGAGCGGGTCGAAGATGTGCTGTTGAATCGCCGCCCTGATTCCACCGAACGCTTAGTGGAGTTTGCCGGACGCTTCAAAGGTCAGACCAAAGAACAAGTCGAGGATTTGTCCTGGCGCGAGGCGCCGGTCGCCGAGCGCTTGAGTCACGCGCTGGTGAAGGGCATTACTACCTATATCATCGAAGACACGGAAGAAGCGCGGCTATCGGTTGCGCGGCCGATTCATGTGATCGAAGGCCCGCTGATGGACGGCATGAATGTCGTCGGCGATTTATTCGGCGAGGGAAAAATGTTTTTGCCGCAGGTGGTGAAATCGGCGCGCGTGATGAAGCAGGCTGTGGCGCACCTGGTGCCGTTTATCGAAGAAGAAAAAGCCCGCAGTGGCGAAGTGGCGCAAGCCAAAGGCAAGATCATTATGGCCACGGTGAAAGGCGATGTGCACGACATCGGCAAAAACATCGTCGGCGTGGTGTTGCAGTGCAACAACTACGACGTGGTCGATCTGGGTGTGATGGTGCCCGCCAGCAAGATTTTGCAAACCGCGATCGATGAGAAAGCCGACATCATCGGCCTCTCCGGTTTGATCACGCCCTCGCTGGAAGAAATGGCGCACGTGGCGAAAGAAATGGAGCGCTTAGGTTTTAAGATTCCGCTTTTGATCGGCGGCGCGACCACCTCGCTTGCGCACACCTCAGTGAAAATCGAGCCCAACTACAGCGGCCCCACGGTGCATGTGAAAGACGCCTCGCGCGCCGTCGGTGTGTGTACCAGCCTGCTGTCGCCCGAATTGCGCGATGAATACGCGCGCAAAGTGCGCGAAGACTACGCCCAGGTGCGCGAGCGCCACAAAAACAAACAGTCGAATATCAAACAACTCACGCTTGCTGCAGCGCGCGCGAACGCGCTGAAAACTAATTGGGCCGCCTATGTTCCATCCAAACCCAATTTCTTGGGCGTCAAAGCGCTAACAGACTACCCGCTGGATGAAATCGCCAAGCGCATCGACTGGACGCCGTTTTTCGCCGCCTGGGAATTGCACGGCAAGTTCCCGAAAATTCTCGATGACGCAGTGGTCGGCGTGGAAGCCAGCAAGCTGTACCAAGACGCCCAAGGCATGCTCGCCGGTATCATCGCGCAGAAATGGTTGACGGCTAACGGTGTGATTGGCTTGTTCCCCGCGAATCGCGTGGACGATGATATCGAAATCTACACCGATGAATCGCGCACTAAAGTCGCGATGACTTACCACAGCCTGCGCCAGCAAGCGGAGAAGCCTCCCGGCCGCCCCAATCTCGCGCTGGCCGATTTCATCGCGCCCAAGGATTCGGGCGTTAAAGATTACATCGGCGGCTTCGCCGTCACCGCCGGCATCAACATCGACGCACGCGTGGCCGCCTATGAAAAAAATCTCGACGACTACAGCGCGATTATGTTGAAAGCGCTCGCCGACCGCTTGGCCGAAGCTTTCGCCGAGCTCCTGCACGAACGCGTGCGGCGCGAATTTTGGGGTTACGCAGCAGATGAGACCTTAAGCAACGAAGACATGATCGCCGAAAAATATCGCGGTATCCGCCCAGCACCTGGCTACCCCGCCTGCCCCGAGCATAGCGAAAAAGGCCCGCTGTTCGAGTTGCTGCACGCACCGGAGAATGCCGGCATCACGCTTACCGATAGTTTCGCCATGCTGCCCACCGCCGCAGTGAGCGGCTTCTATTTTTCGCATCCCGAGTCGAGTTATTTTGCCGTGGGCAAAATTGGGCGCGATCAGTTGGAGGATTACGCGCGACGCAAGGGCTGGGATATCGAGACCGCCGAGCGCTGGCTGGCCCCGAATTTAGGATGATGCTTCTGCCTTCCTGCCCCCAAGCTGCGGTGTACGTGCAATGTGCGCGAGCCTGTTGCAAAATGCTTTGTTGCGGCATTTGTAAGCGGAGGCAGTGATCGGCAGCCGTCCCCTGGTGGTGCATGCGAAAGATGAAACGGCCGTAGCGTTCTATCGAAAATTCGGGTTTGCGCCATCCCTATTCGATCCGTTTCATTTGTTTCTGCTAACCAAAGACATCAAAAAGACTTTGGGGCTCTAATCGCGCGTGCCTACCGGTGTTGCGTGCTTTCAGCCCCCTCTTTTTCCGCTGGCTGTAGGTCAAGTTTTACGCGCTATAGCGGACACGTAAATGGGGTCGATTGATCTTGGGTATCGCTACCGCATTTTTCCCGAGACTCGGGTAGGCGCAGTCCGCGATGAGTGTGATCGCGGGCGTCTGAACTCGGAAAATGGGCGGTACTTTTCAGAGGAAAAGGCCTTTATACTTTCCTGCCTCAGTACAACCGTGGTGAACCATGATTTCCAAGAGCGACATTGAGGCGCTGATAGACCTGACCGGTCGCCACAACAAACACGAGTTGACGGCGTGTCTGGTGGAAAACGTGCGCAAGATCGCGGCGTCGAGCACGATCGCCGTTTACGAGGTCTTCAACACCCAGGGCGACCGTGAGTCCGCCGACAACCCCTCAGGCTTCGTCGTGCGCAATACCAGTAATTCCGTATGGCTGGGAGAGCCAGTGGCCCAGCACGAGGGCTTCACCGAATGTATCGCTACCAAGCAAATCGTCCGTCTGACACGGGAGAACCCGTTGTCCACACGGATCATTTTTCCAGTCCGTGGCGCACGCGATCCCATTGGCTTGCTGGTGATTGATTGCCACAGCGCCGATGCGGAAACCCTGTATATGATTGAAGCCTTGTCGCAGGTTTGGAGGAGCCAGCAATTTCTTCTCGACCGGAGTGAACAGGACGGGCTAACCGGGCTTCTTAATCGCCAGGCACTGGAGACCAGAATGCCGCACCTCTTCGGAGAGAATCCGAGCAGTCTAGAGGGCACGTCCGGCACGCCGACTTGCAAGTGTCTGGCCATGCTCGACCTGGACAAATTCAAGGAGGTCAATGACAAATTTGGCCACCTGTTTGGCGACGAGGTGCTGGTGCATTTCGCGCGCCTAATGAATACATCCTTTCGCCCTTATGATGACTTGTTCCGTTACGGTGGAGAGGAATTTGTCGTCATCTTGCAAAATGTCGAGATGGAAAAGGCCCTCTCGATTCTTGAGCGTTTCCGTAACGCCGTGGAGATGTACGATTACCCGCAGGTCGGGCAAAAAACGGTCAGTATCGGTGTTGTCCAGATAGCCGCCGGCCAGATGCCATCGACGCTTCTGGATAGAGCCGACAAGGCGCTTTACTACGCCAAACAGCACGGCCGCAACCGCATCTGCGCCTATGAGCACCTGGTGACCTCGGGACAGCTTCAGGAGAGCGACGTATCCAGTGGGGACGTAGAGTTGTTTTAATGCCCGCGGCATGTGTTCCGTCCTCAGCGCAATACCCGGATGGCAGCGAAAGCCGGCCAAGTTGTTCCCGGAACCGTAAACAGTACGGCCGGAAGCGTTAATCGGCACCCTCTTTTTCCGCTGCCTGCAGGTCAAGTTTTCCGCGCCATAGCCGACATAATCAGGATGAACCTGATGGCCACCCCCTCATTTGTCGCCGCCGATGACCTTTTGCTTTCCGAGATAATCGGGTCCCTCAGCTATGCCTTAGATCTCACAGAGGGTTTGCCGGCCGGGCATTGTTTGCGCTGCTGTTGGATCGGCACGCATGTCGGTCAGAAAATGGGTTTGGACAATGACGCGCTCTCGCATCTTTACTACACCTTGCTGCTCAAAGATGCCGGCTGTAGCAGCAACGCGGCGCGCTTATTTGAGTTGTATGGCCAGGACGAGCGTGCGGTAAAGCATGATTTTAAACAGGTGGACTCGCAAAGTGTGTTGAATTTAGGCCGTTTTGTTTTGAGCCATGCGGGAGCGGGTAAGTCCTTGCATGAACGCATTTCGCGCATCATGGCTTTGGTGCAGCATGGAAGCGAATTTGCCACTGAATTGATCGTCACGCGCTGCGAGCGCGGGGCGGATATTGCGCGGCAACTGGGATTTTCCGAAGAAGTCGCCGCCGGGGTGCGCAGTTTAGACGAGCACTGGAATGGCAAAGGCAAGCCAGCGCATTTGCAGGGAGATGCTATCCCGCTCAATGCGCGCATTGCGCTGCTGTCGCAAGTGATTGAAGTGTTTCATTCCGCCGGCGGATCGCAGTTGGCCTTGAATGAAGTGCGCGAGCGTTCAGGCACGTGGTTTGATCCGGAAGTGGTAGCCGCGTTCGAGTGTGTGGCGCAACAGCCGGATTTTTGGGAAGGACTGACGGCGGCAGAATTGCAAGAAAAGGTGAGTGGCCTCGAACCGCAGTCTCAGGTTATCCGTATCGACGAAGATCGTTTAGATACGATAGCCGAAGCCTTTGCCAATGTAGTCGATGCCAAGAGCCCCTACACCTACGGCCACAGCAACCGCGTTGCCAACTACGCCGATGCGGTGGCGCAGGCCCTGCAAGTGCCGCTTGAGCGTAGGCGCTGGCTGCGGCGCGGTGCACTGCTGCATGATATTGGCAAGCTCGGCGTGAGCAACGGTGTGCTGGATAAACCCGGCAAGTTGGATGCAGACGAATGGGAACAAGTGAAAGCGCATGCGCGTTATTCGGAAGAAATCCTATCGCGCCTCGGCATTTTTTCTGAGCTGGCATTTGTCGCCGCCGCCCACCACGAACGGCTGGACGGCAAGGGTTATCCGCGTGGGTTGAGTGCCGAGCAAATTCCGCTCGAAACCCGCATCATCACCGTCGCCGATATTTTCGACGCCATCACCGCAGAGCGTCCCTACCGCGGTGCGATACCGATCCCGGAATCGCTCGCCATCATGGAAAAAGAGCGCGGCCTCGCCATTGATGGCGACTGCCTGGATGCGTTAAAGCGTTGCCTGCCTGATCTCGGCCTATAAGCATTTATTGACAGGGTGTGCGCCAGTCACCATCCTACGCAACGATAATGCCTCCCCATACTCTGCTATTTACCACGCCCGGCTGCCCGCATTGTTCGGGCATGAAGGTCGCGCTGACTGTCTTGCAGCAAGAAGGTGCAATTGCGGCGCTGGAGATCGTAGACGCCACGCTTGAAGTCGAGCGAGCGCGCCAACTTGATGTAAAAAGCGTGCCTTGGTTGCGTATCGGACCGTTTGAGTTCGAAGGGCAAATGAGCGTGGGCGATCTACGCACGTGGGCCGAACGGGCCGCGCACCCCGAGGGCATGAAGCTGTATTTCTTTGAGATGCTGAAGCGCGGCCAGCGCGCCAAAGTCGAGCGGCTGATTCGCGAGGATGGGCAGCGTTCCATCGCGCTCGCCGAATTGCTCGCCGATCCGGAAGCCAGCATGGCGGTGCGTATTGGTATCGGTGCGGTGTTGGAAGAATTGCAGGGTAGCGGCATGACTGCCGCAATGGCGCCAAAGTTGGGTGAGATTTTGCGCGATCCCGAGCCGCGCAACCGCGCCGATGCGGCGCATTTTTTGAGCCTGATCGGCGGTGCGCAAGCATTAAGATTGTTGCGCGATTGCCTGGACGATCCCGATGCGGCGGTGCGCGAAATCGCGTACGATGCGCTGTCCAACGCTGCAACCTGAGCCACGCCACGATGCCCAATAAAGTCTTGCTGTACCCAAGTTATCATACGTTTTTGGTGAATGGCGCCGACACAGTATTGGAAGCTGGTCTGCGCGCCGGCCTGGCAATGAATTACGGTTGCAGTAGTGGCAATTGCGGCTTGTGCAAGGCGCGCGTCGTCTCAGGGCAAACCGAAAAAATCCGTCATCAAGATTATGTGCTGACCGAGGCCGAGAAGAATCAAGGCTATGTCCTGTTGTGTTCGCATACCGCAGCGAGCGATTTGGTGATTGAAGCGCATGAGGCAAGTCGCGCCAATGAAATTCAGTTGCAAGAAATCGCGGCGCGCGTGAAAGAGGTCAAGCCGCTCACCGACAAGGTCATGCTCTTGCACTTGCAAACGCCGCGCACCAACCGGCTGCGGTTCTTGGCGGGCCAAAGCGTGGCGCTCAGTATCGGCGACGATGCCAGCGATTACGCCATCGCCAGTTGTCCTTGCGACGACCGCAATTTGCAATTCCATATCCGCGATATTCCTGGCAATGCTTTCGCCCGGCACGTATTTGGCGGCTTGCGTAGCGGTGAGACCGTGAGCGTGTATGGCCCGGTAGGCGAGTTCGTGTTGAAGCCCGAATCGACGCGGCCTTTGCTATTGCTGGCTTGCAATAGCGGCTTCGCGCCGATTAAGAGTTTGGTCGAGCACGCCATGTCGCTGGAGCGGGCGGAATCGCTGCACTTGTATTGGCTGGCCACGGTCAAGGGCGGCCATTATTTATCCAACTGGTGTCGCTCTTGGGCCGATGCCTTGGATAATTTTCATTATCACGAGTTGCTTGCGCAGTCTTTGGAAGAACCCAATCCAGATCAAGTGTTAGCGCAAGTGGTGGCGGATCATCTCGATGTGGCGCAGTACGACGTGTATATATCGGGGCCAGCACGTTTTGTGAGCAAAGCACGCGAGGCGCTACTGCAAAGCGGCGTGCCAGCGGCACAGGTGGCAAGTGCCGTCATTTGAACTCGTTGCCTAGGCTAGAACGAAACGAAGCCGGCATAAATTCTTTTGACGGATAGACATTCCAAGGGAAGTGATGAAGTGCCGGAACCAGACAGCCTGATAGACTCAGAAAATATGCCGGCTTCTGGGCGCAGCCCACAGCAATCTTTCTGGGTGCGGCTTGGTGCATGGATGCTGAATGGGCAAGTTGCCTGGATAGCGTTGCTGCTCACCTTGCTGGTGACGTTTTTGGTCTGGAAGAGCACGAAAGAAGCGCTCCTGCAGGCGCAGCAGGTACAGTTTGAAAACCGTGCTTCAGAGGTGACCAACGCCGTTCTCAAGCGTATACAGGGCTATGAGCACGTGTTGCGCGGCGGTGTCGGGCTGTTCGCGGCATCTCAAAGCGTGTCCAGAACCGAATGGCGGGACTATGTCGCCAGTCTGAGAATTCAGGAGCAATACCCTGGCATACAGGGCATCGGTTTTTCAGTCTATATTCCAGCGGCGCGCCTGGATGAACATCTGCGCACGATCCGTGCTGAAGGCTTCCCTGATTACGCGATTTTTCCGCCTGGCGCACGTCGTGAATATACCCCCGTTATTTATCTCGAGCCATTCGACTGGCGTAACCAGCGCGCCTTTGGTTTTGACATGTTTTCCGAGGCGAATCGGCGTGCGGCGATGGAGCGCGCACGTGACACCGGCGGTACAGCGATTTCTTCGAAAGTAACACTCATTCAGGAAACGGGTAAGGAAGTGCAGGCAGGCATGCTGATGTACCTGCCTTACTACAAGAATGGAATGCCACACAACACGCTTGCAGAGCGGCGTGCCAACTTGGTCGGCTATGTCTACAGCCCATTCCGGCTCAACGATCTCATGAGCGGCATCCCGGGGCAGAAGCAGGCGGGTGCAGAGCCGGATATCGATATCGAGATATACGACGGCACGGTGCGCTCGGTTGATAGCCTGCTCTATGACGATGACGGAATTGCGCACGCGCTGGGCAAGCCCGCCCCTGAGCGTTTGACGCTTAACAGATCCATGGACTTGTATGGTCATACCTGGTCATTGCATTTCACCTCGCGCCCGGCATTTCATGCCGCCTTTGACCAGAACAAGCCCTTGCACATCCTGCTCTTCGGAACGCTACTGAGCGGGATGGTCTCGGGGCTGATCTGGGTGTTTGCCACTCAACGCCGGCGTGCGCTGGAGCTGGCCAGTCGAATGACCGAGGAGATCGCCGAGCGTAATCGTGCTGAAGAAGCGCTAAAAGAGCGCCATGAAGAACTGCAACTGGCCGCCATGGTGTACCAGAATAGCAGCGAGGCCATGACGGTTACCGATAGCAATGGTGCCATCGTCAGTGTCAACCCTGCCTTTACCGAGGTGACGGGATACACGCTGGAAGAGGTCGTCGGCAGGAATACCAGCATGCTCAGTTCCGGCCGCCATGACCACGCCTTCTATCAAGCCA
>JANYAU010000016.1 GCA_025361165.1 Betaproteobacteria bacterium | reverse complement strand
TCCTCTCCCTGGGGGAGAGGGAGAATCACTTTGCGACCACCCTCGCGCACGATCTTACCGCGCAACTCATTCCCGCCGGCCGCACCGCGCGCGCTACCCTCATTGCGCGCGAGGAAGCGGTGTTGTGCGGTATACCGTGGTTCGAAGCTTGTTTCAAAGCGCTCGACCCGCAGGCTCAAGTCACCTGGCTTGCTAAAGAGGGCGAGCGCATACCAGCCAACGCTATTCTCTGTGAAATTAACGGCAATGCGCGCGCCATTTTAAGCGCCGAGCGTCCGGCGCTGAATTTTTTGCAATTGCTGTCCGGCACGGCCACTGTCACGCGCCGCTACGTGGATGCCATCGCCGGCACCAAGGCAATGATCATGGATACGCGCAAGACGCTGCCGGGGCTGCGCATCGCGCAGAAATACGCGGTGAAAATCGGGGGCGGCGCGAATCAGCGCATCGGCTTGTTCGATGGGATTTTGATTAAGGAAAACCATATCGCGGCGGCGGGCGGCATCCGCGCGGCCTTAGCTGCTGCGCAGCAGCAAGCCACGCCCGGCGTCTCGATTCAAATTGAGGTGGAGTCGCTGGCCGAACTTGAAGAGGCCTTGGACGCGGGAGCGAAATTCATTCTGCTGGATAATTTCGACACGAAACAAATGCGCGAAGCGGTACGGATCACCGCCCAACGTGCCGCGCTCGAAGCCTCGGGCGGCATTACTTTGGACAATGTGCGCGCTATCGCCGAAACCGGCGTGGATCGTATTTCTATCGGTGGGCTGACCAAGCATGTGCAAGCGGTGGATTTGTCGCTGCGCGTCAAAGCAAACCGCAAGGTTTAAGGTGAAAAGGAAATCGCCTTGATGAGACCATCGTTCACCCAGGCTTTGAGTAAGCTTGCCGCATGGGGCGCGACGTGCAAGGCATCGACCCATTCACACAGACCCGTGCAAATTTCGGCGAACGTGGCGCCCTTGCATGCCGCATCCAGCGCCCAGGCTTCGTCTACGGCCAGCGAACGAAAATACGTTTTTAGATCCTGGCGCCAGAGCGCCCAAGCGATGGGGTAGTCGCTTGCAATCGGCGCTTCCGGTGCTTGTTCATTTTCCACCGCGCGCCAAATGGTGGGCGCATTCCAAAGCATATCCAAGCGCTGTAGCGAGCCATGCGGAATAAAACGCATTCCTGGCCAGGCTTCGGGTGCAACGGCCGCTACCGCTTCGATAGAAACCGTCGGGTCATCGGGCGCATCGAAGGCCAAGCCCATCGCCCACTCAAAAGCCGCGAGTTCGCTGGTGACGGGGTAATCGCAATAGGGGGAGAGCGTCTTCAAGAACGCGGCAAAATCACCGCCGTACCAGCGCAAATTGTAATAGGGTGAAGGGTGAGCGTCGATATAAGCCAGCCCGGCCCTTTCGAATTCGTCGTCGCCCACCAAGGTTTTGAGCGCGGAATATTCGATTCCCAAGGCTTCGAGCAAGCGCAGCCGATAAGCGCTGGCGTAGATACCAAGCCGGGTCTGGGTATCGACCCGTTCGGTTTGCACGATTTCAGCGTGCATAGCCTCGTGTGCTTGCAAAATGTATTGCTGAAAATCCTGCTGCAAACGCAGTAAGGCGCTCATGCCAGTGTCTCCTCGGCATGGACAGTTTCCGCAATCGATCTCGCATGGTCGAGTTCCGCCATCAGCTCTTCGATCGGTGGAATGTTGTCATCGCGCTCGATCATGGTGGAAATGTGCCCGAATTTGCGCACGGCCGCGGCATACAAATCCCACACCGGGTCGATGACGGGATGATCGTGGGTATCGATAATGTAGCCGCCGCAATTGCGGTGGCCTGCCAAATGAATTTGTTGCACCCGGTCCACCGGGATGCCATCGATGAAGTCTTGTGGCGCAAATCCATGGTTAAAGCTGCTGACATAGATATTGTTGATGTCGAGTAGCAGCAAGCAATCGGCTTGTTTTGCAATCGCTTCCAGAAAAGCCCACTCGCTCATTTCAGACTGCTTGTAGGTGACGTAGCTGGAAACGTTTTCCAGCAAAATGCGCCGTCCAAGAAAATCTTGGACTTGTTGCACGCGGGAAACGATATGGCGAATCGCCGCGTCGGTATACGGCAGCGGCATGAGGTCGTGCAGATTGATATCGCTCACGCCGGTCCAGCACAGGTGATCGGATATCCACGCCGGCTCGATATGCGTGGCCAGTGCTTTCAGTTGTTTCAGATAATCTTGATTCAGGGGATCAGTACCGCCGATAGACAATGACACGCCATGCATCACTACGGGGTAGTCGGCACGGATTCGGTTCAGGTAATGCAGGGGTTTCCCCCCGGGCACAAAATAATTTTCCGAGAGAATTTCAAACCAGTCGACCTGGGGTTTGGTCTCTAAGATGTGGTCATAATGCGGGATGCGCAAGCCCAAACCATAGCCGAGATAGTCAGGTTTACGCGGCGGTGTAGGTGCGCGCATGATGCGAGGCGTGGGCAATAAGATGAGAAAAGGAACGCTCGCCAGGATACAAGCCGGCGAGCGCTCACATTTACAAAGCGCTTGTTACTTCGCTTTGTCCATTTCCATCATGTGCGACTTAGCGGCATCACACTCTTTTTGACCCATGATCAAGAAGCCATGACCCTTGCAGGAATTCATTCCCTTGCAAGAATTGGTCGCGGTTTTGCAATCAGACTTGCCCTTGCAACTATTTACGCCCTCGCAATGCACTTTTCCGGTGTCAGCGGCATAAGCGGTGCTGATTCCGGCGGTCATGAACAGGCCTGCAGCGGCAGCCGCAAGCGCAACACCAGTAAGTTTTTGAACAGCATTCATAAAAATCTCCTCCAATATGGGTTAGCAAAACGTTCTATTCAGGTAGTAGATCAAGCAACATTTTTCAATGTGTTGCTATGGGGTAGTCGAGAAAAGAATCCTATCCTTACACAAGACGCCAACAAAAGATTCATTTATGCACGTGGCTGACAATGAAGCGTTTTACCGCTTCCACATCGTTCTCCACCGTATCAAAGCGCTGAGGGAGTTTTTCGATGGATTCGACCGCGGATGGCCGTTCAGGATCGCGGCCAAGCGATTGGCGGATGGCTTCTTCAAATTTTGCAGGTAATGCGGTTTCCAAACAGACCAGCGGCACGCCGCTCTCGGCGTACTCGCGCCCGACTTTAAAACCGTCAGCGGTATGCGTGTCGATCATCTGGCCATAGCGATCATAGACCTCGCGTATCGTCCGCATACGGTCAGCGTGACTGCTGCGACCGGAGACGAAGCCAAACTCTTTCACTTTAGCGAAATACGGCGTGCCGCTAAAGTCGATGCCTTGGTTTCTGTCCACCTTGCTCCACAGCTCCCGTATCTTTGCGGCGTCGCGCCCCACGACGTCGAACACGAAACGCTCGAAGTTGGAGGCCTTGGAAATGTCCATCGACGGGCTGGAAGTATGTTGCGTCTCGGTACGCGGCGCATAGCGGCCGGATTTAAAAAATTCGTCCAATACGTCGTTTTCATTGGTCGCGACAATCAGCTTACGTATCGGCAATCCCATCATGCGCGCCACATGGCCCGCGCAGACATTGCCGAAGTTACCCGAGGGAACGGCGAAGGACACTGCATCACCTACTTTTTTGGCCACGGCGAAATAGGCTTTGAAGTAGTAAATAATCTGGGCCGCGACCCTGGCCCAGTTGATCGAATTAACAGCACCGATTTGATACTTCGCTTTAAACACCAGATCGTTGGACACGGCTTTGACAATGTCTTGGCAATCGTCGAACACGCCACGCACCGCGAGGTTGAAGATATTCGGGTCTTGCAGCGAAAACATTTGCGCGGTTTGGAACGGACTCATCTTCCCGAGGGGGGAAAGCATGAACACACGGATACCCCGCTTGCCGCGCATTGCATATTCTGCCGCTGAGCCGGTATCCCCGGAGGTAGCTCCTAAAATATTGATCGAATCATTATTTTTAGCCAGGGCATACTCGAATAGATTGCCGAGCAACTGCATCGCCACATCTTTAAATGCCAAGGTCGGACCGTTGGAGAGCGCGAGGATATGCAAATCGGGCTCCAAGGTACGCACCGGCGTGATGTCTTCTGCGTTTTCGCCAGCGCGGGTATTGCAATACACCGCGGCGGTATACGTCTTATCGATCATGGCACGCAGATCAAGCGCAGGGACATCTGTGGCGAACTTGGAGAGCACGGCGAAAGCCAACTCGCGATAATTAAAATGCTGCCAGCTTGCCAATTCATCGTGCGAAATTTGAGGATAGGTTTCGGGCATGTATAGCCCGCCATCGGGAGCTAAGCCGCCAAGCAGAATTTGCGTAAAAGTTTGCGCCGGCGATTCGCCACGAGTACTAATGTATTTCACGAAAATATCGATTCAGGAAAAAATAATAGAAGCTGCCACGGTTACAAGATCAGGCGTAAAGCAATCGCCCTTTTGGATCCGGAATGGCGCGGCCCATTTCACGCGCGACGGCTATCCACTCCGCAATGATCACTTGTACATTTTCCAAAGCGCTCGCATAGGTCTCGCCATCGGCGGCGCAACCGGGTAACTCCGGCACTTCCGCGATGTAGGCGTGATCGGCCTCACTCCAGTAAATAATGATTTCGTAATGAATCGGGTCACTCATGTTCTTCATCTCCCGCCAGGCCATGCCGTGTGATGGTCTCGCGCACTTGTTTCACCTGATAGGGTTTTGCCTTGCCCTGTTTGGCTTGTAGATTCAATATCTCCGAAACATTAGCCCGGGTAAAGATATGATGACTGCCCTTAACTCGCACGTCAAATCCCAGTAATTTGAGCAAACCGCACAGATCATCAAAACGGATATTGTAATCGGCGCTCCCTGATAAAACCTGAAACAAAATTTTGTCGGTGCGCCCCATTCCGGCGATTTCTAGCCTAACGTTTCCAGGCGCAGCTTGGTGACTTTGCCGGAGATGGTGGCCAGGGCCTCGATCTTGCTAATCGCCTGATTGATGAATTTCTCCACCGTCTCATGCGTGAGGATGATGATATCGACTTGTTCCTGTCCCTCGTCCGGCTCTTTCTGAATCATCGCGTCGATGGAGATTTCCAAGTCGGCCAAAATGCGCGTCATGTCCGCTAATACACCCGGCTTATCGAAAGCCCGGATGCGCAAGTAGTACGCGGTACACACTTCGGACATCGGCAGGATCGGTGCGTTGGAAAGCGCATCAGGCTGAAATGCGAGATGGGGCACACGATTTTCCGGGTCGGCGGTATGCATGCGCGTTACGTCTACTAAGTCCGCCACCACCGCAGAAGCCGTCGGCTCTGCGCCCGCGCCGCGACCGTAGTAGAGCGTAACACCTACCGCGTCGCCTTTAACCAGCACCGCGTTCATCACGCCTTCTACATTGGCAATCAGGCGGCGATAGGGAATCAGCGTCGGATGCACGCGCAGCTCGATGCCTTGAGCCGTACGCTTGGTAATGCCCAGCAGCTTGATGCGATAGCCCAACTCTTCGGCGTACTGAATATCTTCTTTGGTCAACTTGGAGATACCTTCGGTGTAAGCCTTGTCGAATTGCATCGGGATGCCGAAGGCAATCGCGGACAAAATCGTGAGCTTGTGCGCGGCGTCCACGCCTTCGATATCGAAGGTCGGGTCGGCTTCGGCGTAGCCCAAGCGCTGCGCCTCGGCCAGTACGGTGTCGAAGGCCAAGCCCTTGTCGCGCATCTCGGTCAGAATAAAATTGGTGGTGCCGTTGATAATGCCGGCGATCCACTCGATACGATTCGCCGTCAACCCCTCGCGTACTGCCTTGATGATGGGGATGCCGCCCGCCACCGCTGCTTCGAACGCGACCATCACGCCTTTGGCTTGCGCCGCGGCGAAAATTTCATTGCCGTGGATGGCGAGCAGCGCCTTGTTGGCAGTGACCACATGCTTGCCATTCGCAATGGCTTTCAACACTAAGGATTTGGCGAGATCAGTGCCACCGATCAACTCGACCACGGTGTCGATGTCGGGGTTCTCCACCACGTCCATCGGATTGGTGGTGATTTTAATATCTTCACCCGCATAAAGTGATTGGGCTTTTTCTAAATTGCGCACTGCGGCTACTTTGACGCGGATCGCACGCCCGGCGCGACGAGTAATTTCCACTTCGTTGCGACGCAGCACGGTGAGCGTGCCGCCACCCACGGTACCGAGACCTAATAAGCCGACATTAATGGGTTTCATAACAAGCCATCTTTCTTGAACATTTCTCTCAGGCCACGAATCGCCTGACGCGTGCGCGATTCGTTCTCGATCAGCGCGAAGCGCACATGGTCGTCGCCGAAATCGCCGAAGCCCACGCCGGGCGAGACCGCGACTTTGGCATCCAGCAATATTTTCTTGGAAAACTCCAGCGAGCCCATCGCTTTGTACGGCTCCGGAATCGGCGCCCAGACGAACATGGTAGCCTTGGGAATTTCGATTTCCCAATTGATCGAATCCAAGCCCTTGCACAGGGCATCGCGTCGGGTTTGGTACATGAGGCGGATATCCTGAACACAATCTTGCGGGCCTTCCAGCGCCAAGATCGAGGCGACTTGAATCGGCGTGAACATGCCGTAATCATGGTAGCTCTTGATACGCGCCAGCGCCGCGACCAAATCTTTGTTCCCCACCATGAAGCCCACGCGCCAGCCCGGCATGTTGTAGCTCTTGGAGAGGGTGAAAAATTCCACCGCGATTTCTTTCGCGCCCGGCACCTGTAAAATCGACGGCGCTTTGTAGCCGTCGAACACGATGTCGGCGTAGGCGAGATCATGCACAATCAGAATGCCATGCTCTTGGCAAATCGCGACGACTTTCTCGAAGAACGACAGATCCACGCATTGCGTGGTCGGGTTGCTGGGGAAATTCAGGATCAGCATCTTCGGCTTGGGGAAAGAACTTTTAATCGCTTTCTCCAGCTCGTCGAAGAAATCGACGCCGGATTTCATCGGGATATGATGAATATCTGCCCCGGCGATCACCGGGCCGTAAATGTGAATGGGGTAGCTCGGGTTCGGCACCAGTACGATGTCGCCTCGATCGAGCGTCGCCAGCGCCAAATGCGCAATGCCTTCTTTCGAGCCGATGGTAACGATGGCTTCGGTATCGGGGTTGATATCGACGTCGTAACGGTTTTTATACCAAGTCGAAATCGCGCGCCGCAAACGCGGAATACCTTTGGAGACGGAATAACGATGGGTATCGCCGCGTTGGGCGGACTCGATCAATTTATCGACGATATGCTGCGGCGTCGGCTGATCGGGATTGCCCATGCCGAAATCGATGATGTCCTCACCGCGTTTGCGCGCCGCCGCCTTCAGCTCGCCGGTGATATTGAACACGTAAGGCGGAAGCCGCTTGATTCTTGAGAACGCTTCCATAGGCTGCTAAATAGCTAAAAGTCCAAAAAAGTTATAATCTTACAGTACAGCATGAGCTGTCGCAATTAGCCTACGAATGAAACTGCATCTAACCCAACAAGCTGGCCAAAATCTCTTCACCGCCTATGGCGCAGGCTATGTGATGGTGAACCAGCAGCGCTTTGAAACAAGCTTAATCGTTCTACCGGATAAGCTGATAGCTGATTGGCCGCCGCGCAGCCTGGACGAACTGACGGAAGCGCACTTCGCCTACTTGGCCACTTTGGACGCGGAGATCGTGCTGCTCGGCACCGGGAATATGCTGCACTTTCCCCACCCCCGCTTAACCGCCGCACTCGCCCAAGCACGCATTGGCTTCGAAGTGATGGACACCTTCGCCGCGGCACGGACTTACAATATTTTGATGGGCGAAGGTCGGCGTGTGGCGGCGGCCTTATTGTTGTGAGCCGGGCATGATCTGCTCGAAGCCCTCAATCGCTTTGAACTCCCCCACCTCTTTTCTCTGCTGCCGGGTATCCGGCTGATAAATCGCGAGCAAATGCGCGATGCCGTAGTCATGCGCGGAACGCAGTACAGGCAAGCTGTCGTCGATTAACAAGGTATGTTGTGGGTCGTAGGCTTCGAGGGTTTGCAGCTTATGCCAAAATTCGGAATGTTCTTTAGGCAGGCCTAGGATGTGTGCACTAATCAGCGCATCGAAATAAGTGCTTAGTCCGGTCTTGTCCATTTTCAGCGCCAAACTTTTGTGATGGGCATTGGTGACCAGCACGACACGTTTACCCTGTGCGCGCACTTGCTCCAGGAAGGGCACAACCTGGGGATGCACAGCGATCAAATGGGCGACTTCTTGTTTGAGCCGCTCGATATCCAGTCCAAGTTCGGCGCTCCAGTAATCCACGCAATACCACTGCATGGTACCGGCGACGCTTGCATAGCGGCCGGTCAACTCGCGATGCGAATCCACTAAACTCAAGCCGTGCTTCTCGGCATAACGTACCGGCACATGCTTAAGCCAGAAATAATTATCGTAGTGAAGATCGAGCAGGGTGCCGTCCATGTCGAGCAAGACGGTCTGGATGGCGTGCCAGGGGATCATAACAAGCGTTAGAGCAGAAAGTCTTTGTTCGCGCCATGCCGGCGCAAAATTTTGCGCAAGCTTTGCAGTGCTTCCATCTGAATTTGGCGCACCCGCTCGCGAGTGATGCCGTGCGCTTCCGCCACCCCTTCCAGGGTGCTGATGTCGTGGCCGTTAAGACCAAAGCGGCGCTCGATCACGCTGCGCTGCTTATCGGTAAGCTGATTCAACCATTCGTGCACATATTTTTCCACCTCGGCCTGCTGCAATTGCATCTCCGGCAGCACGCCTTGCTCGTCGGGAACCGCTTCGCCGATGGAAAGATTGGGATCGATATCGAGTGGCGCATCGAGCGATGCGGTGCGCTCGTTGAGACTCATGACATAACGCACTTCTTCCACATCACGATCGGCCAAATGCGCGATGTCTTCTATCGTCGGGTCGGGTGTGCCATGCGATTCGAGATGGCGCTGGGCGCGCAAAAAAATATTGAGTTCTTTAATAATGTGCACCGGGAGCCGGATAGTGCGCGATTGATTCATGATGGCGCGTTCGATGTTTTGGCGTATCCACCACGTAGCATAAGTGGAAAAACGAAAACCGCGCTCGGGTTCGAATTTTTCCAGTGCGTGGATCAGGCCCAGATTGCCCTCTTCGATCAGATCCAAAAGCGGCATACCGCGGTTCACATAGTGTTTGGCGATATTCACCACCAGTCGCAAATTGCATTCAATCATGCGCTGACGCGCCTCGAAATCGCCTTGCTTCATCAGGCGCGATAGGCGCTGCTCTTCCGCAGGCGTGAGCAGCGCGTTGTGGCCAATCTCATTGAGATAAATTTGGGTGACATCAACTTGCAAATCGGCCAGAAACGGCTCGGCTTCGCCCTCCGTTGGCTGGGCTTCGGCGTCTTCTTGCGACTCGATCGGTTCGATCTCGTTAGGGTCGCTCTGGTCCGAGTTCATGGCGCCCTATCATTAGGCAAATATTTCAAGGGATCGACCGGCGTCCCCAGACGGCGAATTTCAAAATGCAGCTTCACCCGGTCGGTGTCGGAGCTACCCATCTCAGCAATTTTCTGGCCCTTCACCACGGTTTGGCCTTCCCGCACCAGAACTTGGTTGTTGTGGGCATAGACGCTGAAGTAACTCTTGTTGTGCTTGATGATAATCAGTTTTCCATAACCCCGCAAAGTACTGCCGGTGTGCACGACTTTGCCCGCAGCGGAGGCGAGCACCGGTTGGCCCAGGCTGCCGCCGATATCAATGCCCTTTGCATTGCCGTTGTCATTAAAGTTAGCCAGGATTTTACCCTCAGCCGGCCAGCCCCAATCCACTTTTTCTTCTTCATCCGCGGTATTGGGGTTTGCGGGTTCCGGTGTGACGGCCGGCTTGGGCGGCTCTACCTTAGCGGATTCTATTTTCGGCGTTGCTATCGGCGCGGGCTTTTCCCTGGCCTTCTCCAACTGGGCTAGGGCCTGCTCGGAATAGGCTTGTTTAATCGCCTTAGGTTCCGTCTTGAGCGTCGGCTCGGCTAGGGGCAGCGGCTTAGCGGCAAGCGTTGGCACGGATTTCAGTGGAGCGGTAGTCTCCGTCTGCGCTGGCCCCATGCGCAGCATCTGGCCGATGCGAATGGTGTACGGCGCTGGAATACCATTCCAGTCCGCCAAGTCTTTGTAGTCATGGCCATGTTCTAGCGCAATGCTATAGAGCGTGTCGCCCTTCTGCACGGTATAGCTTGCGGGGCGCCAATCGGGCTCTATGGATTTAGCCGCGGGCTGTGCGGAAGTTTTCCCAGGCAAGCGCTCGATCACCGGTGCGCGTGTCGAGCTTGTGCTGCAAGCCGCGAGCGCAATCATCGCGGCAATGCAAATCGAAAATATTCTCCAATGGCGCATTTTGCTCAATTTCTATCGATTCCGATTTATGCCACGCCGCCCAGCAGTGGCACGAATTTCACTTCGCCCATTTCGGTTTGCTGAAAGCCCTGCGGCGTGCGTTCGACTACGGTGAGTTTTTGCGTCTCTGGCCCAATCGGCATCACCAATCGCCCGCCCATCCCCAACTGTGCCAGCAATTCTGGCGGGATATGCGTCGCTGCAGCAGCCATCACAATCGCATCATACGGCGCAAACTCCGCTACGCCCAGCGTGCCATCGGCGTATTTCACTTTAACGTTGTTGATGCGAATCTCCCGCAAATGTTTACGCGCTTTGGCAATCAAGGGGGCGATACGCTCCACCGAGTGAACAACTTTGGCGACGCGCGACAGCACCGCTGCTTGGTAGCCGCAGCCGGTGCCGATTTCCAGCGCATTGCCGATCGCCCGTCCGCCGCGCGCAAGCTCGATCATGCGCGCCACGATATAAGGCTGGGAAATCGTTTGGCCGAAGCCGATGGGCAAAGAAATATCTTCGTAAGCACGGCTGGCCAGCGCCTCATCCACAAAGATGTGGCGTGGGATATCGTTCATCGCGGTTAGCACCACTTCGTCAGCGATGCCTTGGGCACGCAGCCGTTCGAGCATGCGTGCGCGGGTGCGCTGCGAAGTCATACCGATACCGGAAAAGCGCTGATTCATCCCTGTATCCATTGCTTCATGTAATCGATTTTCTCGAAATGGGTCAAATCGATCTGTAGCGGGGTTATCGAAACGCGCCGGTTCGCTACCGCATGAAAATCTGTACCCGGCCCAGCGTCTTGCGCGCCGCCTGCCGCGCCGACCCAGTACACGGTATCGCCGCGCGGACTTTCGGTTTTCAATACCGGCTCCGCCTTGTGGCGCTTGCCCAGACGCGTAATTTCGATGCCCTGCAATTCCGCCTGCGGCACATCCGGCACATTGACGTTGAGTAGCATGGGTTGAGAAAAAACTTGTTTGCTGTAGCGTTGCACGAGTTCCAGCGCGATGTTGGCTGCTGTAGTGTAATGACCCATGCTCACCCCGGCAAGCGACACGGCAATCGCGGGAATACCCAGCAAAAAACCTTCGGTAGCGGCAGCGACGGTGCCCGAGTAAATGGTGTCGTCGCCCATATTCGCCCCGTGATTGATGCCCGAGACGACCATATCGGGCAGCTGTTCCAACATGCCGGTAACGGCAAGGTGTACACAATCGGTGGGTGTGCCGTTCACGTAGAAGAAGCCGTTAGGCGCCTTACGCAAAGACAGCGGGCGATCGAGTGTCAGGGAATTGCTGGCGCCGCTGCGATCGCGCTCCGGCGCCACCACCGTGACTTCCGCCACGCTGCTTAATGCTTGTGCAAGCAGGGCAAGGCCCGGTGCAAAATAGCCGTCGTCGTTGGAAAGTAAGATTCGCATGAACTTCCAGTTTCGCGTTGCGTGTCCCGGGCTCCGAGTTCAACTCGAAACCCGAAACCCGAAAACGGAACACGGAATATTGGTCGGGGCGAGAGGATTTGAACCTCCGACCACTTGGCCCCCAGCCAAGTACGCTACCAGACTGCGCTACGCCCCGAAAGAAAGCGATTATATCGAATCGGCGTCACTTCCGAAAAGCCACGCGGAGATTTAAATTTGAAATTATGCTTGCAGAAACTGAAGAATGCTTTGAATTTCCCGCCGCACATGGGAAAAGTCAACCGGCTCGCCCGTCGTCGGTGATCTGTGATTACGCAGATTCGCTGGATCGGGATCAAGCAGGGCATCATCGAGCCGATTGCGCGCACCACTAATGGTGAAGCCTTGTTCATAGAGCAGATCTCGAATACGGCGAATCAACAACACTTCGTGATGCTGGTAATAGCGCCGATTGCCGCGCCGCTTCACCGGCTTCAACTGGGTGAACTCTTGTTCCCAATAGCGCAGCACATGCGGCTTCACCCCGCACAAATCACTCACTTCACCGATCGTGAAATAGCGCTTGGCCGGAATCGGCGGCAGATTAGTTTTCGCTTGGTTGTTTTCCAGCATAGGAGGCTTCGACCATCGCCTTCAGCTTTTGGCTGGCGTGGAAAGTCACTACACGCCGCGCCGAAATAGGAATCTCCGCACCGGTTTTTGGATTACGGCCGGGGCGTTGGGGCTTGTCGCGCAATTGAAAGTTGCCGAAGCCGGAAAGCTTGACGCTATCTCCTTGCTCCAAAGCTTGACGAACTTCCTCGAAGAAAGATTCCACCATATCTTTTGCCTCGCGCTTATTCAGCCCCACTTTTTCAAAAATCATGTCGGCTAGTTCGGCCTTGGTTAAGGTCATTATCGCTCCTCACGATCCCAGACGATTATCTCAATTTTGCCCCGAAGCGGTCGGAAAGGACCTGGGTCAGGCGGGTGATGACCGTATCAACTTCCAGATCGGTCATTGTTTTTTGAGTATCCTGCATTAATATCCTAAATGCAATGCTTTTCTTACCAGAATCAATGCCTTTGCCACTATAAAGGTCGAAAATAGCGAGTTCTGTGACCTGCTCCGGGGCGGCTTCGCGTAACGCTATCAACATTGCATGTGAAACGATATTTTCACCGACGATAACAGATATATCCCGACGTATTGGCTGAAATTTTGAAATTTCGGCGAACTTAGGGAGGGGGCAGATAAGCGCGGCCGCCAGATCCAATTCAAACAGCACCGGCGCTTGCGGCAACTCAAATTGCTGCACCCACTTCGGATGCAACGCCCCGATCCAGCCGGCCGCCACCCCGCCTAGACTCACGCGCGCCGCTTGCCCGGGGTGCAAGCCGGGGTGGGAGGCGCGTTCAAAGCTTGCCGTCTGTGGCCAGAGCAATGCTTCCAGATCCCCTTTTGCATCGAAAAAATCCACCGCGCGTTCGGGCGCACCCCACTGCTCGGGATAGGCCGAACCGTAACAAAGCCCGGCAATGCGCAATGGTTGCTCGAAGCCGTCTTTACCAGCACTGAACACGCGCCCGATTTCAAACACACGGACTCGCGCCTGTTTGCGATTGAGATTGAAGCGCAGGCAATCGACGAGCCCGCCCCAGAGTGTTGAGCGCATCACGCTCAACTGCGAGGCGATGGGATTTTTCAAAGGCACGGGATGGGTATTGCCGGCGAGATCCGCTTCCCAGCCCGGCTCGACGAAACTGTAAGTAATGACCTCTTGGTAATCGTGCGCCACCAGACGCTCACGCAATTGTTCCGCGGGACGCGCCGCATCCGGCCGCGGCAATATATCGAGACGCGCGCGCGGCGGCAAAGCGGGAATGTTGTCATAGCCGTACAAGCGCGCGATTTCTTCAATCAGGTCTTCTTCGATCGCCAGGTCGAAGCGATAGCTGGGCGGCGTCACCAGGAAATCGTCGCCCTCCATTGTGAGCTCGAGTTGCAAACGCCCGAGCAAAGCTTGAATGTCCCCATGCGCCAAATCCAAGCCCAGCACTTTGCGCGCACGCGAAACGCGCAGGCGGATCGGCTTGCGCTGCGGCAAGGCATGCATCGATTCCGTAATCGGCCCCGCTGCGCCGCCACAGATTTCCACGAGCAATTGTGTCGCCCGTTCGAGGCAGTCGCGGGTTGCGGCGAAATCCAC
>JANYAU010000015.1 GCA_025361165.1 Betaproteobacteria bacterium | reverse complement strand
GCGAACCTGTCGGGACCGGCACGCGGAAGGCCACGCCTTCGATCTTGCCTTTCAGTTCCGGGATCACTTCGCTGATGGCCTTCGACATGCCGGTCGTCGTCGGAATGATGTTGACCGCGGCGGCGCGGGCGCGGCGCATGTCTTCGTGGATCAAGTCGTTGATGCGTTGATCGTTGGTGTACGCGTGAATGGTTGTCACCATGCCTTTGACGATGCCGAAACTGTCGTTGAGCACCTTCATTACCGGCGCGGTGCAGTTGGTTGTGCAACTCGCGTTGGAGACGATCGCCTCGCCGGCGTATTTCTTGTGGTTCACGCCGTACACGAACATCGGCGTGTCATCCTTGCATGGCGCACTTTGTACGACTTTTTTGGCGCCGGCTTTGATGTGCGCCTGGCACGATTCTTTGGTCAGGAAGAAACCGGTGCAGTCGATCACGATGTCCGCGCCCGCTTCGTTCCACTTCAGGTTGGCCGGGTCACGCTCGGCCGTGAGGCGAATTTTCTTGCCGTTAACCACCATATTGCCGCCGTCAACCGCGATGTCGCCATTGAAGCGGCCATGCACGGAGTCGTACTTCAACATGTAAGCCAGGTATTCGGGGTCGAGCAGGTCGTTGATGGCGACGATCTCGATGTCTTTGAAGTCCTTCGCAACAGCGCGGAACACCATTCGTCCAATGCGGCCGAAACCGTTGATGCCGACTTTAATTGCCATGGTTATTGCTCCTTAAAATTAGAAAAATAAAATCTTTAACCACGGAGTTCACGGAGTAAACCTTTCATGGTTTTCCTCCGTGTCCTCTGTGTATTCCGTGGTGAATGGGTTTTTACAGAATGCCTTTAACCGTGTTGACCACATTCTCGACGGTGAAGCCGAAGTGTTTGAACAGGTCGCCCGCCGGTGCGGATTCGCCGAAGGTGTCGATGCCGACCACCGCGCCGTCCAGGCCCACATATTTGTGCCAGAAGGCGGTGACGCCGGCTTCAATCGCCACGCGTTTCACGCCTTTCGGCAGCACGCTGGCTTTGTAGGCTTCGTCTTGACGGTCGAAGACACTGGTGCAGGGCATGGACACGACGCGTGCAGCGATGCCTTGCTCCGCCAGCACCTTCTGCGCATCCATGGCCAGCCCGATTTCAGAGCCAGTGGCGATGAGCACGACTTTCGGGTTGGCCGCGTCGGACAACACATACGCACCTTTGCGAATCGCCGCGATTTGTTCCGCGCTGCGCTTTTGGAACGGCAAATTTTGGCGGCTGAGAATATGGCTGGTGGGGCCGGTATGGCGCTCCACGCTGGCGGCCCAGCCGACCATGGTTTCCACCGTGTCGCACGGACGCCAGACATCCATATTCGGCATCAGGCGCAGGCTCGAGGTTTGCTCTACCGGTTGATGGGTCGGGCCGTCTTCGCCCAGGCCGATCGAATCGTGGGTGAAAACCCAGATCACACGAATCTTCATCAGCGCGGCCATACGCAGCGCATTGCGCGCGTATTCGGAGAACATCAGGAAGGTGCCACCGAAGGGCAGCAAGCCGCCGTGTAGCGCCATGCCGTTCATGATGGCGGACATGCCGAACTCGCGTACGCCGTAGCTGATGTAATTGCCGACGCTGTTCGCTTTGATATGGTGCGCGCCGGTCCAGTTAGTCAGGTTAGAGCCGGTCAAATCGGCCGAGCCGCCAAGGAATTCGGGCAGCACCGGAACCAGTGCATTGATCGCGATTTGCGAGGCTTTGCGGGTCGCGACGGTCTCACCTTTTTCGTTAATCGCGGCAACCGCTTTGGTGATGTGATCATTCCAATTCGCGGGCAATTCGCTTTTCATGCGGCGTTCGAATTCTGCCGCTTCCTGCGGAAAGGCTTGTTTGTACTCGGTGAATTTATTGCTCCACAAGGTTTCCAGACCTTGGCCCTTGGTGCGGCAATCCCAGCCCTCGTAGATGTCTTGCGGAATCTCGAATGGCGCGTATTTCCAACCCAAATGTTCGCGGGTGGCTTTGACTTCAGCGTCACCCAATGCCGCACCATGCACGTCGTGGGTGCCTTCTTTGTTGGGCGAGCCCTTGCCGATCACGGTTTTGCAAATAATCAGCGTCGGCCGGTCGGTCACGGTCTTGGCTTCTTGCAGCGCTTTTTCCACCGCTTGCGAGTTATGGCCGTCGACATTGTGAATCACGTGCCAGTGATAGGCTTCGAAGCGTTTGCCGGTGTCGTCGGTGAACCAGGCTTCGACATGGCCATCAATGGAAATACCGTTGTCGTCATAGAACGCAATCAGCTTGCCCAGGCCCCAAGTGCCGGCCAGCGCGCACGATTCGTGTGAAATGCCTTCCATCATGCAGCCGTCACCCAAAAACACATAAGTGTAGTGGTTGACGATCTCGTGGTCGGGCTTGTTGAACTCGGCGGCCAGCAGTTTCTCTGTCAGAGCCATGCCGACGGCGTTGCTGATGCCTTGGCCGAGCGGGCCGGTGGTGGTTTCGATGCCTGGCGCGTAACCATATTCGGGATGGCCCGGGGTTTTGGAGTGCAGTTGGCGGAATTTCTTTAACTCATCCATCGGCAGATCGTAGCCGGTGAGATGTAACAGCGCATATAAAAGCATCGAGCCGTGGCCGTTGGAGAAAACAAAACGGTCGCGGTCGGGCCAGTGCGGATTCGCCGGGTTGTGGCGCAGTTGGTGATTCCACAAAACTTCGGCGATTTCCGCCATGCCCATGGGGGCGCCGGGGTGTCCGGAGTTGGCCTTTTGCACCGCATCGACCGCTAGCATGCGAATCGCATTGCATAATTCAGCACGAGTTGCCATAACATGATTCCTTTATATTTTGTTGCGAAACCTTACCCGCCGGCAGTTGATGCGCCACCGGGATGAATGCTGTATCACATGGGAACTTCGGGGTTTACAACCGGTTCCAGCTTGTCCGCCACCTTGTTTTTATTGCTTTTTGACGAGAGGGAGCAAGTGTTAGCGAAAGCTAAAATTATCGCCTAGATTGTGAAGGCTTGGCAATAGAAGAATTGATAAGATATTTCAATGGCTTGGATAAGAAAAAGAATGGGTGCCAGGCTTATTGATTGGCCCGTATCCAATCCCGCCACAACTTGAAAATTTCTTTATCCCAGGCGCAGATGACCGAGCGTTGCCAGGGATCGCTGCTCCAGAAATCGTCCATTTCCAGCGTGCACAGGGCGCCGCCCGCTTCCTCTAAGATGAGCGCGCCGGCGGCGTAATCCCACAATTTCTGTCCGCCGTGGAGGTAAATGTCCAGCCGGCCCGCCGCGACATAGCACCAGTCGAGCGCGCTAGAACCGAAATTGCGTTGCGAGACATAGGGCGGGTGCGCGGCCAAGGCTGATGCAAGCTTGGGTTGGAGTCGTTTCAAATCCACCCCAGCCATGGCGCGATTTAGGCTAGTGGGCACTTGCTCCTTGATCGGGAGCTTCTCCCCGTTTAGGAAGGCGCCCTTGCCTGCTTCGGCCCAGAACAACTCATTCGCTTCCGGCGCATACACCGTGCCCATGACCGGCCGCCCGCTTTGGTAGAACGCGACCGACACCGCGTAATAAGGCAGGCCGTTGGCGAAGTTGGAAGTGCCGTCCACCGGGTCCAGCACCCACAGGCCGGTATCGCGGTGCGCCCACAGTGCCTGTTGTTCCTCGGGCGTCATTTCTTCGCCGAGCACCGGACAGCCATTAAGGGCGTGCAAGCCTTCGCTCAGCGCCTGTTGCGCCGCAGTGTCGGCGGCGGTAATGATGCTGCCGTCGACCTTGCGTTCGTGCGCCACTTTTAAATAGCGCGGTACGATTTCGCGCTGGGCGACAACTTTAACGATATCCAGGAGCTGCGTCAGCATCTAAAAGGAGGGCGGAACGCGGCTTTCTCGCCTCACTCCTTCCATTTAATAGAACAGCCCATGCTGGGGATTTGGTCTTTGGGGCCGTGGCCGGTTTGAGCCACTTGGCGCATTGCCTCGAACAAATCGCGGCGTACATTTTCCGCTGCGGTCTCTTTGCGCGATGCGTCGAGCCGGCCGCGGTACTGCAATTCGAGCTGGCGATTAAACCCGAAAAAATCCGGCGTGCAGACTGCGCCATACGCTTTGGCCACAGACTGATTTTCGTCGTAGAGATAGGGGAAGGGTAGATCCCATTCGCTGGCGATTTTTTTCATGTGCGCGAAATCGTCTTCCGGAAACTGCACGGCATCGTTGGCGCTGATCGCCACGCATTGAATACCGTGGGCCAGCAATTCTTTTGCATCGCGCACGATGCGCTGCCGCACCGCCTTCACGTAGGGGCAATGGTTGCAGATGAACATGACGAGCAAACCCTTCGGACCCACGACATCGGCCAGCCGATAGCGTTTGCCATCGACACCTGGCAAGTCGAAATCTGGGGCTTTCCAACCGAAATCACAAATGGGCGTTTGCAGGCTGACCATAGCTTATTCCGTAGTTTAATTACCGAACTGCGGAGTGTATAACGTAAGCTGTAGCCTTGCTACCGTTCGCTTCCGGCGGACCGCACGGCGCTTGTAAAGTAAGATCAGATCCCGGCACAATGCCCCGTGTGGGATAGCAATATGCCCTTGGATATACATGAGTAATCGAGGCTGAATGAGGTGTGCGTGAACATTTGTTTTGGTGACAAGCTGCGCTTGGTCATCCTCATCGTGCTGCTGTTGCCGGGCTGGGCTTCGGGTGAAACGAAACCGCTTCGCATCGGCTTATTGCCTACGCTAAGCCCCCGCGTGTTGCTGAATAATTATGCGCCCTTGCGCCAGTACCTCGAAGAGCAGTTGCAGCAACCGGTCCAAATGTGGACCGCAACAGATTTCCGCGCGTTTCATGAGCAGACGATGGCCGGGGAATACGACTTCGTTGTGACCGCCGCCCATTTTGCACGCTTAGCCCAACGCGAAGCGGGCTGGCTGCCGCTGGCTACTTATAAGACGGCGAATCGCGCGATTCTTATCATGTCCGGCAAACACCCGATTAGTTCGGTTGAGGAAATACGCGGTAAGGTAATTACCAGCGTCGACCCGCTGGCATTGGTGGTGACTCAGAGTGTGCAATGGCTGGCGGAAAAGGGCCTGCGGCAAGATCGGGATTATCGATTTGTCGATGCGCCCAGCTTCAACACCGCAGCGTACGCGGTGCAACAACAAGAAGCGGTACTGGCAATCATTTCACCGTCTGCTTACAAACAACTGCCGGAGCCGCTCAAAAGTGAAATGCGCGTTTTTCAGACTTTACCTGAGGTGCCGGCGCTGATATGGATGGCGCCCCCTAAGGAGCGAGTGGAGCCCGCACGATTGAAATCCGCATTATTGAATTTTACGCCGGAGACGCCAGAAGGCCGTCAATTCTTCGAGGCCACAGGCTATGCCGGCATGCGTGCGGTGTCCGACGAGCAGATGCAGTCGCTGGACGGCATTGCCGACCGTGTGAAAAATTTGTTGAACCTCAAACAATGAGCGATACGGCATCCTTTATTTTGATGTTTCGCTGATGCGCATCCCCCGTTTTTATTTTCCTGATGCGCTCACCCTGGGCGCCCGCGTTGCTTTGCCAAAAGATGCGGCGCATCACGCGGTGCGTGTGTTGCGCATGGGCGAGGGCGATGCCGTGTCTTTGTTCAATGGCGATAACCATGCCTATAGCGCGCGGATTTTGCGTATCGAAAAACAAAACATCGTGGTGTTGATCGAAAGCCGCGTGGCGCTGTCGTGTGAATCGATGCTTTCCATCCTGCTGGTGCAAGGCATATCCAGCGGCGAACGCATGGACTACACACTGCAAAAAGCCGTGGAGTTAGGCGTGGCGGCGATTCAGCCCATCCAAGCCGAGCGTAGCGTGGTGAAGCTTGCGGGCGAGCGTCGAGAAAAACGCATGCAGCATTGGCAGAATGTCGTGACTGCGGCATGCGAACAGTGCGGGCGCAATAAAGTACCCGAGGTCAAGCCTGTGTCGGGATTGATGGATTGGCTGGGTGAGCAGGGGTCAGAAGGGCGGCGCATTCTTTTAGCGCCTGATGCTGAAATGCGCTTGCGTGAATTGGCGCAACCCGCTGGAGCGGTGACTTTGGCAGTGGGGCCGGAAGGCGGGTTTAGTGACAAGGAACAGACGGCGCTGCTGCACTATGGATTTACGCCGGTGAGACTCGGGCCGCGTGTGTTGCGTACCGAGACCGCCGCGCTCGCGGCCTTGGCGAGCATGCAAGCGTTGTGGGGGGATTATTGACTGGCATCCATTCCTGGTTTTATATCGAAGCGCTAGCTATTGATTCTTAAGGGCAAGCTGCGGTACTGTGACGTAATTATCGTGAGTGCCTGCCAGTGACGACACCCAACACAAAACTTAAAACGCAAAACTTCGTGAACTGGTTTCGCGCCGCCGCACCGTATATTCACGCGTTCGGCGGCCGCACCTTCGTCATCGCGTTTGGCGGTGAAGTGGTGAGCGAGGGCGAGTTCTATGCATTGGCGCACGACGTAAACTTGCTCAACGCGCTCGATGTGCGCATCGTGCTGGTTCACGGCGCGCGGCCGCAAATCGAGGCCGAGCTGAAAGAACGCGGCGCAACGATTCAATATGTAGATGGCTTGCGCGTGACTGATGCCGATGCTTTGGCTTGTGTGAAAGAAGCGGCGGGTTCGGTGCGGGTCGAAATTGAAGCGCTGCTCTCCATGGGTTTACCCAATTCGCCGATGGCGGGCGCGGACATTCGCGTCGCCTCCGGCAACTTCGTCACTGCCAAGCCGCTCGGCGTGCGCAGTGGCGTGGATCTGCAGCATACCGGCGCGGTACGCAAAATCGACGCAGTGGCGATCCAGCGCCGCCTGGATCAAAACGAAATCGTGCTGCTCTCGCCCATCGGCTATTCGCCCACCGGCGAAGTATTCAATCTCACGGTGGAAGACGTCGCAACGCACGCCGCGATCGCACTCAAAGCCGAGAAATTAATTTTCATGATGGATGCGCCGGGTGTGACCGACGCCAAAGGCCGGCTGCTCAAAGAACTCACTGCGCACAACGCGGCCAAGCTGATGAAAGCGGCGCGCGGCTTGTCGCCCGACGTAGCGTTCTTTCTGCCATGCGCGGTGCAAGCGTGCGAGGGCGGTGTGGCCCGCGCGCATCTCATTTCGCGCCATGTCGATGGTGCGATTTTGCAAGAACTGTTCACCCGCGACGGCATCGGCACCATGGTGACGCCGGAACCGGTGGAGTCGATGCGCCAGGCCACGATTGACGATGTGGGCGGCGTCTTGTCGTTGCTCGAACCGCTGGAGGAACAAGGGGTGCTGGTGCGGCGCTCGCGCGAATTGCTGGAGATGGAAATCGAGCGCTTCTTTATTTTGGAGCACGACGGCATCACCATTGGCTGCGCCGCCCTCTATCCTTTTCCCGAGGAAAAAGCCGGCGAATTGGCGTGCCTCGCAGTGCACCCCGATTGTCGCGATGGGGGCCGTGGCGCCGCACTCCTGGACTATGTCGAAGCGAGTGCGCGCAAGAAAAAATTGAAGCGTTTATTCGTGCTGACTACCCAAACTGCACACTGGTTCGTGGAGCGCGGGTTTGTCGAGGAAAGCGTAGAGGCTTTGCCACAACAGAAAAAAACGCTCTACAACTATCAGCGCAAGTCCAAGGTTTTCGTCAAACGCATATGAGACTGAAGCCACTCCAGCGCGGGGCGCTATGTTGAGACGGCGTTCACTTAGCCTGGGATTGCTGGCCGTACTGCTGTCTTTGCTCGCGCCGTGCGCATTTGCAAAAACCCAGCCAGTGGATTTTGAATTGGCGTTCACGCCGTTCTTGCCAGCGCACACCATGATCCAGAACTATCAGCCGATGCGCGCTTATCTGGAAATGCGTCTGCAAGAGCCGGTTACCTTAGTGACCGCGCCCAGTTATAAAATTTTTAACGACCGCCTGCGGCAGCACGCGTATCCATTCGTGATTACCACCGCTAATTCAGCCTATCTGGCCTGCGCCGATTCTGGCTATATCCCCTTATTGCGGCCGGCGATTAATACGCGTCCCGTCCTGATTGTGGCCAAGCAGAGTACTGTGGCGACGATGCAAGCGTTGCGCGGGGCGATACTGACTTTACCTGACCCGCTGGCTATCGTATCCATGCAGGCCCTGTCCATGTTACGCGAAGCCGGGCTCGATCCGCGGCGCGATGTGACGATTAAATATTTACCTAATCACGGCGCCGCGGTCAATTACGTTATCTCCGGCGAGGCAGCGGCTGCTGTCGTATCTGATCGCGCGCTGATGCAAATGCCGGATGCGAGCCGGAATGCGGTACGCATAGTGCAGACTTGGGAGCCAGGCGCGGCGCCGGGCGTCGTCTATCTTGCCAGCCCACAGGTACCGCGGGCACGAGCGGAACGCTTGAGTCAGGCGATTATTGAGTTTGTGCGCAACACGGCCGAGGGTCGCGAAATGATACGTAAGCTTGGTTATGGCGATCTTGTTCCGGCCAAAGCCGAGTACCTCAAGCCGCTGGCGGCATATGGGGCCCAACTCAAGGCAGCGCTTGGAGCCGTCCCATGATGTCACCCGGGCGCAGAGCCGGATGTGTATGCGTGGCAGCCGGAAAGAATGCGTGACTCTCAAGTTTAAGCGGCGTAGCGTATTGCTGGCGTGTGTTGCGTGCGCTGCCGAATATTTATTTTCCGCGGCGCACGCGAGTCCGGCGGCAAAACCTTTGATCGTCGGCATCGTGCCCAACCTCAGTCCGCGTAGTATGTTGTCGGCGTATCAGCCGCTGCGTGAACAGTTGGCGTTATTTCTGGCGCGGCCCGTCGAACTATTTACCGCGCCGGACTTTAAGACGTTTTATTTGCGCAGCGCGGGCGGCGAATATGATTTGGCGCTGATGCCCGCACACCTCGCGCGGCTAGCGCAAATCGAGGCAGGGCTGGTGCCGGTGGCGCAATTCATACCGCAGCAAACGGGGGTGGTATTGGTTGCAAAACAGAGCCGCATCAGACAGGCCAGCGATCTACTAGGCAAGCGCATCGCGTTGGTCGACAGTTTGGCATTGGTGACGTTACGCGCGGAGGATTGGCTGCGCGCGCAAGGTTTGGTCTTGGGCGGTAATGTGCCGCTGGCGGCGCATTTTACTTACCACAATGCCGCGGTGCAGGCGGTAATCAATGGTAATGCGGATGCCGCAATTATTTCTTCCGCGCCGTTCGCCACCATGCCACCAGAAATGCGCGAGGCAGTGCGCGTAGTTGGCACCCTCGGGGAGATGCCCACCAATGTATTCATGGCCAATCCCCAACTAAGCAAGGGCGAGGTGGCACAATTGCAGCGCGCGCTCCTGGATTTTGGGCATCAGTCCGGAGTCGGCCGTCATTTTTTGGCGCGTTATCGTTATCAAGACATTGTGCCGCCGAGCGCCAGCGAAATGCAGGCGATGGATTCCTATGCCAAGCGCGCCAAGCAGATTATGACGGGGTACCCAGATCCGCGTTAACGCGGGCGGTTGCACAGCCTGGGCCGGGTTTTCCAGTGAATGGTTGAAAATTTTGGGAGGGGCAGATGTTCAGCAATCTCAGACACCTTGGCCGCGTTGGTTTGTTCCTGTTGCTCGCGCTTGCGCTCCCGCGCGCGCAAGCTGCGGATCGGCACTCGCTGGATATGGGGATATTCCCCTATTTGAGTACGCGGGCCTTATTGGATTTGTATCAGCCGATGCGCGTGTACCTGGCAAATGAATTGCGAGAACCGGTCAATCTATTCACTGCGCCGAGTTTTAAAACGTATACCGATCAGACGCAACAGGGCATCTACGATATTGTGGTAACGCCGCCGCATTTTGCGCGTTTAGCGCAGCGCGAGGCGGGCTATATCCCGCTGGTCATGTATACCCGGGAGTTGCTCGGTATTGTGGTGGTGGCGCGCAATTCGCCGATCCGGAGCTTGCAAGACCTCAAAGGTAAACGCATCGCGACGCCGGACCGGCTGGCCTTGGTGACCATCATGGGTCAGCAATTGCTGCGCGACAACGGACTCGTACCGGATGCAAGCGTGACGATTTTGGATGTAGCTTCTCACAATAATGCGGTGCTGGCGGTGCTGCGCGGCGAGGCGGATGCCGCGATCACGGAACATGCGGCATTGCAGCAGATGCCTGCGGACCTCAGGAATAACGTTCGCATCGTCGCGCAAACTCGGCATGTGCCGCATGTGATGTATCTGGCCCACGCCCGTTTGGGGCAGGCGCGAATCGCACAGATCAAGACGGCCCTGCTGCGTTTTTCGGGAACCGCAGACGGTCGTGCTTTCCTCAAACAAGGCGGATTCGAAGGGATGCGCCCGGTGGAAGAAGCAGATTTAAAAAACATGGACCCGTACATCAAGGAACTCAAACGCTTGCTTGATGACGTGCAACCTTAAGACGGCGTGGTAATATTCATCTCGCACAGACCATGCTAGCATCCGGCTACCGCCAGTCGCTAGAGGCGGAATTATTTAAAGAAAATCGATTGAACGATTTCACTTTTGCGGATCTCTCCTTTGTTCAAATTCTCTGCTGTTAAATCGCTGCGCGCTAAGCTGATTTTGGCGAGTGTCGTGGTCGAAATCGTCATGCTCTCCTTGCTCGTCGGGAATAGCATACGCTTGACGGGTAACGGTTTTGTCGATCAAGCTCAGCGCCAGAACGATGACTTAAAGCCACTGTTCAATGCCGCTTTGGTCGGCCCGATGGCGCAACGCGATTATGCAACCCTGGGCGAGATTCTAAAAGGCATTCAATCCGACCAGGGCCTCATCTATCTGGTGCTGCTGGATAACCGGGCTAAGGTGGTAGCGTCCGCCGGATGGGATCGGAGCCGCCCCTTGCCGGCACTCGATCAAGACATGGCTGGCGTCGATGTGACGCCCAGCAGAGTATTTAATACGCGGGTTACGATCGAATTCGCCGGCCAAAAATACGGCGAAATGCGCTATGGGATTACGCTTAACCATTTGGTTTTAGCTAAACGGCAGCTTGCGCAACAAAGCCTTTTAATCGCGGCGACCGAAATATTGCTGACCGTGTTTCTGCTGGCCGGATTAGGCTTGTGGCTGACACGCCACTTGAGGCTTTTGACCCAAGCCAGCCAACAAATCGCCCAGGGAAACTTCGATGTCGAATTGCCGGTGAAAAGCAACGACGAAGTCGGGCTGTTGACGCAAGCCATGAATCAAATGTCTAACGCGGTGCAACAGCGAGTGCAAGCCTTAGCTGAGAGCGAAGCGAAATTTCATGCCATTGCCGATTACACCTATGACTGGGAAAACTGGATCGATCCGAACGGTAAGCTGATTTGGGTCAACTCATCGGTCGAGCGTTTGACCGGCTACACGGCCGAGGAGTGTTTGGCGATGGCGGATTTCCCCATGGCGCTGGTCGTACCGGAGGATCGGTCGCGAGTACTAAAAGAGTTCGGGCGAGCGGTGAAGGGCGGCATGGGCGAAGCCTTCGATTTTCGCATGCAGCGCAAGGATGGCGATATTTTCTGGGGGGCGATGTCGTGGCAGCCCATTTACGGCAGCGCGAGTGAATTTCTGGGCCACCGCAGCAGTATTCGCGATATTACCGAGCTGAAGCAATACGAGTTCGTGCTGCAAGACGCGATTGAAGAGCTGAAACAATCGAAGGATATTCAAGGCCGCCTGCTGGATCAATCACGGCAAGAACAGGCGCGCATGAGCTCACTGCTATCGGCGATGAATATCGGCATCCTGTTCGAGAATGCCGAAAATCGTGTGATATACGTCAATCCCGCGTTCCGGCGCATCTGGCTGATTCGTGACAACGTCGATCTCGCGGGGCGGCTCACCACCGAGGTAGTGGGATACTCCGCCAATGTGTTGGCGCGGCCAGATCATTTTTCCAAACACATTTTGTTTGTCATGGATACGCACGAAGTATCCGAGACCTTCGAAATCGTGATGGCCGATGGGCGAGTAGTGACCCAGCTTTCCTATCCGGTGCGCGATCAGGAAGGGCGATTCATTGGGCGCTTGTGGATTTACGAGGACGTGACACGCGAGCGCCAAACCGCGGAACAATTGATCTATCTCGCCGAGCGCGATTCGCTCACCGGCCTTTACAATCGGCACCGCTTTCAAGAAGAGCTGGGGCGCATGCTGGTGGATTCCGACCGGCGCAATTCCCAAGGTGCGCTGCTGTTCTTCGATTTGGATGAATTCAAATATGTGAACGACACTTTCGGCCACCGTGCCGGTGATGCGATGTTGATCCGCGTCGCGGGCGAAGTCAGCACACTGATCCGGCGTAACGAAATCTTCAGTCGCTTGGGCGGCGATGAATTCGCGCTCTTGGTGCCGGATGCGGGCGAACGCGAAGCGGCGATGCTGGCCGAGCGTGTCGTACGTTCGATTTCGCAAATCCCCTTCCGCTTTGAAGGCCAGAATATCCGCCTCACCACCAGCCTCGGCATCGCGCTCTATCCCACCCATGCCGACAACGCGGAAGAGCTGATTGCGCATGCCGATGCGGCGATGTACCAAGCAAAAGAAGCCGGTAAAAATGCCTGGCGCAGTTACCGCTCCGATCTCGATGCTTCACGCGAGATGTTGTCGCGGCTATCCTGGAACGAACGCATCAGCAACGCACTCGACAACAACTTGCTGCGACTGCATTTCCAAGGCGTGTACAACGCCACCGACTGCTCACTCTCGCACCTCGAAGTACTGGTGCGCATGATCGACGAAAAAGACCCCGAGCGCATCATTATGCCGGGCCATTTTATTCCGCTGGCGGAAAAGACCGGTAAGGTGCTCGACATTGATCGCTGGGTGATTGGACAAAGCGTGCGCCTGTTGGCTAAATCACGCGAGATCCCCGCGCTCGCCGTGAATATCTCGGGCCGTTCTTTCGATGATCCGCTATTGCCACAGTTTATCGCCGAGGAACTGCGCAAGCGGGGTGTGGAGCCGTTCCGCCTGCTGGTCGAGTTGACCGAAACTTCGGCGGTGTCCGATCTGCATGATGCGCAGCGCTTCATCGAGGCTTTGCACCAGACCGGTTGCCGGATTTGTCTCGACGATTTTGGCACTGGTTTCTCTTCCTTCGCCTATCTCAAGCATTTGAAGGCAGATATTCTGAAAATCGACGGTTTGTTCATTCGCGATCTACCGAACGACCGCGACAACCAAGTATTCGTGAAATCCATCGTCGATGTGGCGCGCGGCATGCGCAAAATCACCGTCGCGGAATTCGTCGAAGACGCCGAGACCCTGGAGATGCTCAAAAAATTCGGTGTCGACATGGTGCAGGGCTACCATCTTGATATGCCGCGCGCGGAACACCCCGCGCTGAATGGGGTTTCCCTGTAGCCATCTGGGCCGGCAATTGCGCTATCATGAGTGTTTTACCGAATTTTGAAGGAAAGAAACATGTCCCGGATGATTCATTGCGTCAAACTCGGCCGCGAGGCCGCAGGGCTCGATTTCCCGCCTTATCCCGGCGAATTGGGTAAGCGAATTTTCGAAAGCGTGTCCAAAGAAGCGTGGCAAGGCTGGATCGGCTTGCAAACCATGCTGGTGAATGAAAACCGGCTCAATTTGGCCGACATCAAGGCGCGCAAATATTTAGCCGAGCAGATGGAAGCGTATTTCTTCGGCGGCGGCGCCGATATGCCTGCGGGGTTTGTGCCGCAAGGCAAAGGCAAATAGCTGTCACCAAACGGTCATATAGTTCGCTATGACCCGATAAGGCCGCTACATTAGCGGCCTTTTTCATCTGACCCAACCCATGTCCAATCTCGACACCCACGAACTCTACCTCAATCGCGAACTGGCTCAGCTTGCGTTCAACACACGCGTGCTGGCCCAGGCCGAGGAAGCGAGCGTGCCGGTGTTGGAACGGCTCAAGTTTCTGTGCATCGTATCGAGCAATCTGGATGAGTTTTTCGAGATCCGCGTGGCGGGTTTGAAGGAGCAGATCAAATACAATAGTACGGTGACCGGACCGGATGGACTGACCCCGCGACTCGCTTTTAAAGCCATTGCACAACAAGTTCACGCGCTAGTGGCGCGCCAATATGCCTTGCTTAACGAAGGTATTTTGCCGGAACTGGCGCAGCAGGATATTCGCTTTTTGCGCCGCACCCAATGGAACGCGGTGCAGAGCCAATGGGTGAAAGAGTATTTCTTCCGCGAGGTCATGCCGGTGTTGACGCCGATCGGTCTTGACCCCGCGCATCCTTTTCCACGCGTCTTAAATAAGAGCCTGAATTTCGCCGTCGAATTAGAGGGCAAAGACGCCTTCGGCCGCAACTCCGGTACGGCGATCGTGCAGGCGCCGCGCGTCTTGCCGCGGGTGATTCGGCTACCCGCAGCGGTTGCGGGCTGCGAATACGGTTTTGTGTTTTTGTCTTCGGTATTGCACGCGCATGTCGGAGAGCTATTCACGGGAATGAACGTGAAAGGCTGCTATCAATTCCGCCTCACGCGCAATTCGGACTTGTTCGTGGACGAGGAAGAGGTGAAGAATCTGCGCGAGGCGCTGCAAGGCGAACTGTCGCATCGCCACTTCGGTAACGCGGTGCGGCTCGAAGTGGCGGACAACTGCTCGCCGGAAATGGCGGTATTTTTGCTCAGCCAATTCGATCTCGCACCGGAAGATTTGTATCAGGTGCATGGCCTGGTGAATCTGGTGCGCTTGATGCAAGTGCCTTTGTGGGTGGATCGGCCCGATCTCAAATACCCGAGCTTCGTACCCGGCTTGCCGATGGTGCTCCACAAACATGAAGACATGTTCAGCGCAGTTCGCGCCCAAGACATTTTGCTGCACCATCCTTTTCAGTCATTCGCGCCGGTCATCGAGTTCATCCAACAGGCGGCGCGCGACCCGCAGGTGCTTTCGATTAAGCAAACGGTGTACCGCACCGGCGCCGATTCCGAAATCATGGAGGCGTTGATCGAAGCGGCGCGCAGCGGGAAAGAAGTAACGGTCGTGGTCGAACTGCTGGCGCGTTTCGACGAAGAAGCGAACATCAACTGGGCGCAGCGTTTGGAAGAAGCCGGTGCGCATGTCGTGTATGGCGTGGTCGGATACAAGACCCACGCTAAGATGATGCTGGTAGTGCGGCGCGAGGAGGAGGGTCTCCGGCGCTATCTCCATCTCGGCACTGGCAATTATCATCCAAGCACCGCCAAGCTCTATACCGATTTCGGCTTATTCACTACCCACCCAGAAATCTGCACCGATGCCGCCAATGTGTTCATGCAGCTTACCGGCCTGGGCAAAGCGGGAAAACTCGCCCACTTATGGCAAGCGCCGTTCACTATGCTATCCAATGTGCTGGCCGCGATTGGCGGCGAGATCGCGCATGCCAAAGCCGGCCAGCCCGCGCGCATTATCGCTAAAATGAATGCCTTGGTGGATGAAAAAACCATCCATGCCTTGTATGAGGCATCGCAAGCCGGCGTGAAAATCGATCTGATTATTCGCGGTGTGTGCGCCCTGAAGCCCGGCATACCGGGCGTATCCGAGCATATCCGGGTGCGTTCCTTAGTGGGACGCTTTTTGGAGCACACCCGTATTTATTATTTTCACAATGGCGGCGCGGAAGATATTTACCTCTCCAGCGCCGATTGGATGCACCGCAATTTGTATCGTCGCATTGAGGTGGCGTTTCCGGTGCTCGATCCGAGGTTGAAGAAGCGTGTCATCAAAGAAGGATTGGAACCCTATCTCAAAGACAACTGCCAGACGCGGGAGATGCTCGCGTCGGGTGAATATATCCCGCTTAGGCCGCGTCGCGGCAAGCCTTATTGCGCCCAAACCAAACTCTTATTCGATCTCGCCAAGCCCATTAAATAAGCGCGGCCCCATCCTTCTCCCTTTCGGGTTAAACTTTGCCTCGCGTGTTTTCGTAACATTTTAGATAAATTTCAGGATAGATATGACTGCGCATGAGAGCAACATTGTGGTGCGCGCGCCGCTGCCAAAAGTGCGCACCGTTTGCGTCATCGGTGGTGCGGGATTTGTTGGCCACCCTATCGTTCATCTGTTGAGCGAGCAAGGCTACGCAGTGCGGGTGCCGACGCGTCACCGCGAGCGCAGCAAAGATCTGCTGGTACTGTCCGGCGTGGACGTGGTGGAAGCGAATATTCACGATCCAGGCGAATTAAATGACGTGTTGGCCGGCATGGAAGCAGTGATCAATCTCGCCGGTATCTTGCATGAGACCACGGCTGGGCGTATCGACAAACCGGGTGTGGCGCGCGGCGATTTTTATCAAGTGCATATCGAACTGCCGCGTAAAATTCTCCAGGCTTGCGCCAAGCACGGTATTAAACGGCTGCTGCACATGAGCGCGTTGCATGCCGATGCCACTGCCCGCAGCGCCTATTCGCGTTCCAAGGGAGTGGGCGAGGCGTTGGTATGCGAGGCCGGGTTGGCGCATAGCGAGAATGAACGCTGGTATCTGGATGGTCCCAAATTCACCCGTGGTCAAAACTTGGCGCTGACCGTGTTCCGTCCCTCGGTGATTTTCGGGCCGGAGGATAGCTTCCTCAATCAATTCGCATTGCTGTTGCGGCGCTTGCCGCTAATGCCACTGGCTTGCGGCGACGCCAAATTGCAGCCGGTGTATGTTGAGGACGTGGCGCGCGCTTTTGTGATGAGCCTGGAAAATCCGGCGACCTTCGGTCAGGCTTATGACTTGTGCGGACCGAAAGTCTACACGCTGCGACAATTGGTGGACTACGTGGCCCAGATTCAAAGCCGCAAGTCTTGGGTGTTTACGCTTAACGACCGCTGGTCGTATTTTCAGGCATGGCTATTGGAGTGGTTGCCGGGCAAGCTGATGACGCGCGATGATTGCTACGCATTAAAATGCGGCAGCGTGTGCGGCTGCGATTTTCCGGCGGTGTTTGGTTTTCAGCCCACGCCGCTGGAAGTGATCGCACCCAAATATCTGGCACAGGCGGCGCAGCGTTCGCCGTTTGACGATTTTCGCGGCAGCGCGCGGCGCTAGTATTTCGCCTATGAAAATCTACACGGTCGGCGGCGCGGTGCGTGATGAGTTGCTCGGGCTACCGGTGCAAGACCGCGACTTCGTCGTGGTAGGCGCAACGCCGGAAGACATGGCGCGTTTGGGCTATACGCCGGTGGGCAAAGATTTTCCGGTATTTCTGCATCCGCAAACGCACGAGGAATATGCCTTGGCGCGCACCGAGCGCAAAACCGCGCGCGGCTACAAAGGTTTTCAAGTCTATGCCGCACCAGAGGTGACTCTGGAGCAAGACTTGGCGCGGCGTGACCTCACCATCAATGCGATCGCCAAGGACGAAGCGGGGCAGATGGTCGATCCCTACCACGGTCAGCGCGACCTCGCAGCGAAAGTATTGCGCCATGTCAGCCCCGCCTTTGCCGAAGACCCGGTGCGCATTCTGCGCGTGGCGCGTTTTGCGGCACGTTTTTCCGAATTTGTGATTGCCGAAGAAACCCTGGCGCTGATGGCGCAAATGGTGGCGAGCGGCGAAGTCGATGCGCTGGTGCCGGAGCGCGTGTGGCAGGAAATGGCGCGCGGCTTGATGGAAGCCAAGCCCTCGCACATGTTTGAAGCGCTGCGCGCTTGCGGCGCGCTGGCCAAAATTCTGCCCGAGGTGGATGCTTTATTTGGCGTGCCGCAACATCCCAAAAGCCATCCCGAGATTGATACCGGCGTGCATGTCATGCTGGCCATCGATCAAGCGGCGGCGCGCGGCTATGCCTTGCCGGTACGCTTTGCCGCATTGACCCACGATCTGGGAAAAGGCGCGACGCCGCCGGCCCAATGGCCGAATCACGCGGGTCACGAAGCGCGCAGCGTAGCCTTGGTGCGGGACGTCAGCGCCCGCCTCAAAGCACCGAATGAGTGTAGAGAGTTGGCACTGTTAGTGGCGCGTTGGCACGGGGATGTGCATAGCGCGGCCCAAGCGGGCGCCGATATACTGGTGCAGTTGTTGCAAAATGTGGATGCGTTCCGCCAACCGCAACGCTTCGAACAGTTTTTACAAGCCTGCGAAGCGGACTACGCGGGCCGCCCCGGTTACGAACACAAGATCATGGCGCCGGCAGAGCGGCTGCGCGCGGCGTATCGAATTGCCTCTGAAATCAATACGGGTGCGATTGCGCAACAGCATCAAGGCGGCGACGCGATCAAGCAGGCGGTATTCGCTGCGCGTTGTGCCGCGGTCTTGACATGGCTCGAGCCAGATAGAAGAAAATAGGAGCACGCGATGCAAGATATTTTAGAGGCACTCGGACGTGGTTTCAAAAGTCTGCTGACACCCAAGATGCTGGTGCTGACATTGTGGCCAATGTTGTTGGCCTTGCTGTTTTGGGGCGGTCTCGCTTGGTTTTTTTGGGATCAATGGGCGGCCGACCTAACTGCGGTCGCGATTCAAAATGGTATTGAAGATAGGCTGTTGCAATGGGGTTTTGTTTGGCTCGCGCATTGGTTGGTCGTGGCGCTGCTGATCTCCTTGCTGTTGCCTGCGGTGTACGCTTCTTCTTTGGTATTTACGGCAGTGTTTGCGATGCCGGTGATGCTGAAATTCGTGGTCGCACGCGACTATGCCGATTTGGAGATGAAGCACGGGGGCACCCTGCTGGGGAGTGTGTGGAATAGCTTGATCGTGATCGTGGTTTATCTCTTGCTGTGGATTATCACCTTGCCGTTTTGGTTGGTTCCTTTCGGGGCGATTGTGATTCCGGTTTTATTATCCGCCTACCTCAATAAGCGTTTGTTTTCTTACGACGCGCTGATGGATCATGCCAGCCGCGAGGAGTTCCGGCAAATTCAGGAGCGCTCGCGGGGCGGCTTATTCGGGCTAGGCGCGATACTGGGGTTCGCCCACTACATTCCGATTTTGAATTTCTTCACGCCGATATATATTGGCTTGGCGTACATTCATTTTTGTTTGGGTCAACTTCAGCGCTTGCGCGCGGAGAAGCGCTGACCGGTATTTTTTTACCAATAGAGTTTTATTTCCCGTCTTTATCCTCGATCCCCAATTCCTGAACCTTGCGCGTTAGCGTGTTGCGGCCGAGGCCCAAGAGATGTGCGGCTTCGATACGCCGGCCACCGGTGTGCGCCAGCGCCTTGATGATGCAGGTGCGCTCAAAATCCGCCACCAGCGTATCCATGATGGCGCTTTCACCGTGATTCAAGCGGTTCTCGAGTTCTTTTTCCAGCGCCGAAATCCAATTCTGCCCGGCGCTGGCGGTCGGCTCGCCTTTCAACTCCGGCGGCAAATCCGCGACTTCGATATTTTGCCCAGGCGCCATGACCGTGAGCCAATGGCAGACGTTCTCCAATTGTCGTACGTTGCCGGTCCAATCCAGCGACTGCAAATATTTCATCGCATTATCGGAGAGTTTTTTCACTTCCACACCGAGTTCCTGCGCGCTTTTTGCCAGGAAATGTTTGGCTAACAGGGGCACGTCTTCACGCCGTTCGCGCAATGAGGGCAAACGTAGGCGAATCACGTTCAAGCGATGGAACAGGTCTTCGCGGAATAAGCCTTGTTTGACGCGATCTTCCAAGTTCTGATGGGTGGCGGCGATGACGCGCACATTGGCCTTGATCGGTTGATGGCCGCCGACACGATAGAACTGACCGTCGGACAACACGCGTAGTAAGCGCGTTTGTAAATCCGGCGGCATATCGCCGATTTCATCCAGAAATAATGTACCGCCGTCGGCTTGTTCGAAGCGCCCGCGGCGCATGGCTTGTGCACCGGTGAAAGCGCCGCGTTCGTGGCCGAACAATTCGGATTCCAGCAAGTCCTTCGGAATCGCGGCAGTGTTGATGGCGATGAAGGATTTTTCGCGGCGTGGACTGTGGCGGTGCAGCGCGCGCGCGACCAGTTCCTTGCCGGTGCCCGATTCGCCGTTGATGAGCACGGTTGCATGGGATTGCGCCAGCCGGCCGATGGCGCGGAAGACTTCTTGCATCGACGGTGCTTGACCGAGAATTTCTTGTGCACCTTCTACTTGCTCCGCCGCATCTTGTCCGCGCTGACTTTCGTCCAGCGCGCGGCGAATCAGTTCAACCGCATGATCTACATCGAACGGTTTGGCGAGGTATTCGAATGCCCCACCCTGAAAAGCGGCCACCGCGGAATCGAGATCGGAGTAGGCGGTCATGATGATGACCGGGATGCCGGGATGGCGCTCCTTGATGGTTTGCAGCAAATCGAGACCCGAACCGCCCGGCATACGGATATCGCTCACCACTACTTGCGGCATGGCGTGTTCCAATTCGGCGAGCGCCTCTTTGGCCGAGCCGAAAGATTTGAACTCGATATTTTCGCGCGCCAGCGCTTTTTCGAATACCCAACGGATGGAGCGGTCATCGTCGATGATCCAGATTGGTTGCGTAATTTCCATGAGGATTTCTTAATGTAGGTTGAGATGGTTATAGGGGAGCAGCACGGTGAAACAGGTGCGGCCGGATAGGCTGTCACAGTCGATGCTGCCGCCGTGATGCGCGACATAGGTTTGGGCAATCGTGAGTCCAAGCCCGGTGCCGTCTTCTTTGCTGGTTACCAAAGGATAAAAAATCTGTTCGCGAATCGCTTCTGGAATACCGGGACCGTTATCGATGATTTTGAGTTCCAATGCCATGCGGTGGCTTTTCTTCACCAGCGTGACATGACGCGCGATGCGGGTGCGCAAGGTGATTTCGCCCTGACCTTGCATCGCCTGCACGGCGTTGCGCACGATATTGAGCACGATCTGGATTAATTGTTCGTGATCCGCCATCAGTTCCGGCAAGCTGGTGTCGTAATCGCGCCGGATGGCCAAACCCGCCCAATGCTCGGCGAGGATCAGGCTACGCACTCGCTCCAATACCTCATGCACGTTGACCGGCGCCAGTTTGGTCATGCGGCTCGGCGCCAGTAGCCGGTCCATCAAGGATTGCAGTCGATCTGCTTCCTTGATGATGACTTGCGTGTATTCGCGCAAAGCTGGCTTGGGCAATTCGTGTTCCAAAAGCTGTGCCGCGCCGCGGATGCCGCCGAGCGGATTTTTGATTTCATGCGCGAGATTTCGCAACAGCTCGCGGTTGTATTGCTGCTGCAACTGCATGCGCTCTTCACGCGCGATCTTGAGATGTTTGTCGATCTGATAGAACTCGAGCAGCAACAGCGGTTCCACGTCGAATAGCGGGCTCACGGTGAGGCTGACTTGATAGGTATTCGCCGCTGTCGCCAGCGTCATCTCATGCTCGGTATAACTGGCGCCGCTGGCGAACGCGGACTCGGTGGCGGCGACTAGGCCGCCGGTTTCCACAAAGACTTGATTGACCGGTGTACCGGCGACGGATTTGCTGCTGAACTCGAACAGATTCTCCGCCGCTGGGTTGGCATAGCGTACGCGAAAATTCCGGTCAAGCACCAACACTGCGGTGGAAAGATGCTCAAGTCCGAGATGGTGGGGTGGTTGCATGCAAGTGAAATCCGGTCAGGTTCCTGAAAGGGCGAGCGGCGCGGCTGCGCTTAGCGCTTCGGGATTCACTAGGTATTTAGCAATAACCGGGCCAGAGCATAAGGGTCGGAGAGAGCCCTATTTGAACTCGCCGAGTTCCCTTTTTAAGGCGACGATGTTTTTTTCGTGCAAGGAGACATTTTCTTTGAGCTTTGCCACCCGGTCGAGGTATTTCTGATAGTTGCGCGCTTCGTCACCGAGCCGGGTGGCTGCGCCTTCTTGCAGCGCTTTTTGCGCATCAGCGAGCGATTTTTCTTCGGTGGTTAGCTCGTCGCGTAGAATTTGTTTGCGCAGGTCATCGCGTTTTTTCTGGGTTTGATTATCTACTTTGGGGAAATTTTCCGGGCCGGTATTGTGACGTGTCTTGGCAGCGGAGATGGGATCGAGGTCAAGTTTCTTCGCGCCTTTTTTGGGGATATTGGTATAGGTGACGCGGCCGCTTTCATCTACATATTTGTAAATCTCGGCGGAAGCGGGGGTCAGCATAAGCGCGGCGGCGAATAACAAGGCGATGCGCAGCTTATTCACGGTTTATTTTTCCCTAGACCGGCGAGTTCGGTTTTGAGTGCTGCTAGGGATTTTTCATGCAGTGCGACTTCCTCATTGAGCTTTTTCATTTTTTCTTCATACGCGGCAACATTGCGGCCAGTAGTAGTGACGGTGGCGGTTTTCCCATCCTTGCCGACTATGGTCTTGGTGTGCCGATACACCTCGGGTTTTTCCGCCCCTGCTTTGGCGGCAAGCTTGGCCGCATCAAGGGCTTTTTCTGCTTTGACGATTGCTTCCAACAATTCTTTTCTGTGCTGTTCGGTAGTGGGTTCCGCGACAGCTTGCGCTTCCGCCTTAGGGGGCGGGAGTGGTTTGGGCGGTAGGGTGGAAAGCGGCGGTAAATTGACTTTCTTTCCGCCTTTGATCGGCCTGTTGGAATAAGTCACGTTACCGTGCGCATCTACTTGCTTGTAGATTTCGTCAGTGGCTTGCGCGGTGCCGGCTAGGAGTAGCGACAGCGTGATTAGCAGTAGCGCAATGGGAGATGTGGGTGAGGATATCATCATATTTAGTCGAGTGTATGCCACCGCAATCGGCTTTGCAATGCGGCCCTTGAGTGGATAAACGAAATTTCATGCCTTGGGTTGACGTAATAAAAAAGGGCGGCACACGGCCGCCCTTTTAAGTCTACATTAGTTAGGTTTACGCTGGTTTCAATTACAGGCTGTAGTACAAAGCGTATTCGATCGGATGCGTGGTCATGCGGTAGCTGGTGACTTCTTCCATCTTCAGTTCGATATAGGCATCGAGCATGTCGTTGGAAAACACGCCGCCGCGGGTCAGGAACTCGCGATCCGTATCCAGATTTTCCAGCGCCATTTCCAGGCTATGGCAAACCTTGGGAATGGCTTTTTCTTCTTCCGGCGGCAAGTCGTAGAGGTTTTTGTCCATCGCATCGCCGGGGTGGATCTTGTTCTGGATGCCATCCAGGCCGGCCATCATCAACGCGGTGAAGGCGAGGTAGGGGTTGGCGGTCGGATCCGGGAAGCGCACTTCGATGCGGCGGCCTTTCGGGTTGGCCACATAGGGAATGCGGATCGAGGCGGAGCGGTTCTTGGCGGAGTAGGCCAGCATCACCGGCGCTTCGAAGCCGGGCACCAGGCGCTTGTAGGAGTTGGTGCCGGGGTTGGTGATGGCGTTCAGTGCTTTAGCGTGTTTGATGATGCCGCCGATGTAGTACAAGCAGAGCTCAGATAAGCCAGCGTAGCCGTTGCCCGCAAATAGGTTTTCGCCGCCTTTCCAAATCGATTGGTGCACGTGCATGCCGGAGCCGTTGTCGCCGACGATGGGCTTGGGCATGAAGGTCGCGGTCTTGCCATATTGGTGCGCGACGTTATGCACTACGTATTTCAGAATTTGTGTCCAGTCGGCGCGTTGCACCAGGGTGCTGAACTTGGTGCCGATTTCGCACTGGCCAGCAGTCGCCACTTCGTGGTGATGCACTTCGACCGGCACGCCGCTTTCTTCCAGCGCCAGGCACATAGCGGAGCGGATGTCTTGCAGCGAATCGACGGGAGGCACTGGGAAGTAGCCACCTTTTACGCCGGGACGGTGGCCGGTGTTGCCACCTTCGAATTCCGCCGCTGAGGCCCAGGCCGCTTCTTGCGATACGACTTTGACCATCGAGCCGGACATGTCCACGCTCCAATGCACGGAGTCGAAAATGAAGAATTCGGGTTCGGGGCCAAAGTAAGCGGTATCGCCGATGCCGGTGGATTTCAGATAGACTTCGGCGCGTTTGCCGATGGAGCGCGGATCGCGGTCGTAGCCTTTCATGTCGGACGGTTCGATCACGTCGCAGGTGACGATCAGGGTGGCCTCTTCGAAGAACGGATCCATGCGCACGGTATTGGCATCCGGCATCAGCAGCATGTCGGAGGCTTGAATGCCTTTCCAGCCGGCAATGGAGGAGCCGTCAAACGCGTGGCCGTCCTCGAATTTGTCCGCCTGGAATTGATGCGCGGGAACCGTAACATGCTGCTCCTTGCCGCGGGTATCGGTAAAACGCAGGTCGACGAAGCGCACTTCATTGTCCTTCATCATTTTCATCACATCGGCGACAGCCATTTGATCTCTCCTCTAGAACGTAACTGATTGATTAAAAGTTTTAAAACCCAGGCACAGACAGCCTAAAAGCAGAAAGTATGCCACGCGGAAAGCGGAAAAAAGCATTATGCCACAAGCGCTTTTTGCGGGGTAGGGGTAGCGTCTGCACTTAATTAGTGCAAAATTACTAACTACGCACCAATTTTGTGCATGCAGATCGCACTAAAAGTCGAATCATTTTGCAGAAAGATGGTGAGCCGGTTTTGTAATTGCGAGACTTGCATCGGCTGGCTCCAGAAGCTATCCGGCAAAAATAGCTCCGCTTCGACCCTGCCATTGAGATAGTGCAGCACAATGCGATCGAGCGCGGGTATATCGCCATGGAGTTCGGTTCGCAAATGGCGGATTAATTCATCGCGGCTGGGTAAGTGGGCGGAAGGCTTTGCTTCCGCGTCGTCTTCGGGGTCGATGTGCACCATCACATCCAACACTTCGTGTTGATCCAGCACCCGCTTGCGCGCACGCTCGGCGATATAGTGCCCTTCCGAAACGCTGATTTTAGAATCGACTAAAATATGCGCATCCACCAGTGCTTGATCGCCCATTTTACGGGTGCGTAGCTCGTGTAGGCCAAGCACCCCGGGGGTGGTTTCCAGCGTGGCGCGAATTTGCTTCACCGTCTCTTCGTCCAGCGCGGTGTCGATCAATTCTGACAGCGCTTGAAACGCCATCTTCCAACCCATGTGCGCGATCATAAAAGCGACCAGCACTGCGGCGATCAGATCGAGAAAGCGAAAGCCCATGAGATTGCCGCCAATGCCGATGACCACCACCAGCGAGGACGCGGCGTCGGAGCGCGCATGCCAAGCATTCGCCACCAACATCTGCGAGCGCAGTCTTTTCGCGATAGCGATCATGTAGCGGAACAATAATTCTTTACTGGCGAGGGTGAGTAAGGCGATGTAGAGCGTTGCCACATGCACCGGTTGAATCGCGGCGGGGCTTTGCAATTTCATGCCAGCGCTCCACAGCAAGCCTAGTCCCAGCGCCACCAACATCACCCCGAGCAGAAATGTCGCAGCGGTTTCGATGCGCGCATGACCATAGGGGTGGGTGACATCCGCCGAGCGATGGCTTTTGCGATTGGCGTAGAGCACTAAGAAATCGGCAATGAGATCGGAGAGGGAATGCAAGCCGTCGGCGATCAGGGCTTGCGAGCGGCCGAAATAGCCCACGATGATTTGCAACGCCGTGAGCACGAGATTCACCCACACGCTGACCCAAGTCGATTTTTTGGTCTCGTGATAACGCTGACTGTCGTGGTGGGTGCGGGCTTGGGCGGCGGACAAAATAGCCTCGGGGTCAATATTCTAGCTATACTCGCATTGTATCAGGATGAACAAGGAACAAGCAGCGATGGGTTCGATTAGCGACATTCTAGCGCGCGCTCAGGCGCGCGCTCAGCAGGTGAATTTACCCTATCACGGCGCACTCACCCCGCAAGAGGCGCAGATCCTAGTGACGCTCGCGCCGCAAGCTAAATTAGTTGATGTGCGCGCGCGCGCCGAGTGGGATTTGACTGGCGTCATCCCGGGCAGCGTGCAAGTGGAGTGGCAGACCTATCCCGGCTGGCATTTGAATCCGTATTTTGCTCAACAGCTCAAACAGCTAGTGGATCACGAAGCGCTGGCAATGTTTATTTGCCGCAGCGGCGGGCGCTCGCACAAAGCGGCTGAGGCTGCCGCCCAAGCGGGGTTCCTCGAGTGTTACAACATTCTAGAGGGCTTCGAAGGCGATCGCGATAAAGTCACGCAACAGCGCAATATCAATGGCTGGAAAAAAGCCGGATTGCCGTGGGTACAGAGCTAGTGATCAGTGAGGTGTGAAGGGTAAGGGGTATCCCTACCGTATAATGCTCTTCACCCAGCCCACCTCATTTCGCCCCTGACACCTCACGCCTGGCTTGTGATATGAATGACCAATACGCCGTTATCGGCAACCCCATCGGACACAGCAAGTCCCCCCTGATCCATGCCGCATTCGCCAAGCAAACGGGACAGGCGCTCGTTTATAGCGCGTTGCTCGCGCCGGTGGATGGCTTTGCGCAAGCGGTGGATGCCTTTCGCGCCGCGGGCGGGCGCGGCATGAACGTCACCATCCCGTTCAAGCTCGATGCGTACCGGTATGCGAGCGATTTGACCGAGCGCGCAAAGCACGCGCAAGCGGTGAATACGCTGAAATTCGAAGGCGCGCGCGTGCTGGGCGATAACACCGACGGCGCGGGACTGGTGCGCGATATCGAACACAATCTCGGTTTCAATCTCGCCGGCAAAACGGTGTTGGTGATGGGCGCCGGCGGCGCAGCGCGTGGTGTGTTGCTGCCCTTGCTGGCATGTAAACCTAGCGCGCTCACCATCGCCAATCGCACGCCGCAAAAAGCGCTCGATCTCGCGCAGCGCTTCGCCGCGCATGGCACGGTGCGCGCCAGCGATTATGCCGGCCTGGCCGGCGACCGTTACGATCTTATCGTGAATGCCACTTCCAGCAGCCTCAACGAGCAACTGCCGCCGCTGCCGCCGCGCCTGTTCGCACCCGGTGCGCTGGCTTATGACTTGATGTACGGCAAGGGACTGACACCATTTCTCGCGTTCGCCGAAGCCAATCACGCGCAAATCCTGGCCGATGGCCTGGGCATGCTAGTGGAGCAAGCGGCGGAATCGTTTTATGTGTGGCGCGGCGTGCGGCCCGAGGCGCAGCCGGTGATGGCGCTGTTGAGAAATGCCGCGTAGCCCGTCAAGACGCCAAGAGAGTTTTGGTTCGTGAGCCGATTTTTAAGAAATTGCTGGCGCTGGTTGTGGCGCGGTATCGCGCTGATGTTCGTCTTGGTGCTCGCGTATGAGCTATGGATCTTCGCGCATGTATGGTGGTATGTGGATCACAATCCGTCCGCCACGGCCTTCATGGAACGGCGGCTGGCGCAGTTGCAAGAAAAGCTGGGTGACGATGCGGAGCTGAAATACCGCTGGGTGCCTTACGATAAAATTTCCATCCATCTTAAACGCGCGCTGATCGCGGCCGAGGACGCGCGCTTTCTCGAACACGATGGCTTCGATATGGAGGGCATCGAAAAAGCGCTGAAAAAAAACGAAAAGAAAGGTCATGTCGTCGCCGGCGGCTCCACCATTAGCCAGCAGTTGGCGAAGAACTTATTTCTTTCCGGCACACGCTCGTACCTGCGCAAAGGCGAGGAAGCGATCATCACGCTGATGCTGGAAAAAATGATGACCAAGCGCCGCATTCTGGAAATTTATATGAACGTCATCGAATGGGGCGAGGGCGTGTACGGCGCCGAAGCCGCCGCGCGCCACTACTTCAAAACCAGCGCGGCGCATCTCAGCCCGTATCAAGCGGCGCGCCTCGCAGCCATGGTACCGCGCCCGCGCTTCTTCGAAAAACGCCCGAATTCCCCCTACCTCGCGCGCCACACGGCCACGATCGAGGCGCGCATGGTGCAAGTGGCGGTGCCGAAGTAGGGGCGAGCCTCGCCCGCAGCGGATGATTCGGGCAGCGCAAGGTAGAAGCGGAGCATGACTTAAGCGAAGTGCCCGTCGCCCAGCGCCGGCAAATGCCCAAGCCGCTAGCACACTACGCCCGCAAGTATCCGGAACGGGATACGGCGATCGAACAAGCCTACGCTAGCGGCGGCTATGAGATGAAGGAAATCGGCGCGCACTTCGGGTTACATTATTCACGGGTGAGCCGCATCATCGGCGGGCGAGATGCCCAATATGACCGTTTGTAGTTTCGCAGTCCTTCACCTTCTTACACAACTAGGCAGCGCGATCGAAATCAGATGAGGAAATGGCGATGAAATAAAAGCACAACAGCGGTTGAAAATTTGGGGAAGCCCTTGTAGTAAAGTTGAGGGGCGCGCCGCTTTTGGCGCGCCCCTATCGAACGCCCTGTTAGACATTTTTTAAATACTCCATCAATGCACTGATTGCGAGTGCCCCAGCTGCGACCCAAAGGCCTATGCGGGTGTAAAGATTCGATTTTTTCATTTGCCTATTTTCATCAGCACGCTTTTGCAGCTCACGTGCTGCTTCAAAAAGCATAGCTGGATGATATGGAAAAAAGAAACAGGATGAGGCTCTTGGCGTTACATTAATTACAGAGTTTCTTTCTTGCTTTGAACCAGATACGCCTTCATCCCAAACGCCCATATGACAGTTCAGTGAGTAGTGTGCCGCTACCACTTCCTGGGGTGATAACGCAGCGTTCTCTCGTTCTAGTTTGGTTAAAGAAAACTTGAGAACACGACCGGTATTCTCTTCCCGATATTCCTTCGCCAAGAAATGACAGTGACGGCAGATGGGCTTCATTTTTGAATGTCTAACGTGCACGAGTTGAGGGGCGCCTGCCAGCGGGACGAAAAGCCCCGCTGGCAGGTGTCCCACTCGAACGAAGAGTGTGCGCCCAGCATGGGCATGAATTGATGGGGTGAAAGTCCCCTGTGGGAGTACCTGACTTGTCGCATGCGACAAGGATAACCACTAGCCGACGGCAAGTGCAAGTTCGCGAGGACTTGTGCGGAGGAAGCCCGAGTGCAAAAGCGCGAGCCGACGGACAGAAATTGCATAGAAGGCCTGGTCTGCGGGTGAGTTGGCACATGACGACGAAACCCAGCGGGTGCGGTAGACAGGGTAAATGCAGCGGTTGCGCGCGGAAAGTTCATGCTCTTACCTGGGGAGATCTGATCGGCGTAGCGAGGCGATGTTGCAGCGTCAATTCCAGATGGGGTCACTGGACAATAAAGACCCAGGCGTCGCGGCGGCTGCCAGCCACAGACGAGCGAACCCGGCAGAGAACGATGCAACACGCACAGCGCGTTGGCGAGCAATCCTCAACGTGACCGATCAGAAGTCAGCAGAGGCCATAGTAGTCGCGCCCACCAGGCGCGACGAAGGGCCGAACATAAACAGACAAGGAAGAGCCGTGGCCAACTCGAACGCGACACTGAACCCGACCGGGGGAGCCGAGGAACGGCGTTGCGCCAGCCAGCCAGCCTTGCACGAAGACTTGATGCAAGCAGTACTCGCGCCAGCCAACCTGCAACAGGCATGGCGCCGCGTGAAGTCCAACCGAGGCGCACCGGGCATTGACGGTCTGCGCATCGAAGACTTCCCGGCGTATGCCCGCGCACATTGGCCGGTGATCCGCCAGACCTTGAGTGATGGCCGTTATCAACCGCAACCGGTACGCCGGGTCAGTATTCCGAAACCGGACGGAGGAGAACGCGCGCTGGGCATCCCGACCGTAGTAGACCGGGTTATCCAGCAAGCCATCGCCCAAGTCATGACGCCGATCTTCGATCCGGAATTCTCCGAATCGAGTTACGGCTTCCGACCAAAACGCGCTGCCCATGGCGCTCTCCAGCAGGTCAAGGCCGACATCCAGGCCGGATACCGCATCGCAGTGGATCTCGACTTGGCGAAATTCTTCGACAACGTCGACCACGACATCCTCATGGCCCGCGTGGCCAGACGGATCAGCGACAAGCGATTACTGGCCCTCATCGGCCGCTACCTGCGGGCAGGCGTATTGATCAATGACAGCCTACAACCCAGTGAGTTGGGGACGCCGCAAGGCGGCCCCCTCTCGCCGCTGTTGGCCAACATCCTGCTCGATGATCTGGATCGGGAACTGGAAGGCAGAGGCCACCGTTTCGCACGGTATGCCGACGACCTGCTGGTACTCGTCAAGAGCACGCGCGCAGGCCAACGCGTCAAGGCCAGTCTCACCGCGTACCTCGACCGGCGGCTCAAACTGCCGGTCAACGAGCACAAGAGCCAAGTGGCAAAGATCGAGCAGTGCGTGTTTCTCGGCTTCACCTTTAGGAGGAACAAGCTACGCTGGTCGGATGCCGCATTCGCGGACTTCAAGCATCGCATCCGGGAATTGACGGGGCGCAGCTGGGGAGTCTCGATGCAATATCGGTTCCAAAAGCTCGGGCAGTATTTGCGGGGTTGGCTAAGCTATTTCGGCATCTCAGAATATTACCGCCCGATCCCCGAACTGGATGAATGGCTACGTCGCCGTGTGCGCATGTGCTACTGGAAACAGTGGCGCTTGTGCCGCACGAAGATCAGCCATTTACTGGCGCTGGGGGTTGGCAAGCGCACGGCGATTTTGACGGGGATCAGTAGCAAGAGCTACTGGCATCTGTCGCGATCGCAGGCGACGCAGGTAGGGATGACGAACGATTGGTTGAAGGCGCAGGGACTGGTGAGTATCCGTGATCTTTGGATGAAGGCTCACGGCTATGCATGAAGCAATCGTGTGCGCCCTGTTGATGAACCGCCCGGTGCGGACCCGCATGCCGGGTGGTGTGGGGAGGGCCGGTTAGAAGCCGGTCCTTACCCGATTATGCCCCATGGCGACGACTCGTACTAGTGGACCAGCCATCAGAATAAAGACCAAACCGTTCTTCGGCGGAGATTTTTTCGCAGAAGAGTAGTTTGGCCTTTTCAACTGCATCGAAGGCTCGTTTAGCATTTCCTACCGTGACCTCGCGTTCAAGCTTTGACTTTGGTGGATCGAAAGGCCTATCGTCGGCCCCCCTTTCAGTGATGAGCTTGTCATCCAATATAATTTCTGGCTTTGGGTGTGCGACAAGATTTCTGAATTTTCCCAACCATCGAATAGTTTTCCAAGGCTCGTTGTCGGAAGAATATGGAAGGCCAAGTCGCTCGGCTAATAGGCGAACTTTCGCGAGTGGGCTTGCACTCTCAAAATCTTTCCAATCTGGAACGACTCGATCACCAATTGCATTGCTGAGAGCTTCAATGGCAAGAGCAGAAAAAGTAAGCACGACAAACGTACTGTCGAACCAGCCCGCCTCCTTCCGTTCTGCCTTCGCGAGCTCAAACCTCGCCACGCGCAGCAACATGTGATGAGCAGAATAGTGGCGCTCTTGAACGCGCCTAAAGTTGTGAGTGCTAGATGTCATGGGGCATAACAGTTATTCAACGGGCCCACCGGGGCCGTACTATTGAAAATCGAAAACATGTCAACGCACCGTAACTTCTTGATTCATTGTGGGCGCCCTGAGGTCGTGTGTCCGCATATGTGATAATAATACGGATCGAGAATCGAGTGGCTGCTATAGGGGAAATACTCGACCGCCTGTTCCTGGCACCTGTCAGACATTAGCGAAAGACCGTTTCCGACACGTACCGCCGTTCGGCGTGTCCAGTAGCCGCCATTCAACGAACATATTTACGACCGAGTTAAAAACAATTGCAGCAAATCGTTTAGAAAGCGCTGCCCGAGCGGCGTCGGGCGAATGTGGGTGAGGTCGCGGGTAATCAAGCCACGCATTTCCGCCTCGCGCAAGGGACGTTCCACACTAGTAAGTGGCAGGCCGGTGCGCGCCTGGAATAGCGTTACAGGAAACCCTGCCGTTAGCCGCAGCGCATTCATCATGAATTCAAAACCCAGTTCACTGGCGTCGATGTCGTGTTGCTCTTGTACCGCATGGCTAGTCAACTCGTGTTCCATATAGGCTTTGGGCTGCTTGTAGCACATGCGGCGCGTGATGCGATCCTGCGCAGTGAGCTTGCTGTGCGCTCCCGCACCGATGCCGAGGTAGTCGCCGAAATGCCAGTAGTTGAGATTGTGCAGGCATTCATGATGTTTCTTGGCGAAGGCCGAGGTCTCGTAATGGCCATAGCCTGCCGCAGTGAGCCGCGCTTCGATTTCCACTTGCATCGTGGCGGCGGTGTCGTCGTTCGGCAGCTTGGGCGGGTGAGCATGGAATAGCGTGTTCGGTTCGAGCGTGAGGTGATACGCCGAGACATGCGGCACGCCGTAAGCGATGGCGGTATCGATATCGTGCAAGGCTTCTTCTATCCGCTGTTCCGGCAGGCCGTACATCAAATCCAAATTCATATTGTCGAAAAGCGTGAGCGCAATTTCAACTGCGCGCTTCGCTTCGTGGTCGTCGTGTATCCGGCCTAGGCTTTGCAGATGTTTGGGATTGAAACTCTGAATGCCGATCGATAAGCGATTCACACCCGCTGCGCGGAAGCCGCGAAATTTTTCGGTCTCGAATGTGCCGGGGTTGGCTTCGAGCGTGATCTCCGCCAGCGGCTCGACGGGCAACAAAGTGCGGATCGTGGTCAGCAAACGGTCGAGCGCATCGGCGGACAATAGGCTGGGCGTGCCGCCGCCAAAGAAGATGCTCTGCACGCGCCGCCCCCACACTTGCGGCAGCGCCGCTTCCAGATCGTGCGTTAGCGCCGCGAGATAGGCGTCTTCGGGAATGTCGCCGCGCGCTTCGTGCGAATTGAAATCACAATAAGGACACTTGCGCACGCACCAGGGGATGTGGACATAGAGCGCGAGCGGCGGCGGGGCGTCGAAGTGTGGCGTCTTGGAAGGAAAGCCGATAACGACGGCATCGCTGCTCACGCTTTACTCCTCAGCGCTCGCTATTTTCAGCTTTTCGACCAAGGCAGCCAGCGCTTGGCCGCGATGACTCATGCCGTTTTTCACGTCCAGCGGTAATTCCGCGCCGGTCTTGCCTAGTGCCGGTACGAGAAAATACGGGTCGTAGCCGAAGCCGCCGCTGCCGCGCGGCGTGTCGATAATCTCGCCATGCCAGGCGCCTTCGGCGATGATGGGTTGCGGGTCGTGCGGGTAGCGCACCAGGATGATCACGCAATAGTAGTGCGCTTTGCGGTTGGTTTCGTGTTTGAGCAACTCGATCAGTTTCTCGTTGTTACGATCATCGGATTTCGGCTCGCCGGCGAAGCGCGCGGAATACACGCCCGGCGCGCCGTTCAAGGCGTCGACACAGATACCGGAATCGTCCGCCAGCGCGGGCAGGCCGGAAAGCTCGGAAGCATGGCGCGCTTTGGTCAGGCAATTCTCGATGAAAGTACAGTAAGGCTCTTCCGCTTCTGGAATATTGAACGCGGATTGCGGCAGGATTTCCATGCCCAGCGGTTGCAAAATGCGCTCGATCTCGCGCAGTTTGCCGGGGTTGTTGGAGGCGATGACGAGTTTTTTCATGGTTTCCATTCTTCACTGCAGAGTACGCGGAGGAAAGTCAAAAACATTTTAACCGCGAAGGACACGAAGGTTCGCAAAGGAAATCTTCATGATTTGTTTTCCTTTGCGTTACTTTGCGTCCTTAGCGGTTAACGCTTTGGATTTAAAGCTTGTAAAGCGATCTTCTGCACCGCGACCAACTCGCGGATGCCTTTGTCCGCCAGCGCCAGCAGGCTGTTCATCTCGGCATGCGAGAACGGTGCGCCTTCCGCGGTGCCTTGAATTTCGACGAAGCCGCCGCTGCCGGTCATGACGACATTCATGTCGGTGTCGCAGTTAGAATCTTCAACGTAGTCCAAATCCAGCACCGGCGTGCCTTGGTAAATGCCCACCGAGATCGCGGCGACTGCGTCGTGCAGCGGATTTTCCGTAAGCAGTTTCTGATCGAGCAGATACGCTATCGCATCGTGCACCGCGACATAGGCGCCGGTGATGCTGGCGGTGCGCGTGCCGCCATCGGCTTGAATGACGTCGCAGTCGATATGCAAGGTGCGCTCGCCAAGTTTTGAAAGATCCACCACGGCGCGCAGGGAGCGCCCGATCAAGCGTTGTATTTCTTGAGTGCGGCCGGTCTGTTTGCCGCGCGCGGCTTCGCGGTCGATGCGGGTGTTGGTGGCACGCGGCAGCATGCCATATTCGGCGGTGAGCCAGCCTTGGTTCTTGCCCTTGAGAAAGCCGGGCACTTTGTTTTCGATGCTGGCGGTACAGATGACTTTGGTATCGCCGCATTCGATCAACACCGCGCCTTCGGCGTGCTTGGTGTAGTTGCGGGTAATGCGCACGGTGCGCAATTCGTCGGGCTGGCGTTGGCTGGGGCGCATGAAAAGTCCTAATGGTTGTCGTGTTGCGGAGGGTATCGCGTGTGATCTTTCGTGTGATATTGCGGGCGAGGCATGCCTCGCCCCTACTTGGAGTATTTTTTAATCGCGTTTTGGATTTCGGAAATAGCGCGCTCGATGTCGTCTTCCGAAACCGGTTGGCGGGCGTTAGGGTCGCGTGCGACGCTGAAGGGGTCGAGCCGGGTGGTGACATCTTCCAGCGGCATCTGCGCCGTGGAAACGGTGTCGTGGTGCAAGCCGCGATTTTGCGGCTCGCCCCAGGTCATGCCGACTGCGGAGAGATTATCGCCGTCTTCGCCGCCGCGGAATTCGGCGTGATCGAGCAGCTCCGGCACGGCGCGGGTAATGGTATAGGTGTCGATGATAGAGGCAACTTCCGCTATCGAGAGAACGCTCCAGACACCATCGGAACACAATAACAAGGTATCCCCGTCGCGGATCGGCATGCGTTTGCCCAACTCCACATCGGGCGGCAGAAAACCGCCCAGGCAATTATAAATTTTGTTGCGCTCGGGATGGGTATACATCTCCGCCTCGGAGATCTTGCCGTCATCAAATAATTGCTGCACTTTGGAGTGATCCTTAGTGCGGGTAATCAGCCGCATACCGCGGAACATATACAGACGCGAATCGCCTACGTGTGCCCAATAAGCATGCCCTTGCTGCACGATGCAGGCGACGCAAGTGGTGCGCGGCGATTCCATCAGCTTATGCTTGTTGGTGTAGTCCAGAATCGCCTCGTGCCCGCTGACCATGGAAGCAGCGAGAAAGCGGTGCGGGTCTTTGATGTGCGGTTGCGCATGCTTTTGGAACATTTCGGTGATCATTTGCACGGTGATTTGCGCCGCGACTTCGCCGTGGAAGTGGCCACCCATACCATCAGCCACGACCATGAGTACCGCATCTTTGCTGTAAGAATAGGCGAGACGATCTTGGTTGTATTTGCGGCCGCCCTGGCGGCTTTGTTGGAAAATGGCAAATTTCATCGTGCGGCTCTAAAAAATTTCTTTGGACAAGGTTTGGCGTATGGTGTCGAACAATTTCGCTTTTTTGGGCGGCGGCTCGGGTATGATCTCGAGGAGAGTTTTTTGCAGATGAAACACGCTTTGCGGGCGATCCATATAATTGAGCTGCAAGCACCAGTCGATTATTTCCAATAGGTGATCCGAATATTGCCCCGCCCACAATTTTTTAGCGGAAGCGAGTTTGTCGTTGGTGAGCCGCTGGTCGGCCGCTTGCGGGGCGAAGCCGGCGAGGCAAGAAAACATACTTGCCCCCACGCTATAAATGTCGGTCCAAGGGCCGAGAATGTCGCGGTTTTTATATTGCTCGGGGGCGGCGAAGCCGGGCGTGTACATGGGCGAGAGCTTGGATTTTTCGCTGGTGAGCGTTTGCCGGGCGGCGCCGAAATCCAGCAGCACCGGCGAGCCATCCAAGCGGATATAAATATTGGCGGGCTTAATGTCGAGATGCAGAATTTTATGCGTGTGCACTTCGCGCAGGCCGTTCAATAGCTCGGCGAACACGCGGCGGATAAAGATTTCTTTCACCACGCGCTTGCGCGAGGTAATTTCCTCCTGCATGGTTTTGCCGCGCTCATAGCGCATCACCATGTACACCGTCTCGTTGCCGCGGAAGAAATTGGTTACCCGCACCACGTTCGGGTGATTGATCTTGGCCAGGGCGCGGCCTTCCTCGAAGAAGCACTTCATACCGTAGCGGAAGGTGGCGAGATTTTCCGCCGTGGTCGCTTGCACCAAGGAGCCTTCTTCGCGCAGCACGAGTTGGTTAGGCAAATACTCTTTGATCGCTACCGGTACGGCGTTTTCGTCGTGAGCCAGGTAAACGATACTAAAGCCGCCCCCCGACAACTGTTTGGCGATTTTATAGTTTTGAAGTTGATAGCCCTTGGGGAGCGCGCAATTAGCTTGGCTTGGCATCTGGTGGTTACAGTAAATATGCTTTCATTTTCGGCATTTATTACGATAAAGTAAAGCTTTACAACACAATCTTCAATGAATGCCTCGCTTATCCTATCCCGGAATAGGCGGGTTTCATTATTAGCGGCAGGATACACATGATCTACAGCATGACCGGTTACGCCGCGCTAAGCCAGGAGTTGCCCCAGGGCACCCTGAATCTCGAACTCAAGACAGTGAACAGCCGTTATCTCGATATCCAGTTTCGCATCATGGACGAATTACGCGGGTTGGAACCCGCTTTGCGCGAGTTGATTGGCGCGCGTCTAGCCCGCGGCAAGGTCGATTGCCGCCTGGGGTTTTCTGCCGCGGTGACCGCAGAAAGCCTGGCGCATATCCATTCCGCCTTGCTCAAGCAACTATTGGTATTGGATAAGACCGTACGCGAGCACGCGCCGCAAGCCGCCCCACTGAGCGTGGCGGAAATTTTGCGCTGGCCAGGGGTGATCGCCACCGAAGAATTATCCAAAGACGCACTGAAAGAGTCGGCGCTGGCGCTTCTCACGCGGGCATTGGATGATCTGGCCGCGACGCGTAGCCGTGAAGGCGCGAAATTAAAAGACATCATCCTCGATCGGGCAGCGCAAGTGGAAACGCTGGTGGCGCGGATTAAACCTAAATCGGCTCTGATCGTCGCTAATTTGCAGGAAAAATTACGCCAGCGCCTGAAGGAAGCCGAGGTCGCGAGCGAAGATGAGCGAGTGCGGCAAGAGATCGTATTGTTCGCGCAGAAAATCGATGTCGATGAAGAGCTTGCCCGCTTGGCTACCCACCTCAGCGAGGTTAAGCGCGTACTCGGCAAAGGCGGCGGCGCGGGCAAACGCTTGGATTTCCTGATGCAGGAGTTGAACCGCGAAGCCAACACCCTGGGTTCGAAATCGGTAGATGCGGAAATGTCGCAAGCATCGATGGAGATGAAAGTGCTGATCGACCAAATGCGGGAACAGATACAAAATATCGAATGAAAAAACAAGGTATGTCAGCCGGCCCGAAATTTTGTATAACCTTCTGCGACGCTCCGAGATGACAAGCTCACCACCCTGGCTGGTTTGGGCTCTGCTTTCCGCGGTATTTGCCGCCTTGACTGCCATCTTCGCCAGGATCGGCATTCAGGGCGTGGATTCAGATCTCGCCACACTCATACGAACTGTGGTCATTCTCTTCGTGCTGGCAGCTTTCGTTGGGTTCACGGGCAAATGGAGCAACCCCCTGGACCTCAGCCGCAAGACATTGTTCTTCCTTGTGCTCTCCGGTTTAGCTACCGGCGCTTCCTGGGTGTGTTACTTCCGTGCGCTGAAGCTCGGGGATGCCTCGAAGGTCGCCCCCGTGGACAAGCTCAGCTTGGTGCTGGTTGCCGTGTTCGCATTTATTTTCTTGGCGGAGCGCCCGTCGATCCAGGAGTGGGTGGGCATTTTCATGGTTGGGGCTGGCGTCGTCATCTTGGCCTTCTAGCCTTCCAAGCGGAGCGGGTGTCTGGTGTTATGGCGATCAGGTTATCATTGCGGTACTTGAGGTTTACCCCATCAAGTACGTTTGATGGGCAGGCGTGAAAATGTAGAAACAAGGGGGTTGAGGCGTGAGAAGTGAAGCGTCAGGCAGTGTGTTTATCGTTTCCGCACCCTCAGGCGCGGGAAAAACCAGTTTGGTGCGGGCCTTGCTCGATGCCGATTCGCAGGTCAAATTATCGGTTTCCTACACCACGCGCGCGCCGCGTCCGGGGGAAGTGGAGGGGCAGGATTATCATTTCGTCGATCTGACCGCATTTATGGTCATGCTCAACGGCGGCGATTTTCTGGAGAGCGCGGAGGTGTACGGCAACCGCTATGGCACATCCCAATGCTGGATCGAGACCCAGCTTGCGCATGGGCTGGATATTCTGCTCGAAATCGACTGGCAAGGTGCGTTACAGGTTCGACGGCTCATGCCGCAGGCGACTTCGATTTTTATTTTGCCACCCTCGATTGGGGCACTTAAAGCCCGGCTGAGCACCCGAGGGCAGGATGCGGAGGAGGTCATTGCCCGGCGCGTGGCGGCGGCGCGCGAGGATATGAGCCATGTGAGTGAGTTCGACTATGTTATTATTAACGACGATTTCGCTACCGCCGCGTCCGAGCTGCAGGCGGTAGTGAAGGCCAGCCGGTTGCAGCTTACCAAGCAGATGCAGCGCCATGGCGCTTTAATTCAAAGCCTGCTCGCATAACCCGATTCACTATTCCAGTTTAGAGGTCATCATGGCACGTATTACCGTCGACGATTGTATGCATCACATTCCCAACCGCTTTGAACTGGCGCTGGTCGCCACCACCCGCGCGCGTCAAATCGCCAATGGCGCCACGCCCTTGGTGGAGATTAATCGTGATAAGGTGACCGTGATTGCGCTGCGCGAAATCGCACAGGGTAAAGTGGGCATGGAAATTCTGAACAAGGGCCAAGCCTAAAGTCGGCGGCGGGTAGGTTTTGATCTTGGGACACCATGCACTTAGCCGAACTCGCCGAACATATTTCTTACCTCAAACCAGACGATGTCGCGCTGGTTGAAAAAGCCTATCAATTCAGTAAATCTGCCCATGCAGGGCAATTCAGAAAAAGCGGCGATCCCTACATCTCCCACCCGGTCGCGGTAGCTAAACTGCTCGCGAAATGGCACCTCGACGCGCAGGCGTTGATGGCGGCCTTGTTGCACGATGTGGTCGAAGATACGCCCGCCACCAAACAACAGGTGAGCGAGCAATTCGGCAAGGCGGTGGCCGAGTTGGTGGATGGCGTGTCCAAACTCGATCGCATCGAGTTTCAAACCGAAGCCCACGCCCAAGCCGAAAAATTCCGCAAAATGCTATTGGCGATGGCGCGCGATGTGCGCGTTATCCTGATCAAGCTCGCCGACCGCTTGCACAATATGCGTACGCTGGATTCGATGGCAGCGGAAAAGCGCAAGCGCATCGCTAAAGAAACCCTAGAAATTTATGCGCCGATTGCCAATCGTTTGGGGCTTAACAGCGTGTACCAGGAGCTCGACGATCTGAGCTTCCGCTACCTTTTTCCGACACGCTACCGGGTATTGGCGAAGGCGGTAAAAGCCGCCCGCGGCAACCGACGCGCGCTGGTGGAAAAGGTGTTGGAAGCGATCCAGGGCAAGCTCCAAGACGCCGGGGTGGAAGCCGGCGTCACCGGGCGCGAGAAGCATCTCAACAGTATTTATAAAAAGATGCAGGGCAAATCGCTCACCTTCTCTGAGGTGTACGACATCTATGGTTTTCGTGTGATCGTGAAAGACGTGCCGGCCTGCTATCTGGCGCTCGGCGTGCTGCATGGTTTATACAAACCCATTCCCGGTAAATTCAAAGACTACATCGCCATTCCCAAGGGCAACGGCTATCAATCGCTGCACACCACGCTGTTCGGTCCCTACGGCACGCCGCTCGAAGTGCAAATCCGCACCCAAGACATGCACAAGATCGCCGAGGCTGGCGTGGCCTCGCATTGGCTGTATAAAGCCGGCGACGAGTTAGCCAACGATGCCCAGCAAAAAACCCATCAATGGTTGCAAAGCCTGCTCGAAATTCAGAGCGAGAGCGGCGATGCGATCGAGTTTTTGGAGCACATCAAGATCGATCTGTTCCCGGATGAGGTGTATGTGTTTACGCCCAAAGGCAAGATCATGGCTTTGCCACGCGGCGCGACGGCGGTGGATCTTGCTTACAATGTACATACCGATATTGGTAACCGCTGCGTTGCGGTCAAGATCAATGACGAGTTGGCGCCGTTGCGCATGGAGCTGCGGAATGGCGATCGGGTGGAGATCATTACCGCACCGCAGGCGCACCCTAACCCGGCATGGCTTAATTATGTGGTGACCGGCAAAGCGCGCGCGCATATCCGGCATTACCTCAAAACCATGCATTCGGAAGAAGCGGCGGCGCTGGGCGAGCAGTTGCTTAACCAGGCGCTGCGCGCGCTCAAAACCGAGCCGAGCGCGATTGACGAGGCGCGCTGGACGGAGTTATTGCGTGAAAACAATGTGAAGTCGAAAGCAGAGATTCTCGCCGACATCGGGCTGGGCAAGCGCTTGAATCTGGTGGTGGCGCGGCGCTTGCTCGCGTCGGGCGAATCCGTATTGACGGAGAAAAAGCCCCTTGGCTCGATCACCATACGCGGCACGGAGGGCTTGGCGGTGCAGCTCGCCCAGTGCTGCCGTCCGATTCCTGGCGATCCGATTTTGGGCGTCATCAATAAAGGCAAGGGACTCATTATCCATACGCACGATTGTCCGGCGATTGCGCAATTCCGCGCCGACCCGGACAAATGGGTGGATGTGGAGTGGGATCCCGAAACCAAAAAGCTCTTCGATGTAAATATCAAGCTGGTTGTGGCCAATCAGCGCGGCGTGCTGGCCAAGGTGGCGGCAGGCATCGCCGACGAAAATGCCAACATCGAAAATGTGGCCATGGAGGAAGAAGATGGCAGCGCCTACGCGTCCATGATTTTCACTCTGCAAGTAGAAGATCGCGATCACCTCGCCCGTGTGATGCGCGGCTTACGGCAAATCCCCGCGGTGGTTAGAATTGCACGCGTAAAAAGGTAGAATCGGTGCGCGAATTGCTGGGGCAATTAATCAATGAAAGAGGAAGCGCCATGTCGAAAAAAATCATCAAGACCGATCACGCGCCGGCAGCCATCGGTACTTATTCGCAAGCCGTGAAAACGGGTAACACGGTGTATCTCTCGGGGCAGATCGGACTCGATCCGGTGAGTATGCAATTGGTAGACGGTATCGAAAACCAAATCGACCGCGTGTTTCAAAATCTGCAAGCAGTGGCGACGGCTGCGGATGGCGCGCTTGCCGATGTGGTGAAGTTGAATGTCTTCCTCACCGATCTTGGGCACTTCGCCAAAGTGAACGAAGTCATGGCGCAGTATTTCAAAGAACCGTATCCGGCACGTGCCGCAGTCGGCGTGGCCTCGCTGCCGCGTGGCGCGCTGATCGAGGCGGATGCGGTGATGGTTCTTGGATAGAGGCCGTAGGGGCGAGGCATGCCTCGCCCGCGCCACACGATGCCGCGCCCGCTTCCCGCTAGCCATTCCGTTGACACCAGCGATCGTGCCGATTCCATTTTGGCCGCGCTCGGCAAATCGACGCGAGAAAAAATAACCAAACTCGGCATTCACCGCGATCTCGATCTGGTGTTGCATCTCCCGCTGCGCTACCTGGATGAAACCCACATCTATCCCATTGCGCATGCGCCCTATGGACAGTTAGCACAAGTCGAAGGGGTGGTGGCGCATGCCGAGGTGCGTTTTCGTCCGCGCCGCCAGTTGGTGTGTCGGGTGGAGGATGCGAGCGGCGAGATGTATGTGCGGCTGCTGCATTTTTATCCCAGTCAGCAAAAAATATTGCGGGAGGGCGCACGGGTCCGTTTACTGGGCGAGCTGCGTGCGGGTTTTCTCGGGCCGGAGATGGTGCATCCGCAAGTTCGGGTGGTGAGTGAAGACGTGCCGCTCAAAGAAAACCTCACCCCGGTGTATCCCACCACTGCCGGTCTCGGCCAGCAGCCACTGCGCAAGCTGATCGGCCGCGCGCTCGGCGTTTGCGATTTGCAGGATACGTTGCCGCCCGCGGTGTTGCAGGAATACCAGCTCGCCGCGTTTGCAGAGAGCGTCAAATACCTGCACGAGCCACCGCCCGACGCACCGCTTGCCGAGCTTGAATCGCGTCAGCATTGGGCATGGCAGCGCCTGATTTTCGACGAATTGCTGGCGCAACAACTTTCCATGCGCCGCCACTATGCGCGCCGCCGTAGTCTGAGCGCGCCGGCGTTAGCGCCTAAAAAGACCCTGACCAAGGCGCTCATAGCGGCGTTGCCCTTTGCTTTAACGGGTGCGCAACGCCGGGCCTTCGATGAAATCAGCCGCGATTTGTCTGCACGGCACCCGATGCAACGCTTGTTGCAAGGCGATGTCGGCAGCGGCAAGACTATCGTTGCGGCGCTGGCCTGCGCACAGGCGATCGAAAATAAATTTCAAGCGGCGGTGATGGCGCCGACGGAAATTCTCGCCGAGCAGCATTATCGCAAGCTGCACGAATGGTTGAGTCCGCTCGGTATTCAGGTCGCATGGATCGCGGCCAGCGTACCGAAGCGCGCGCGCGAGGAAATGCTGGCGCAAGTCGCCAGTGGCTCAGCACAACTCGCGGTCGGCACGCATGCGCTGTTCCAGGATCAAGTGAGCTTCGCACGGCTGGGGCTGGCGGTAGTGGACGAACAACATCGCTTCGGCGTTGAGCAACGCTTGGCGCTGCATAATAAAGGCGTGAACCCGCATCAACTCATGATGAGCGCGACGCCGATTCCCCGCACCCTGTCGATGAGTTATTACGCCGATCTCGATGTCTCGGTGATCGATGAATTGCCGCCAGGTCGCACACCGATTGTGACCAAGCTGGTGGAGGACACGCGGCGCGATGAGGTGATTGAGCGAGTACGCGAGGCGTGTCGCACGGGGCGCCAAGCCTACTGGGTGTGCCCGTTGATCGAGGAATCTGAGAAGCTGCAATTGCAAACTGCGCTCGATACTTATGAGCGCCTCAGCGCTAACTTCCCCGATCTCAAGGTCGGGCTGGTGCATGGCCGCTTAAAGGCGAAGGAAAAGACCGAGGCCATGGCCGCGTTCAAGGCGGGGAAAATTCAATTATTGGTGGCGACGACCGTTATTGAGGTAGGGGTGGACGTCCCCAACGCCAGTTTGATGGTGATCGAGCATGCGGAACGTATGGGCTTGGCGCAATTGCATCAGTTGCGCGGACGGGTGGGGCGGGGTGCGGCGAAAAGCGCCTGTATTTTGCTGTATGCGCCGCCGTTGTCGGATATGGCGAAGGCGCGGCTAAAGATTATCTATGAACAGTCCGATGGTTTTGAGATAGCGCGGCAGGATTTGACCTTGCGCGGTCCGGGCGAATTTCTCGGGGCGCGCCAAAGCGGCGTGCCCATGCTCAAAATTGCCGATATCGAGCGTGATCATTTAATGCTGACGCAAGCGCGGACCACCGCAGAAATGTTGCTGCATACGGATCTGCCCGCCGCGGAGCGGCATCTGGCACGCTGGCTAGCGCGTGCGGAACAATTTTTAAAGGTGTGATGGGACTAGGCCTGGGATTTGCTTGACATAGATAGCCAACCATCATGTAATTAACCGGAACGTGTTAATGTTTCAGGTTTTTTTGCTGAGCCGAGACTATTTTCGCGGCGAGCTTTCGTCAGGGATGACGAATATAACAATTAGGAGACGACGATGAAATCAGGCGTGATGCTGCTTACGGTGCTGACATGGCTCGTGTGTTTGCCGGCGCGTGCCGCCGACCATTACATCTTGGGCGTGCAGGACTATGTGAAGAACCCGATCCTGGTGGTGCGCGATTATCAGGGGCTTGCCAACTATCTCGCCAAGGCGCTCAAAAAACCAGTGCGCATCGAGGCGGTCAAGACTTACGACGATTACATGAAAAAAGCCGCCGCCAAGCGTTTCGATTTCATGTATGCCCCGCCTTCGATGATCATGAAGGCGCATTTCACAGCGGGCTACGAGCCGGTGGCAAAAATCCCCGGCCTGTTGTCGCCATCGTTCATGACCATGGATCTCAATATTGCATTTCCAGAAGATATGAAGGGTAAGCGCATCGGCTTCTATGAAAAGGACGCGATGATTACCCAGCTCGCGCTGACTGAGCTGAAAAGTACCGGCATCGACCC
>JANYAU010000158.1 GCA_025361165.1 Betaproteobacteria bacterium | reverse complement strand
GCGTGTTCGCCGATGGTGTTGGGCAAAATTTAAATGATTTGCTTAGCTTCGTGAAAGCGCGGCGGTGAAGATCATGCCCTTCGATTTTGTGTTTTTTCGAAGGGATCACATAACTTATGTGATCCTCACCTCAATGGTAGGGCGCTCATAACGTACCCAATATCAGGAAATGCGCGGCGAGCGTCGTGGCAAGCATGGCTAACACGGACATACGACTCCCAAAATCCCGGACGGCAAAAACGATAGGATCGTCGTGCATCTCGCCGCGAGCGGACTTGATCCAGAGGCGAGAAAGCCAGTAAATCAAGCCGATTGCCACGAGCCACAAAAGTTGCGGGCTGGCATAGCGCGCTTGTGTGTCTTCGGCGCTAATGAATAGTCCGAACACGACCACCGCGCATAGTGCGGAGCCAACGCCCAGAGGCCAAAGCACGACCAAGTCAGTTACTCGATAATCACGTCCGCGCGTTGCGTCTTGTCCCATTTGCCCAAGGGCAACTAACTCGGCGCAGCGCTTCACCAGCGCGAGGCTGAAAAAAATAAACACCGAAAAAGCCAGCAACCAGGAACTGGCCGTGACATCGATGGCAATAGCGCCCGCGAGAATACGCAAGGTATAGAGCATGGATAGCGTCAGCACGTCGATAAGCACATATTTTTTTAACACCCAGCTATAAAGGCTTGTTAGCCCCAGATAGAGCAGCAGCATCAGAAAGAAATTTTGCGATACGGCCGCCGCAAGGATTAAGGCTACAGCGAGTGCGCCGGCCGCCACTACTATCGCCTTAACGACGGGTATCTGGGCACTGGCAAGAGGCCGGCGACGTTTTCTGGGATGGGCTCGATCACTTTCGAGATCCAACAAATCATTGACCAGATAAGTCGCGGATGCCGCGAGACTGAATGCGAAAAAGGCCATGGCCATGGTCGTAAGCTTGTCTGCGCTTAAGAAAGAAAACGCCGTGAGCATAGGCACGAAGAGCAGCAGATTTTTTACCCACTGGTGTACTCGCAGTGCGCGTAGCCAGGTTCTGACCCCCGCATCTTCGCGCGGGAATTCATGCTCGATGGGAGTGCTCTGCCGAACAGTTGCGGCGATGCTGGGCGACACGCCGACTAAGATAGCTGCTTGCGTTGCTTTCCAGATAGGTAAGTCGGCCGCGCTGTCCCCTGCATAAACAAAACTATCGCCGACGCTAGCGCGTATTGCATCAAGTTTAGCCGCCCCTTTCAGATTTTTCTTTCCGTCACTTGCAAGGACCGCATCAAAAATATCCAGATGCTTTGCGACCTTATCCGCGATGTCCCGATGAGCTGCGGTTGCAAGGATTAGCCGCCGGCCCTTCTCTTTTTCGCAGCGCAAATAGCCCAGGAGCGCCGCCCGGTAGGGAAGGTGCTCGGCCGAGAAGCTCGACTTTGACGCAACAAATTCTTTGAAAGCTGCACGCCCTTTCAGTATCCTAAACGGGAATTTCAGCGCATCCAGCGGCTTGTGCTTGAGCACATGAACGATGGACTCAATTAATGTATCTGTTGGCGTTAATGTTCCATCCAGATCGACAACAAGCGGTGCCAATGCGATGTTTTGTTGAGTGTCGCTTGTGATAGAAGGATGGTTCATTAGGCTTCCCGATAGTCTATGTTTGAGTTCACTCGGCAGGCGAGCATCGCGCCGATTTCGAAAACAAAAAAGCAAATCTTTATAGCATGAGCTTATCGTAAGCTCATTGCGCTTAGCTAAGCCCGGCCAATATATCATCGCTTCACGTGCAATGGCTGCCGATAACGAGAGGGGTGGATTAGTACCGCGTGACGCTATCGTGACTGGAAGAATGTAAAGGTAAGGCAACCCCATAAAATGCTTCGTACGTTATTGTTGCCAGAACCAACTGGCAACCAGTCGATACAATTGGCCACTGTGGTTCGTACGTTAGCGCTCGCCCGGGCTTGTCTTTATATATCCAAACGGATATCATTTCAACATGAAACCAGTGCGATTCCTCGGTGACTCGCTCAAGTGCTTGCGCGAATTCCCGAAGGACGCGCGCCAAGATGCGGGACGGCAACTTGATAAAGTGCAGCGCGGCAAACAGTCCGATGACTTCAAGTCCATGCCCTCAATCGGCAAAGGCGTTGAAGAAATTCGGGTGTGGGATGACGCTGGCGCCTTCCGGGTGATCTACACGGCTCGCCTGGCCGATGCGGTCTATGTCCTCCATTCTTTTCAGAAGAAGACGCAGGCAACATCGAAGCGAGATATAGACACCGCGCGCGCTTCGCCCAACTGATGAGAGGTGAGAAATGAGCAAGCCGAAGATCGAAAGCTACGCCAGTGTGTGGGATGCCATCGCAGACACCCCCGAGGAAGCGGCCAATCTGCGAGTGCGCTCCGATCTGATGGACAAGATCGCCGCTATTGTTGAAGAAAAGGGATGGACGCAGCTTGAGGCCGCCGGCCATTGCGGCGTGACTCAACCGCGTGTCAACGACTTGCTGCGTGGCCGAATCTCGCGTTTCTCGCTCGACGCTCTGGTGAATATCGCTGCGGCACTCGGCCACCGCGTACACGTCGAACTCGAAACTATCTGAGCTTCTCGAACCTCGATAACAGCCCCAATAGGGAGTAATTCATGACAGGCCTTTGCGGCTGGCTTGGCCCAGCCGGTCAAGATAGCAATCCAAACGTTTTGCTCGGCAAGATGATGGCTCCGCTGGGCTCGGCCGAGCCAGCACAAAATCTAAGCAGCACGAATTATGCACTGGGCGCTTACTCGCCCTTCGGCCTGGCAAGCTGCCATGAAGCAGAGGGGTTGCTCGCGGCAATCGACGGCCGCGTGAATTGGGATGACGCCGAACTTGCGCGCTTAGCGCAAGAACGTTCACCCGCTACGGCCCTACATGCGGCCTATCGCCGCTGGGGTAAGGATTGCCTCACGCATCTGCACGGGCCGTTTGCCATGGCTATTTTGGAGCCTACCTCGGGCATGGTGCTGTTGGCGATCGACCGCCTGGGCATCCAGCGTTTGTGCTTTGCGCCGCATGCGTCCGGCTTAGTGTTCGGCAGCACGTGCGATAGCGTCACCGCCCACCCCGCGATTGGGCGGCATATTAGCGCGCAAGGAATTTTTAATTTTCTTTACCATCACATGGTACCCGCGCCCGGCACCATCTACGCCGGGGTGGAGAAACTGCTTCCCGCGCAATATCTGCTGCACCGTAATGGCCAACAGGAGCGCGGTTTTTATTGGGCGGCGGATTGGCTGGTACCGCACGCCCCCAACTTTGATCAGTCGCGGCAAACCCTCAAGCAACTTTTGCGCGACAGTGTTGGCAGTACCCTCGATCAACACAACACGGGCGCTTTTCTCTCGGGCGGCACGGATAGTTCCACGATCGCCGGAATCTTGACCGAAGTCAGCGGCAAACCGGCGGAGACTTTCTCCATCGGTTTCGAAGCCGACGGTTTTGACGAGATGGAATATGCGCGCATTGCCGTTAAGCAATTCGGCACACACCCGCACGAATATTACGTCACGCCGGATGATGTGGTGGCGGCCATTCCGCTGATCGCCGCCGCTTACGATGAACCCTTCGGCAATGCGTCCGCAGTGCCAACTTATTTCTGCGCCTTGAAGGCGAAGGAAGCGGGCATCGACGCCATGCTGGCCGGCGATGGCGGCGATGAAATTTTCGGCGGCAATACGCGCTATGCCACGCAAAAAGTTTTCGAGGCTTATGGCTACATCCCCGCACTGTTGCGCCACGGCTTGATCGAACCGCTGGCGGCGCGCTTACCACGCGTGCCGCCACTCGGCAAAGTGGCCAGCTACGTGCGGCAAGCGCGCGTGCCGTTACCTGACCGCTTGGAGACGTATAACTTCCTGCACAGTGTTGCGTTGGATACGATTTTCACGCCGAATTTTTTAAGTGAGGTTGATCCTGAATTGCCGCTGACGATTATGCGCGAAGTGTATTCGCGCACGCGCTCCGACTCGACGCTGAACCGCATGCTGCATTTGGATTGGAAGCAGACGCTGGCCGACAACGATTTACGCAAGGTCAATCGTATGTGCGAATTGGCGGGCATTGAAGTGCGCTATCCCTTGCTGGATGAGCGCCTGGTGGCGTTCGCAGCGCGGCTACCGGTTAACTATAAAGTGAAAGGCCAAAAGCTGCGTTGGTTCTTCAAAGAGGCATTAAGCGATTTCTTACCGCATGAAATTATCCACAAATCGAAGCATGGTTTTGGATTGCCGTTCGGTTTGTGGATGCAGCGCCACGCCCCGCTGCACGAATTAGCGCATGAAAGCTTGCGCGCATTTCGTGCGCGCAACATTGTGCGGCCGGAATATCTGGATGAGTTGATGCGCTTACATCAAGCAGGACACGCGAGTTATTACGGCGTGATGATTTGGGTGATTATGATGCTGGAGCAATGGCTACAGGTGAAGGCGTAGGGCATTTGAGAATCTCAATAAGGCGGGTTAATCTCCATGAACCAATATATTGTTTCCTTTTTTGTCCTTTTACGGCACGCAATTTATCAATGCCCGAAATCGCATGATTATCGTGGCCAGCCCAGGCATGGATTCCGCACTTCCGCCACCGCCCGCCAATCGGCCGAATGGAATTCACAATTCGGTTCAATACGTGCCGGAATTGGGCGGCATAGTCATCGCCAATTCATACACGGATAATGTGATGTTTATGCGCACATCCAGCGGCGGGGCTCTTTCGCCACCACCTTAGGCGGACGAACCGGGGTTTCAAGATTGGGGGTTTTCACCGGTAACTAACTTACGCTTTTTGTAAGGCTGCTTTTTTCCGGCTCATTCTCGCCGAAGTGCTATTCGGCACAGCATTGCTGGCTTGCGTGGGTGCCAGCTTTTCTTCCTGCAAAAGAACGACCTTGGTCATCACAATAATCATCAGGAGGTGGTAATAAAGATCGAAGTATGACAGCCCCAGAAACGCTCCGGCGGAAGCATAGCCGACCATGCTTACCTGGCACATGGCTGCCAGATCCGCCGCCCAACGTTTATCCGGGTCGCGTTTGGCATGGCGAATCGACCAGGAGCCGGTTCGCCAAGTGAGAAAAGCCAGCAGTAAAAATAATCCGAGACCCACAAACCCGTGATGACCCAACACCATAAAATAAATGCTGTGCGCATCGTGTATATCAGATGGGTTGGGCGCATAAGCCGCGAAAGTTTCTACCTGGAACATATCAAAACCGCCGCCGGTAAAGCGTTGCGTGGCGACATTCCACGCCAGCGCCCAGGCATTGAGCCTGCCTTGCGCGGAGGCGTCTTGCTGATAGTTATCGATGGTATCCATCCGGCTGTACCAGGCCGACGGCATAATAGAGACCACAAAAATCGCAGTCACCAAAATGAGTACCGCCGTGAAAGCCTTATTCCGGCTTTTGAGCCAGAAAAAGAGGCCCATGGCCGCCGCGCCCACCAAGGCGCCGCGCGATTGGCTGCCGATCGCAGCAAGCGCGGACAGCAGTATGGCGCCGCCAAGAGCTAGCCTTAGCCATTTGCGGGGTTCGGTGAGCTGGAGATAACGCATCAGCGGGATGGTCATTAATAGCGCCAAGGCCATTTCGTTATTTCCGCCAATAAACGTGTCTTCCGGACCCCACACATGATAATGGCCACCGGTGAGCACGGTAAAAATCCCACCTTTGACGCCGTAAAACCCCAAGGACAGCACGATGACCCAAATCAAGTTGCGTAGCCGCTCGCGGGTGTTGATCAATAAGGGCGTCAAAAAAATCATGATTTGGATTTTGGCGACTTTTTCCATCTGCACCCACGCCAAGTCCGGATAAAAAGCAAATACGGTAGTGATCAACATCCAAAGAATAAACAGCGAGAGAACGGTCATCTCGTTGGTCCAGGGCATGCGCTTAGGTTCTTTGGAAAAAATTATCCCAAACAGCGTGGCGATCGCGAGGATGTAGGCCCAGGGGAATGAATACGCAAAGCCGTAAGCCAGCCGATGCGGGTTCATGTAGCTGATCCATGAATATAGATACAAGCCAATGTGCGGGCGCGAGAAAATAATGACGGGGAGTGCGCCAAACACAATGGCGGCAATCAGCAGATCTCTCATGTGATACCGCCTTGATGTGAGGGTTTTACTTTGCTGACGATGAATCTAAATTTGCCCGAGGCTTCCTTGGGAATGCCGCTTACACGCTCGATGTCAATATGAACTGCCGCGCCCAGACGGCGCTTAAAATTTTCCATAATCGTGGTTTCATGCACGGGGTCGAATGTCACATCCGTCACCAACATGACACGCGTAAGCGCGAGGCTTTCTTGCACGATCTTGAATTCCTTTACGCCGGGCAGATCGCGCACCACATACACCAACGCCAACCCGTGTATCACTGTGCCGTCCTGGGCCACGACGAAATCGGTGCTGCGCCCCTGGATTTCTTTGAGCAAGGGTAAGCCTCGGCCACACGTGCACGCGCGATCGTCTAGCACGCCGATATCTCCGGTGCGATAACGTATGAAAGGAAATTCGCGTGTAGCGAGATGGGTGACAACAATCTCTCCCGCTGCCCCCATCTGAACCGGATTACCGGAGGGATCGAGTATTTCGACGATGATGTCTTCGGCGGTGATATGCATGCCGCCTGCGGGACATTCGTGTGCGATAAAACCCGCATCGCGCCCGCCGTAGCCATTAGCCACCCGGCAGCCAAATATATTTATGATCTTGTCGCGTTGGTGATCGTAGAGTTTTTCAGAGGTGACGAAGGCAATTTTGGTGCCGAGGTCGTCCATGCGGACGCCCTTCGCCTCGGCATGGGCGGCGACATGCGCCAAAGCAGACGGATAGCCGAACAACATTTTGGGGCGCATGGCGCGAATCTCGGCCACAAACCAATCAAGTTTTTGCGGCGACATTTCAAATGCGGGGAGCAGTTTGGTGCGCATCAGCTTGTCGCGTAGCATGCGTATCCGGTCTTGCGAAAGTAGCTCGATGGGCGAGCCCCACATCACAATCTCAGGGTCGCCGATATCCACCCCCCACCAGCGGGTAGCGCGCCATTTAGCCGCCACATCGTGCGAGACGCGTTCGTTGCCGATGAAAAAAATCAACGGTTCGCCGCTGGAACCGCCCGTGTTAAACCGCGCCAAGCCCTGGGCGTTGTCGGCTTTGAGCTGCTCCAGGTTGGCGCGAATGTCGGCCTTGGTAAGAAGCGGCAAGCGCGTGAGGTCGACGAGGCGGGTTACTTGCTCCGAATCGAAGCCAATCCGGTTAAATAATTCTCGATAATAAGGGACATGTAATGCCACCTCTTTGAATAGGGTGCGCAAGCGCTCGATTTGCAGCTGCTCAAGCCGCGCCCTGTCCCACCATTGCGTTTCTTCCATGCGTTTGCGCACGGCGACAGTGGCGTGTTTCTTGAGCCGCTCTTGTAGCGGGAAGATAACGTTTGATATGAGTTGGGTGTACATCAAGGACGCACCGTCTTAGTTTGTTCGGTTGGCGCAACCGGTGCGGGCACGAGCAACTGTT
>JANYAU010000120.1 GCA_025361165.1 Betaproteobacteria bacterium | reverse complement strand
CTATTCAACCGGCGCCAACACACGAATGAAATATTGTAGGGGTCGGGCATGCCCGACCCGCTATTTATATCGGGCGAGGCATGCCTCGCCCCTACACTATTCAGGGATGGATGCTTTGGCTAAACCTCTGAAACCACGGTCCAAGATGTTGTCCAACTCCCGCTGCCCTATCGGGGTATGGCTGGCACTAAAAGAAAAAGCGCTTTGGTGAACAACAAAGTATTACCTGTCATGATTTATGAAAAGATCAATAGATCGCCGGACTACGGCGCAGCACATTGTGATTGCAGGATGAAGTGAACCCCGCCAAAATCAAAGCTTTACTCGGGCGTTACGGAGAAAGCGGTTAGATCCAAAAAGCGAGTTCGGAAGGGCGTACCTGCGGATTTTGGTCAATGAAATTCGGATGGATGGAAATCAGGCCACGATTTCAGGGAGCTATGCTGCAATGGCCCAGGCAGTGGCAGAAATGAAAATGGGCACGAAATTAGTGCCCACCCCCATACTAGATTGGCGCCCCGAACACGAATCGAACGTGTGACCTACCCCTTAGGAGGGGGTTGCTCTATCCACTGAGCTACCGGGGCGAACCATGGTATTTTAGCTGAAACTTTCCTCGGTCTAGGGGCTTCGTGATCCACTTTTATTTTTGCAGTCGAAATTGTCCCCCATGCGTTTAACGCTCAGGGTATTGCCGCGCACTGTCATCGTGCTCGGTTTCGTGAGTCTGTTCAACGATCTTGCTTCGGAGATGGTGGTGCCGCTGTTGCCGATTTTGCTGTCCGGCATGAGCATCGCGGCGCCGGTGTTGCTGGGCATGATTGAAGGCATTGCGGATGCAGTCGCCGCTTATCTCAAGCTGTGGTCGGGACGGCGCTCCGATTCCTTGGGGGGCAGGCGTAAAGGATTTGCGCTTGCTGGGTATACGCTCTCTAATTTGGCGCGGCCGCTGATGGGTTTTGCTGGCGGATGGTTGCAGTTGCTGGCTTTGCGTTCGGTCGATCGCGTCGGCAAGGGACTGCGTAGTGCACCGCGCGATGCGCTGGTGGCGGATGCCACCCCGCCGGCTATTCACGGGCTGGCTTTTGGTTTTCACCGTGCTTTGGATAATGCCGGTGCGGTTGGCGGTAGCCTGGTAGCAGCCGCGGTGCTGGCTTGGACCTTGAGCTCAGTACGAGAAGTGATTCTGTGGTCTGTAGTGCCAGGTGCGCTCGGTGTACTGCTGGTGATATTTGGCGTCAAAGAGGTAGCTAAGCCGAACTTGACGCGCGAGCCGCTGCCGCCTCTGCGCTGGTCGGTGCTGCCGCCACGGCTGCGGCGTTATCTATTGGTGTTATTTTTATTTACCTTTGCCCGTGCGTCAGAGACGTTCATCGTGTTGCGCGGCCACGAGTTGGGAATGAGCGTGGTGTCGCTGCTGCTGCTTTGGGCCAGCCTTAATTTCACCAAGGCGCTCACTGCCACGCGCGGCGGCGAACTGGCCGATCATATGCCGCGCACGACATTAATCGCGCTGGGCTGGCTGGCTTTGAGTGTCGGGTTCGCGCTGTTCGCATTGGCGACATCGCCGCTTTGGCTGTGGCTGGCGGCGCTGGCGTATGGGCTGGTGATGGGCCTAGCCGAGGGACCCGAGCGTGCGCTGATCAGCGACTTTGCACCGGCCGAGACGCGCGGCACTGCGTTTGGCTGGTATCACTTGCTCACTGGCGTAGCGGCAATTCCAGCGGGATTGTTGTTTGGGGGATTGTGGCAAGTGGCCGGCGCGCCTTGGGCGTTCGCTTACGGAGCACTGATTGCACTGTGCGCCGTGGTGCTACTCGTGCGTTGGGTACGGACTAAATAAACACGGAATCCCGTAACAATCATTGATGTTTTGATCGTGTGGCATAACAATAGGCGCCTACTTCGAACATATATACTGTTCCGAAAAAAATAATCGAAGTACGGCGCGTGCCAGCCCAACTAAGTATTTTATTTGCGCGGCCCGGCTGTTGGTTTTAGATGCGACCTTATCGATTTTGACATTTAAGGCGCGCTGTCTGCATGTAGTACCAGGGGAGCGTACGGGGTGGATGAAGTTCTCGCGTTACAGTGGGTGAAATTCGGGGTGGTGCTTGTCATCATCTTGGCTTTGCTGTGGATGAGCCAGCGTCAACCTGCTATCGCACGCCATCGCGGATGGACCATGATCATCATCGGCTTGATGATTATCGGTTGCGGGGATGCCATCAGTCTCTACTCCTCTTTTCTGCAGTCCGGCCGTACCTTGGCAAGCGTGTACCTATTAGACGTAGCGCGTTACAGTGTTTGGACGCTGGGCACGGTGCTGATCGCATTGGGTTTCTGGCATTGGCTGCCGCTGGTGTACGCGATCAAGAAAGCGGAAGAAGACCTCAAGCAAGCGAATGAGTTGCTTGAGGTACAGGTGACGCAACGCACCAGCGAACTCAAATCGGCGAACGACAAATTACGTCTGGATTTAGAGGAGCGCAAGCGTGTCGAGCTGAGCATCCGCCACATGGCGCATCACGATGCGTTGACCGGCTTGCCCAACCGCACCTTATTTCGCGATCGGCTCACCCATGCCATGGCGCAAGCCGATCGCTACCATCAGAAGTTAGCGGTGCTGTTTCTCGATCTAGATCGTTTCAAGGCGATCAACGATACGCTGGGGCATAACGTTGGCGACCAGTTGCTTAAAATCGCCGCCGAACGCTTGCGCAGTTGCGTGCGCGATTGCGATACCGTGGCGCGCTTGGGCGGCGATGAATTTACCGTCATCGTGGACGACATCATGGAAGTTCAGGATGCGGCGGTGGTGGCGCAGAAAATCCTCGATACCTTGTCGCAACCCTTCAATCTTCACGGTCATGAAGTGTTCATCAGCGTGAGCGTCGGCATCACGCTTTATCCTACCGACGACGAAAGCGCCGATAATTTGCTGCGCAATGCCGACTCCGCTATGTACCGGGCCAAGGAATATGGGCGCAACAATTACCAATTCTATGTTGCGGATATGAATGTGAAAGCACGCGCGCGTTTGATGTTGGAAAGCTCGCTGCGGCGTGCTTTGGACCGCGGTGAGTTCACCTTGTATTACCAGCCGCGTGTCGATTTATTTTCGGGGCGGGTCATCGGAGCCGAAGCGCTGTTGCGCTGGCGCCATCCGGAGATGGGGCTGGTGCCGCCGGTCGAATTCATTCCTATCTTGGAAGAGACGGGCATGATTATTCCTGTCGGCGACTGGGTGCTGCGCCAAGCCAGCCAGCAAAACCGTGCCTGGCAAGATATGGGTTTGCCGCCGATCCGCATGGCAGTGAACTTGTCGGCACGGCAGTTTATCCAAAAAGATCTGGCGGAGTCAGTACTGCGGGTGCTGGAACAAGTCGGGCTGTCGCCCAAATATATGGAACTGGAAATTACCGAAGACTTATTGCTCGAACACAACCAAACCAATATCATCACGCTCACCAAACTCAGAAACGAAGGTATTCATATTTCCATCGACGATTTCGGTACTGGCTATTCCTCGCTTTCCTACCTCAAGCGCTTGCCGATCGATACGCTCAAAATTGACCAATCCTTCGTGCGTGATATCGATACCGATCCCGATAACAAGGCCATCGCCTCCGCCATCATCGCGATGGCGAACAGTCTTCATCTCAATGTGCTGGCGGAAGGCGTCGAGACCGATGAACAACTCGCGTTTTTGCGCGCCCAAGGCTGTAACGAAATCCAGGGCTTTTCTTTTAGCCATCCCCTGCCGGCCGAAGAGTTCGAACGTTTGTTGCGCGAGGGCCGCCACATGCGCGTGCTGCAAGGACTCTCTGGCTACTACGTCAATGTGGTGGGCAATCCCCCGCCTCCGCTTACCCACTAGTTTTATCGCGTTTCCCCGCTGCTGCTTCCGCATTTAAGGCCGATTAGGCCTTAAAGTTAAATTATTTTTATGATTGTAATATGGTTGTAATAGACCTGGCGGTTTCAATGACCAAGTGCAAAAAGTGCAGCATGATGCTGCCTAAAATCGAACGCATCCGGGGTGAACAACTCTGCGGGACATTTGAACCCAAGCGACTTGCGTGGCCGGGTGTTTAGATGCCATGCAATCGCGTCG
>JANYAU010000111.1 GCA_025361165.1 Betaproteobacteria bacterium | reverse complement strand
GTGGCAAGCGTGGCAAAGCTGCCTTCACTGGCAACCTGCAAAGCTCTTTGGCTTGCCTGCTTTGCCTCCTGCTTTACCGCGCTTGGGTCTGCCCCGTTCGCCAGCAGCTTGCGCGCCTGTTCACGCCGTTCCCGTGCTTCGGATAGGGTAACGTCTGGATATACCCCCAGAGAAAGCAACTTTTCTACCCCCAGAATGCGGTACTTGAGCCGCCACCACTTCGAGCCTGTTGGTTGCACCAGCAAATACATGCCGCCACCATCTGCCATCTTGTACGCCTTGGCTTCTGGCTTTGCCTTCTTAATCGCCACTTCGGTTAGTTTGCTCATGATCTTGCCCTCTGGGGGTAGCAATCTTTCTTGCCGGGGGTAACATTATCAAACTTACCCCCAAATAGTGCAAGCTTCGCTGATACCCCCTGATACCGTTTTGACATTAAAAAACCCGCTATAGCTTGACGCTATGCGGGTTAGTGAGACTGTTTGCTACTGGTTAAAACATGCATCTGGCGGAGAGGGTGGGATTCGAACCCACGGTACGGAATCCGTACGCCTGATTTCGAGTCAGGTACATTCGACCACTCTGCCACCTCTCCGAAGCGCGCGATTTTAGCAGAATCTGCGTCACATTTCACGGACACACATAGACAAAACCTGTTTCGTTCGCCAAACTCATGCCATGCGTGTACTGATTACGCTGCTATTGTGTCTTGGTCTGTCCTCCTGCGAGTCGGGCGTCACACCTATTCCCTCTGCACATAAGACGGGAGAGTTGGTAGTCGTCACGCGCAATGGCCCCACGACTTATTACGAAGACGCGCAGGGCCAATACGTGGGTCTGGAGCATGATCTCGTGATGTTGTTCGCCAAAGAACTCGGATTCACGGTCAAATTCGTTGTCGCTGGCCAGTTCCATGAGATCTTACCGAAAGTCATATCGCGCCAGGCGCATTTTGCCGCCGCCGGCATCACCATTACGGACGAACGTAAGCAGCGCCTGCTTTTCAGCACCGCCTATCAAACCGTACAACAACAACTGGTGTACCAAACTGATCAAACTAAACCGGCTAGCTTCCAAGATATTCTCGGCAAACGACTAGAAGTAGTCGCAGGCACCAGTTACGTGGAGCGGCTGAATCAAGTCAAACGCCAATTCCCAGCCTTCACTTGGGTCGAGGTGCAGAATCAAGAAACCGAAGAGTTGCTTGGCAGACTCGCTGAAGGAAAAGTCGACTATGTGATTGCCGATTCCCACATCGTCAAGCTTTCACAAAATTTTCATCCTGAACTGGCGGTCGGATTCGACGTTGGCCGGCCGGAATATTTAGCCTGGGCATTCCCTAAGGACGGCGATGATTGGTTGTATAAAAAATCGCTTCAGTTCTTCGCCAAAATTCAGGCCGATGGCACGCTGAAGCGCTTGCAGGATCGATACTACGGACATATCGAGCGCTTGGAGCAAGCGGATGTGATCGGATTCCTCACTAAAATGAATACCGTCTTACCCAAGTATCGCGATTTATTCTACGAAGCCCAAGATATCACCGGCATCGATTGGCGGCTACTCGCGGCGCTGGGCTACCAAGAATCAAAATGGGACCCGCTGGCCACCTCGCCCACCAATGTGCGCGGTATCATGATGTTGACCGAAGACGCTGCGGACGAAATGGGCGTGACCGATCGGCTCGACCCCAAACAAAGCATTATCTCCGGCGCAAAATATTTTCTGAACCAAAAAGAGGCGCTGCCACCACGCATTGCCGAACCGGATCGCACCTGGTTCGCGCTTGCTGCTTACAATGTGGGCCCTGGCCATCTGGAAGATGCGCGGGTGTTGGCGCAACGCCAAGGGCTCAACCCCGACGCGTGGCCCGATTTGAAAAAAAGTTTACCGTTATTAAGTAAGACCGCCTACCACTCGACGTTAAAACATGGCTACGCCCGTGGCGGCGAGCCGGTGATTTTTACCGAAAACATTCGCACCTATTACGATATTTTGGTGAAATTCGAGCCGCCTTACCGGCCTTTGTTTGCACCGTTCGCACAGGGCAATAGAGCCGAGAAACAACAAAAGCTGAAAGCGACGAAAAGCTAAGCGCTAAGCTTTTCAGCGTTACCCATATACGGGCGGAGTACCGCGGGGATCGTCACACTCCCGTCAGCATTCTGGTAGTTCTCCAAAATCGCAACTAGTGTTCGGCCCACCGCCAGCGCCGAGCCATTCAGGGTATGCACCAACTCCGGCTTATTCTTTTCATTGCGGTAACGCGCTTGCATGCGCCGCGCCTGGAAAGCCTCGAAATTGCTGCACGAAGAAATTTCACGGTAGGTGTTCTGCGCCGGCAGCCACACTTCGATGTCGTAAGTTTTGGCGGCGGAAAAGCCCATATCGCCCATGCATAAATTCACGACACGGTAGGGCAACTCCAGTTTTTTTAAAATCGTTTCGGCATGACCCAACAGGGTTTCCAATGCCGCATACGAAGCGGACGGATGCACGATCTGCACCAACTCTACTTTATCGAATTGATGCTGGCGGATCATGCCGCGCGTGTCTTTGCCATAGGTACCTGCCTCGCGGCGGAAGCACGGAGTATGCGAGACAAACTTCACGGGTAAATCTTCCAATGCGACGATCTCGTCGCGCACGATGTTGGTGACCGGAACTTCCGCGGTTGGAATCAGATATAAATTATCAGCACAGACATGGAACTGATCGTCCTGAAATTTCGGAAACTGGCCGGTACCACGCATGCTATCCGCGTTGACCAGATAGGGCACATACACTTCGGTATAGCCATGCTCTTGGGTATGCGTATCGAGCATGAATTGCGCGAGGGCGCGGTGCAATCGCGCCAGCGCCCCTTTCATCACCGAGAAACGCGCGCCGCTAATTTTCACCGCCGTTTCAAAATCCAGTAGCTTCAAACCCTCGCCTACATCGACATGGTCTTTCACCGCAAAATCGAAGTGGCGCGGGGTGCCTACGCGCCGCACTTCCACGTTGTCCGCTTCCGTCTTGCCTGCGGGCACGCTCTCATGCGGAAGATTGGGAATCGTCATCAGCACATCGTCCAGTTGGTTCTGGATGTAGGCGAGTTTCTCTTCCGCCGCTTTGAGTTCATCGCCCAGACTCGCCACCTCGGCCATGATCGCGGAGACATCTTCGCCTTTGGATTTGGCGACGCCGATTTGTTTGGAAGTTTGATTGCGCTTCGCCTGCAACTCCTGCGTGCGGATCTGCACCGCCTTGCGTTCTTGCTCCAGTTCTTGGAAGCTGCGCATATCCAGCGCGAAGCCACGCGCCGCCAGGCGCTGCACCACATTTTCCAGGTCATTCCGCAGCAGTTGTAGGTCTAACATGATTATTTCTTTCGTTTGGCTTTGGCATCCAGCTCGCGCAAATGCGCCAGCCGTTCCGCTATTTTCGATTCCAGCCCGCGCGGTGTGGGTTGGTAGAAGCTTACTTCGGGCATGTCTTCCGGAAAATAATCCTCGCCCGCGGAATACGCTTCCGGCTCGTCATGCGCGTAACGATACGCATGGCCGTAACCCAATTCTTTCATCAGCTTGGTCGGCGCATTGCGCAAATGCAGCGGCACCGGGCGCGATTTGTCGTCGCTGATCAAGGCGCGGGCGTTATTATACGCGACATACACGGCGTTACTCTTGGGCGCGCAGGCCAAGTAAATCATGGCTTGCGCCAAGGCCAACTCGCCTTCCGGCGAGCCGAGGCGTTCATAGGTTTCCACCGCATCCAGCGTCAACCGCAACGCGCGCGGATCGGCGAGGCCAATATCTTCGGACGCCATGCGTATCATGCGCCGCCCTAAATAGAGTGGATCGGCTCCGCCATCCAGCATGCGCAGCAGCCAATACAATGCCGCATCGGGGTTGGAGCCGCGCATGGATTTATGCAGCGCGGAAATCTGGTCGTAAAATTCCTCGCCGCCTTTATCGAAGCGGCGGCCGCTTTTCGCCATTGCATCGCGTGCTAAGACTTCCGTGACGCGACTGGTTTTCGCGGCCAAGACCGCGGTGCGCAGTTGCTCCAGATTATTCAACAAGCGGCGCGCATCGCCATCGGCATAGCCAATGATCAACGCTCTCGCACCTTCTTCGAAACTCAGATCGGCGAGTGCAACGCTGCTAGCTCTATCAAATAATTCGCCTAGCTCTGCTTCCGATAGCGGCTTCAACACATACACTTGCGCACGCGATAGCAGCGCGCTGTTCACTTCGAATGAGGGATTCTCGGTGGTGGCGCCGATGAAGGTGACTAAGCCCTGTTCCACAAACGGCAAGAATGCATCCTGCTGCGCCTTGTTGAAGCGGTGCACTTCGTCCACGAATAAAATCGTGTGGCGGTTTTTCTGTTCCAGCGCGAACTGCGCACGCGCGATGGCGTCGCGAATATCCTTTACGCCGGAGAACACGGCGGAGAGCGCGATGAATTCGGCATCGAAAGCGCCCGCCATCAGCCGCGCCAGTGTGGTCTTGCCCACGCCCGGCGGCCCCCACAAAATCATCGAGTGCGGCTTGCCGGATTCGAAGGCCAGCCGCAAGGGCTTGCCGGGACCCAGTAGATGCGTCTGGCCGATCACTTCGTCGAGGGTTTTGGGGCGGAGCCGTTCCGCCAGCGGCGCATCCGGCTCACGGGAAAACAGATCACTCACCGATCACATCCGCCCCCTTGGGCGGTGCGAACGTGAATTGGCCGGCGGGTAGGTGGGGATTACGTTCGAGTTTGTCGAAGCGAATTACCGTGGTTTGGCCGAAGCTGTCTTTCAATTCCATTTGCTTGAGCGTGGCGCCAGTAAACCCCATGCGCACCGCTGCGAACATGGTGTCTTTGGATTTCGGCGAGGCTTCCAGCCATTGCAGTCCGTCGCGGCTGCCTGCATCGTGCAGCGTAAAGAAGCGCTCGATTTCATTATTGCCAGCCAGCAGCGCCGCAGGCGAACTACCCAGCGCCTCATCGAGTTTTCTCACCGTGACTTGATTTAATTCTTTATCGAAAATCCAAAGCTTTACGCCATCGCCCACGATCACTTGATCGTAGGGCTTATCGTAGGTCCAGCGGAACTTGCCGGGGCGCGAGAAAGCCATCACGCCCGAAGCTTGGCTCAGGGGACGGCCATTGCGGTCGATCACGTTTTGCGTGAACTGCGCACGCGCAGTGTGCGTCTCGCGCACGAAAGTGCGTAGGCTATCCACGCTATTAGCATGGGCAGATGTTGTCACACACAACAGCAAAAGCGTTAAACGCAAAGGACGCAAAGGTGCGCGAAGAAAATTCAAGAACGCCTTCCTTTGCGAGCCTTCGCGTCCTTCGCGGTGAAAATAGCCTTTTTGAAATAGCACAAGAATCACTCCCGATTCGGCATCAGCACTTCGCGATTGCCATTGGATTGCATAGTAGACACCAAGCCCGCCCGTTCCATCTGTTCGATCAAGCGCGCGGCGCGGTTGTAGCCGATGCGCAATTGGCGCTGCACGCTGGAGATCGAGGCGCGGCGCGATTTGAGCACGATCTCGACCGCTTGATCGTAGAGCGGGTCGGATTCGGCATCACCCCCCTCTTCGCCCTCCGTGCCCTCACCGCTCTCCGGCCCATCGAGGATGCCTTCCACATATTGCGGTTCGCCCAGCTTTTTCAACCAATCCACCACCACGTGGACTTCGTGGTCGGCGACGTAAGCGCCATGCACGCGCTGCGGATAGCCGGTGCCGGGCGGCATATAGAGCATATCGCCTTGGCCCAGCAGCGCTTCCGCGCCTTGCTGGTCGAGGATGGTGCGCGAATCGATTTTGCTCGATACTTGGAATGCGATGCGCGTCGGGATGTTGGCTTTGATCAGACCAGTAATCACATCCACCGAGGGGCGCTGGGTAGCAAGCACCAGATGGATGCCCGAGGCGCGCGCTTTTTGCGCCAAGCGTGCGATCAGCTCTTCCACTTTTTTACCCACCACCATCATCATGTCCGCGAGCTCGTCGATCACCACCACGATCAGCGGCAACTCTTCCAAAGGCTCGGGATTTTCAGGATTGAGCGTGAAGGGGTTGGTAATCGGCGTCCCAGCCTTTTTCGCGTCCGCGATTTTCTGATTGAAGCCACCGAGATTGCGCACGCCTTGGCTCGACATCAGGCGATAGCGCCGATCCATTTCGTTCACGCACCAGGTGAGCGCGTGCGCGGCTTGGCGCATATCGGTCACGACCGGCGCGAGCAGATGCGGGATGCCTTCGTACACCGACAGTTCCAGCATTTTCGGATCGACTAAAATCAAGCGCACTTGTGTTGGATCAGCCTTGTACACCAAGGATAAAATCATGGCATTGATCGCCACGCTCTTGCCCGAGCCGGTAGTGCCCGCCACCAGCACATGCGGCATTTTGGCGAGATCGGCGACGACGGCTTTGCCAGTGATGTCCTTGCCCATGGCGATGGTCAAGGGCGAGGCCATATCGGCGTATACCTGCGAACTCAAAATCTCGGACAGGCGAATGATTTGGCGCTTGGGGTTGGGCAGTTCCAGCCCCATGCAGTTCTTGCCGGGGATCGTCTCCACTACGCGGATACTCACCACCGATAGCGCGCGCGCCAAATCTTTGGTGAGGTTCAGAATCTGGCTGCCCTTCACCCCCACCGCCGGTTCCATTTCGTAACGTGTAATGACGGGGCCGGGATAGGCCGCGACCACTTTCACTTCGACGCCGAATTCGAGCAGCTTGCGTTCGATCAAGCGCGAAGTGAATTCCAGCATCTCGCCCGAGAGCAATTCGACAGCGCCGTCCGCCTCATCCAGCAAATGCACGGGCGGTAAGGGCGAATCCGGCAAATGCGCGAACAGCGGCGCCTGCTTTTCTTTTTGCACCCGAGTCGATTTCGGTATCTCCAACACCGGGCGTTCGATGCGTACCGGCTCGTGGTCATCCACCAAGTGCCGCTTCAACTCTTGCACGATTCCTTCGCGCTGCGAAGTCGCCTGCTCGCCCGCTTTGCGGTCGCGCCAATTCTCGATGCTGCGGCGTACGGTCGTGTAACTCCACTCCACGCCGGCGCCGATATGTTCCATGATCGCCAGCCAGGAAGCGCCGGTAAGCAGGCTGAAACCGACGCCGAACAGCGCCAGCAGAAACAGCGTCGAGCCTGTAAAACCAAAGGCATTCGCCAGCATCTCGCCCACCACCGCGCCGGCGATACCGCCGGACGCATCGGGCAATTGCACATTCAAGCTGTATAGGCGCAGGTGTTCCAACGCGGCACTGGTGAACAACACCAGCACGAAACCCACGAAGGCGGCGAACAGCGAGCGTCGATCGCTGATGCCCGCACTCTCCATGCGCTGATAGCCCCACCACACCAGATAGACGACAAACACCACGCTCCAATACGCCGACAGGCCGAACAGGTGCAACACCACATCGGCCATCCAAGCACCGAAGCGTCCGCCGGCGTTATGCACGGTGAGATCGGTGCCACCGTGCGACCAGCCGGGATCGGTTTTATGATAGGTGAATAAGATGAGCGCCAGGAACACCGCGCCCGCGATGAGCACGAACCACCAGGCTTCGCGCACCAGGGCGAGGAGCCGCGCGTTGGTCTGCGGCCCATGCGCCTTACCCGCAGTACGATTGGAATTGGCCATTGATTCAACTGATTGAAGAATGGGCGATTATACCAACATCGACGCCGCCACAGCAGGCTGCTGATTACTGCTAAAATTACGCTCCATTTCGCACCCAATTACCCTTTTTGTTTCAGGAGTTTTACATGTCCACCAAGCACTGCCGCCTACTCATCCTCGGTTCCGGTCCCGCCGGTTATAGCGCCGCCGTTTACGCCGCGCGCGCGAATTTGAAGCCAGTCTTGATTACCGGGATAAGCCAAGGCGGCCAATTGATGACCACCACTGACGTGGATAACTGGCCCGCCGATGCAAACGGCGTGCAAGGCCCGGATTTGATGGCGCGCTTTCAAGCGCACGCGGAACGCTTCAACACCGAAATCATTTTCGATCATATCCATACTGCCAAGCTCACCGAAAAACCCATGACGCTGATCGGCGACGCCGGCACTTACACTTGCGACGCGCTGATTATCGCCACCGGCGCATCCGCCAAATATTTGGGCATTCCCTCGGAGCAAGCATTCATGGGCAAAGGCGTATCGGGCTGCGCGACCTGCGACGGCTTTTTTTACAAAGCGCAAAAAGTCGCGGTCGTCGGCGGC
>JANYAU010000109.1 GCA_025361165.1 Betaproteobacteria bacterium | reverse complement strand
GCACTAATGCAGCAGTCCCATCCCATGTGGAATGAAGCCTTCGCGCGGGCCAGTTCGACCGCCGGCCCGGTGCCGATGCAGCCCTCTAGCGCCCTGTAGTACTCGTTTAGCGGCATTTTCGGGGGCAGGTCGGTCTTGGGTAGGATCGCGGCCGCGTGGGCCATACCGCCGGTCACGCCCTCGGGTTCGTATGTGTCGGTATTGTCTGGCATTTGGTCTATCCTTTCGATTGCGATTGGGGGTCAGCCGTGAGAAGCCGCTCGAACGACTCCTCGGCTTTGCCGAGTTGGCCGTCGGTTTCTTTCCGTTGTTTTGCCAAATGGGCCTCCCATGCGTCGTAAAGGGCCTCAGGTGACTTTTTCCATGCGGCGACCAATAGCGTAACCACGGCAGGCTCAATTTCCCACCGTGATACCGTCGTCTCGTGAACGCCGATCATCTCGGCAAGCGAACGAGAGGTCAAACGCAGGTCGGCAATGGCAGTTTTCAACTCAGGGGACATGGTGGCATCCTTCGATCTTAGCGCGTTGCCCGCATAGATATTGTATCATATTATATATGAAATCCGCGTTTTTTTGATGTTCACGCCTATATTCTGGATTAGTCGAGACAGAGGCGGCTGCTTGGTACTCCTCTTGGCGCCTGGATAGGAATTCCAGCACGCGGTCGAACACGCTTTGCGGCTCGGTGCCGGGCGGTAGGAATAGGTGCAGCATGGTCACGACTCCTTGTTGTTAGTTAGCGTTTTTCCAGCATTGATGCGGCGAGCGGCCCATTCTCGCATACGCTGCCATCGCCGGTCAGCATTTTCGGAATAACCGCCGGCTTCGTCATTTTGGAACGCAATCTCGCGTGCGAGCGTCTCTGATATCCCAAAGGTCTTCGCCACCAGGGCATATTGATCCGGGTCAATTATTGACATATTGACGCCTCGGCGTGCTCCGACGGCGCCAATCGCACAATGTTGTCCCTCGGTATATTCTGGCGGGATGAAACTCGGCGCCTGTAGTGCATGATTGATTAGCCGCTTGTCTGGCATTGCATCTAGAGCGGTCAGCATTTCGCAGAGGAAGGCTTGACCGCCCTTGCCGTTAACCGTTTTGCGAAGGGCGCCGGCATAGCAAATAGCCGCCCAATTTGGGTCGCCATTTCGGTCGTCCCAGTCTTCATATCCCGAGCGGCTCATCGGGTCATTTCCGTAATTAAGGCGATGAAATTAGCAAGAAACATCGACGAGGACGCCGCGCCCCCCGACTCATCCGCCACCAATGCCGCAGATTCCGCCGCCTGAGACGCCGCCCTCACCGCCTTCGCCACATCCCCCTGCGATGCCGCCTCCACCGTCTCAGCAACCGCATACGCCGAACGCGCACCCCACTCCGCATATGTGTACCTCGGCAATTCCATCGACGACCATCCCATACTCGCCATCGACGACCACCCCGTACTCGCCACCGTTGCCCCTCTGAGTGTTCCCGGATCACGGTTTTCGTCTCGCAGCATCTCCGCAATTTGAACGCACGATTTTTCAATCTCCGGCCAGTATGCCGGGGTATTCCCCCGTGGTCGGCCAGCCTCGCACGCGCGTTCCGCGACGCCCGCCAGCCAACGATCCCGCATGTCGTTATCAGTTCGTCCGTTTCGCAGAGCGGCGGCGAACTTCAACCCAAGCGGGTTCGCTTGATTGATCGGGGCGCCGTCGAACATAGACACCACGGCAGCGGCCATCCAGCACGGCATTACGGATGAAGGACAGTCCATGATCGATTTAATTGACGGATCAATCGCGCCCAACAGGCATGCGGCCTCACCGCATTTGGTGGTGCCCCGCCAGCCGCCTTGTTTGAGAAGCCCTTTACTGGCGTATTTTTCAATTCGGGCGGCAGCGTCCTGTGGAGTTAATTGGGCCATGTCTTCGTCTCCTGTTGTTTCTTTGTAATCCGAGCCCTTATCGGGTCATTTCCTCGATAAGGGCGACGAACAGCGCCTCGTACGCATCCGCCGCTGCCGCCGGCCCCGCCGCCCGCGCCGCCGATCTCGCCACAGACCACCCCGCCCATGGCCCCTCACCCCGCCGAGACGACTTCGCCCCATGCCCAAACCACACCCCCGCTGCCCCACACCCCGCAGTCCATGCCGCCCCCGCCGCCCGCATCGCGGCATGCCCCCCCCCTGCCTCGGTTGGGTCCACCGCTTGCTCCGCCCTGAATGCCGCCTTTCGCGCCGCTATCGCGGCACCCGCCAGAAAGTCTTTGTCAGCAGCCCGAATAGCCATAACGGCATGCTCGCATGCAGTTTCCACAGGCGCCCAATAATACGGCGCGGGCAATACCTCCGGCGCCGCAGCCACGACAGCATATTCAATGGCGCGAATAAACCATCGCCGCTTCAAGCCTTTGTCAACGGGCCGGACGCGCAACGCTTCGGCGAAGCGAATGGCTAAAGGAGTTATTTTGTCGGCCGCGACGCCATCCGACAAAGACATAAGCGCGTTCGCCATCCAAAACGGCATCACTGCCGCAGGGCAATAATACGGAGTTTTGAGGTCCGGCCCAATGGCCGCGAGAAGGCAAGCCAACTCGCGACCGTCTTCCGTTCTGCGCCAATAATTTTGGATCAATCGCCCTCCTTGGGCGAACTCCAGCAATCGGTCGGCTGCTTCCGCCCGTGTGATTGTCATGGCGTTTCTCCGTTCCCCGGATCAGCGGGGTCAGTCATCCCCGATAACGCGTTGGCCTTTTTCAATGCCGCGTTGGCCCTTTCCAATGCTTTCTCCGACTTTTCCAACGCAATTACCTTTCCCACCCACGCCGCCACCCACGGCGCCCAATGAGGCCACGCCTCCGACACCTCCTCCGCCAGCTTTGTCGCCGCCGTTGCTTCCGCCTCCTTCGCGCGCGCCTGTTTAGAAGCCCAAGCCCACGGCCCCGCCCCGGACGCCCTCCACCCCGCCGCCACCATTGCCGCTGCCGAAGTCGAGGCTGCCTTCCACTCCGTTAAAGCCGTCTCTACACGCATTGAGGTGTCAACGGTGTCCCGATAGACTTCCAGTATATTTTCACTCATGGTTTTTCCTTTCCGATACGCCTTTTTAACCCCACGCCGCCGATAATGCAAGAGAAAAATAACACAAAGCTAAAATTATTTGCGTTGACAGCCGGCGCAGAAACTTCGTATAGGTTTCAGGCCACCCGGAATATGAAGGAGGAAACCATGAATCACGAAGATTTCAGAAACGCCGACCCGTCCAAAGTCGACCGGAACGACCCGCTTTTGGCGTGGGCAAGAAACGGATGGGAGGACCGCCGGATGGGTTTGGGCTATCGGCCCGAATTTGAAACCGCGCTGGCCGCATTCCAGATAACGTACGAAAATTATCGGCTTAACTGCGGAAATGTGATGGCCTACGGAAAAACGCCGGCTGAATGGAACTCGATTGGCGAGCGCCATCCTTCTATCGGGGTTATGATCCGGAGCGCCAGGTCATCTATCAGTGATGCGATCCCCCGTCCTGAGCAAGCGCGGCCGTTTTAGACGCAAAAAAGCCGGGATGCCCGGGGAAGGGGCTGCCGGCAGTTTGGCAATTGGAGGAACCACACGGGATGCCGGAGCATCGCCGCACCGTGAATGTGCAGCATCACGGCGTCGCGGTCAATACCTACCTAGGTAGTGCGGCCGCGACCTTGGCGAAAATCGGGCGTACCCCTCGGAAAACATCTAAATGGGTATTGACACATAGCCCAGTGTACAGGATACTGTGCATCCCAGCAATGCAAGGAACCTGAAAAAATGACAATGGAAACAGTCGTTTATTCCATCCCCCCTCGCCAAAAACAGTTCATGGCCCGCGAATCCGTACGGCTTGGCATATCCGCCGCCGAACTTGTGCGCCGGCTGATTGACCAGCACCAGGAGAGTTTAAGCCTCAGGCGGCAGGAAGCGACTGACGGTCGCGGGTGAGCGACCTCAAGAAACTGGACGCTGACCGTCAGAAGTTC
>JANYAU010000108.1 GCA_025361165.1 Betaproteobacteria bacterium | reverse complement strand
AGCGGCGGCGAAGTATAAATCTTGCGCAAGCCCTGGGCTTCGAATTGTTCATAGACGGTATCTTTCAAAATTCCTGCATCGAAATCTTTGTTGAGCACGGCTTTGGCGATATTGTCGTAATGATTGAGGAAGGCAAAGTGTGAGAATTGGTTTAGATTCATTCCGCCGCCCACGACCACCGCGCGTTGCAATATCGCTTTCTCATCGCCGAACGCGAACGCTTTGCCTTTCAAGTCCGCCATGGTTTCGATGCTACTGTCTCGGCGCACCGCCACCACCAGATTGAATGTCGATTTGCCATGGGTGAGGGGGGATACCAGCGGTTTGGCTTTGAATTTGTCATGCGCATCGATATACGCAACCGGTGTGAGATACGCGATTTGGGTGAAGTCATTGCCCAATTCGTTTACCGCCGAGCCTAAATTAGGGGATGCCCGGAACGAGATTTTTATGCCGGTTTTTTTGCTGAGGTAGGTGGTGAGTGGCGTCAGATGCCGCACCATCGTTGCCGGGACGTCCATAGCCACCGAGCCCAGGTACAACTCTTCTGCTTGTGGCGCCGCCGCTTGTGCCGGCAAGGTGACTATGCCGGCCAAACCCATCAAAATATGTGTGTGTAATGTTTTCATAGTGAGGAATAGCGGCGCTTCTTAGACAGACTTTAGCTTTTCATGGGGTGCGGTGTCGAAGGGATAAGCGATCACTTGATTGCGCCCGCGGCGTTTGGCTTCATACAGGGCCTCGTCCGCCGCGCCGTAGAGCGCCTCGATGCTGTGAATATCGTCCCAATTGCAGGCAACCCCGATCGAGAGGCCAATCGTGACTGATTGATCGTGGAAAGTGAATATCAACTCATGCGCTAGCTTGAGCAACGATTCGGCAAACATCATGCCCTCGTCGCGGTTGGTGCGGTAAAGCAAGAATGAAAATTCGTCGCCGCCGAGCCGCGCCGAAATATCGGTTTCTCGCGTGCGGGACCGGAACAGGCGTGCTAATGACTGCAATACCGTATCGCCCGCCGCATGCCCATACGTGTCATTCACATTCTTGAAGAAATCCACATCGAGCAAGATGAGGCACAAGGGTTCGTTGAATCGCTGCGCGCGGGCGAAGGCGCCGGCAAGATTATCATCGAAATAGCGCCGGTTCCGCAGGTCGGTCAAGCTGTCGGTTACCGCAAGTTTTTCCACCAGGCTGAGCGCCTTTTCTAAATCCTGGCTGCGCTGTTCGAGTTCCTGAGATCGCTGCTGCAACTGCTCGTTGGTCTTCATGAGCGCGCTGCCGGCCAGGTCGATCTTTTCCCGCAGCCGAAACTGCGCATCGAAGACTTTGCGATTGAGATTGTTGAAGATGCGCGCCAGATCACCAATTTCATCGTGACTCGTCATCTGCAATTCTTCTAGTACCGCGCCATCTTTGCTGCCGATGATGTTTTTCATGTGCTCGCTAATGCGGGCAATCGGCTTCACGATCACGCTTGACGCGGCGAAATAGATCAGTAGCCCGAGAAAGAAGCCGAAGAAAATTTGCTCCAAAATGACATCGCGGTAGGTGCGGTTGATTTCCGCCTCCATCCGGGCGAGAGAGAGTTGCAGATCGACGTTGCCGATTTGCTCACCGGAGAAAAGCACCGGGGCCGTAAATGACAGCATGGCTTGGTCGAGTAAGCCGGGCTTGTTGCGCGACACCATCACTTTGCCGTCGTTATTGCGGATGATGACGTGCTGCACGTCTTGCTGTTGTACGATGCGCTCGGTCAACGATTCCATGTTGCTGTAGTCATAACCAACCAAGAGATTCGCCACTGCTTCCGCGATCATCTCCACACGTTCTTGACCGGAGCGGCGCATTTCCTCGGTAATCTGCTGTTTTTCGACGTGCACCCGAAATGTGCCGATGATGGTAAAAGCGGACACGATACCTGCCACAACCAGTAGCACGAGTTTGACGCGCAGCCCAGAATTGAAGTAATTCAGCATGTTATATATCTAGTGCGCAATGATTGAAACGTTATTTTGACTTGGATATGTTTTATTATCGGAGGGAAATGCAAGTCCTGAAGCCTTGGTTTCAAATCAAACCCGCGGGTGCTATGATTTTACCCCTACGCCTATCCTCGCCACGGCGCCCGATAGTAATTTTAAAACAATAGCTTGTAAAACCGCCTGTGGTTAACCCCGAGATGATTTCATTATGAGCCTGACCCATCGCATCACCGAAGATATGAAACAAGCCATGCGGGATAAAGCGCCTGCGCGTCTTTCCACTATACGGCTGCTGCTTGCCGCGATCAAACAGCGTGAGATTGATGAACGCATCAAACTGGATGATACCCAAGTGCTAACGGTGATCGAAAAACTGGTGAAACAGCGCCGGGAATCTATCGTTCAATTTGAAAAAGGCGGCCGGGCGGATTTGGTCGCGAATGAACAAGCTGAACTTGAGCTACTGTTGGCCTACTTGCCGGCGCAGATGAGCGATGCCGAAATTGCGCCCTTGGTCGCCGCTGCGCTGGCCCAAACCGGCGCGCAAGCCCCTGCCGATATGGGCAAGGTCATGGCCCTACTCAAGCCCCAACTCGCCGGGCGCGCCGACATGGGTAAAGTGTCCGCACTGGTTAAATCCAAGCTTACCAACTAGTGCTTTCTTTTGCGCGCTGAGTCGCTATTATTGGCTGCATGATCCCGCAATCCTTTATCCAGGAATTGCTAAATCGTCTCGATGTCGTGGACGTGGTGGAGCGCTACGTCCCGCTCAAAAAGGCTGGGGCGAACTACGTTGCCTGTTGCCCATTTCATAACGAAAAAACGCCCTCGTTTTCGGTGAGTCCCACGAAGCAGTTCTATCACTGCTTCGGCTGCGGCGCGCATGGGAGCGCCATCAGCTTCGTGATGGAACACCAGGGCTTGAGTTTCCCCGAGGCGGTGGAAGACTTGGCCAAGCACATCGGCCTGCCCGTGCCACATGAAACCACGCATCGTGAGCAAGAAACCCGCGCCGCTCAAGCCGCGGGCCTGCCGGAGATGATGCAGCAAGCGTTGCATTACTACCGCGAGCAACTCAAGCACTCCGAAACAGCCGTCCACTATTTCAAAGGCCGCGGCGTCAGCGGAGAGATCGCGGCGCGCTTTGGCCTGGGCTACGCGCCCGATGGCTGGCAAAATTTGGCGACGCTGTTTCCGGATTACACGGAATCCAAAACACTGCTGGAAACCGGCTTAATCATCGAGAACGACGAAGGTCGGCGCTACGACCGGTTTCGCGACCGCGTGATGTTCCCCATCCTTAATGCGCGCGGCAATGTCATCGGCTTCGGCGGGCGCGTGCTCGGGGCGGGGGAGCCCAAGTATCTCAATTCGCCGGAGACCGTGCTGTTCCAGAAAGGCCAGGAACTCTACGGCTTATTCCAAGCGCGCAGCGCCATTCGCGCCAGCGGCCGGGTGCTGGTGGTGGAGGGTTATATGGACGTGGTGGCGCTGGTACAACACGGCGTCGGCTATGCCGTGGCGACGCTCGGCACCGCGACTACGCCGGTGCACGTGCAAAAATTACTGCGCGCGGCAGATGAAATCATTTTCTGTTTCGACGGCGATGCCGCGGGCCGCCGTGCCGCCTGGCGCGCGCTGGAAAATGGCCTGGCTGCCCTCACTGATAGTTCGCGCCTGTTGTTCTTGTTTTTACCCGATGGCGAAGATCCCGATAGCTATGTGCGTCAGGTAGGTCAAGCCGGATTCGAGGCAAGCTACGCTAATGCCCTCACCTTTAGCCAATTTCTGTTCAAGGAACTCACGCGCGAAACGAACCTCACCACCGAAGAAGGCCGCGCCAAGCTGGTCCAAACCGCCAAGCCCATGATTGAAAAAATCGCGGCGCCCGCATTACAACTCCTGATACGCAAACGCTTGGCGGAACTGACGGGGCTTTCCACTGCCGAATTGGAAACGCTGTTGCCGCGCGCTCAAGTGGCGCCCCGTGCCCAGGCACCGCACATCAAGCCACGCCGTGCGCCCTCCTTGCCGCGGCAGTTGCTGCGCATGGTGCTGCAGCAGCCGGATTTGGCGCGCGGCGTGGCGATAGAAGGGCTGGATGAGGAGAGTCTCGACGCACGCACCTTGCGCGCACTCCTTGCCTTACTCAATCGCGACCCCCATATAACTAATCATCCCGCGATCCTGGAAGCGTTTCGCGGCGCGCCGGAAGAGACGGTGCTGAGTGAAGTAGCAGGCGAGACCTTGGCCTGGGACGGCGATTTCGATGTGGTGCAGGAGTTCCAAGGCGCGCTGGAACAACTGTGCGCCTCGGCGCGGCAAAAGCGCATCGATGGCCTGCTCGCGCTGGCCAAAATCCAGCCGCTCAGCGCCGAGCAGAAACAAGCGCTAACCCGCGAACTGTCCGCTGGGCGGGTTTCCTAGCGAGGTTCGTGGCGGGGTTTGGCGGAAAACGAGTCTTTTGGTATAATTACCGGTTTTACGCGAAATTTTGCGTCTATTTGGAACGGTGAAATGGCAACCGAAAACGAAAAAGCGGATTTGAAGCAAAATGAACTTGAAGCGCGCCGCATGCGCTTGAAGAACCTGATCGTGCTCGGCAAAGAGCGTGGCTACCTCACCTACGCTGAGATCAACGATCACTTGCCGGACGACATGCTGGATGCCGAACAGATCGAAGGCATCATCAGCATGATCAACGACATGGGTATTCAGGTGTACGACGAAGCGCCGGATGCCGAATCGCTGCTGATGACTGAAGCTGCCCCGCCGGTGGCGGATGAAGATGTGGTGGAAGAAGCCGAGGCAGCGCTGACCACCGTGGACTCCGAATTTGGCCGCACCACCGATCCGGTACGCATGTATATGCGCGAAATGGGCTCGGTCGAGTTGCTGACGCGCGAGGGCGAAATCGAAATCGCCAAGCGCATCGAAGACGGCTTGAAGCATATGATCATGGCCATCTCCGCTTGCCCCACCACCATCGCTGAAATGCTCCAGCTCGCGGATAAAGTGAACCGCGACGAAATGCGCATCGACGAGTTGATCGATGGCGTGATCAATCCGGACGCGGAAGAAGTCGCCGCCGAGTTGCCGGAGGAAGAAGAAGCAGCACTCGAAGCCGAAGAAGTGGAAGAGGACGAGGAAGGCGCCGCTAGCGCAGCGCATACTGCCAGCCTGTTGCTACTCAAGGCGGATGCCCTAGAGCGCTTCAAAGCCATTCAGCAAATTTTCCTCAAAATGATGAAGGCGCTGGAGAAAAAAGGCACGGAAGACCGTACCTACAAAAAACTCCAGGGGCAGATTTCCGACGAGTTGATGAGCATTCGCTTCACCGCGAAGCAGATCGAAAGCCTGTGCAACAGCGTGCGCGGCCTGGTGGAAGAAGTGCGCAGCTACGAACGGGGTATTTTGGATTTTTGCGTGAAGAAGTCCGGCATGCCGCGCGCCCACTTTATTAAATCCTTCCCCGGCAACGAAGTGAACCCGCAATGGCTGGCGGCGGAAATGCGCGCGCGCAAGCCCTATGTCGAGATGCTCGCGCGCTATCAGCACGACATCATGGACAACCAAGCCAAGTTAATCGCGCTGCAAGACCGCGTCGGCATCCCAATCAAAGAAATCAAAGAAATTTCGCGCCAGATGTCCACCGGCGAGGCCAAAGCCCGCCGCGCCAAGCGCGAAATGATCGAGGCCAACTTGCGTCTCGTGATTTCCATCGCCAAGAAATACACCAATCGCGGCTTGCAATTCCTCGACTTGATTCAGGAGGGCAATATCGGCTTGATGAAAGCCGTGGATAAATTCGAATACCGCCGCGGCTATAAATTTTCAACCTATGCCACGTGGTGGATCCGGCAGGCGATCACGCGCTCCATCGCCGATCAGGCCCGCACTATTCGTATCCCGGTGCACATGATCGAGACTATCAATAAGATGAACCGCATCTCGCGCCAAATTCTGCAAGAGACCGGGCAAGAACCCGACCCCGCGCTGCTGGCGAAAAAGATGGAAATGCCGGAAGAGAAAATTCGCAAAATCCTCAAAATCTCCAAAGAGCCGATTTCGATGGAGACGCCGATCGGCGACGACGAGGATTCGCACCTGGGCGATTTCATCGAAGATCAGTCCACTCTTGGCCCCAGCGAAGCGGCGCTCTACGCCAGCCTGCGCGACGCGACGCATGAAGTGTTGGAGTCATTGACCCCGCGCGAGGCAAAAGTGCTGCGCATGCGTTTCGGCATCGAAATGAATACCGACCACACCTTAGAGGAGGTCGGTAAACAATTCGACGTCACGCGCGAGCGCATACGCCAGATAGAAGCGAAGGCGCTGCGTAAGCTACGCCACCCCAGCCGCTCCGAGCGCCTGCGCAGTTTTCTGGAAAACGAATAACACGTGTTCTCAAAACTGGCCGGCACCCCCGGCCAGTTTTTTTGGGCCTCTAGCTCATGTTGGTTAGAGCAGCGGACTCATAATCCGTTGGTGCCGAGTTCGACTCTCGGGGGGCCCACCACTTTATGTGATTATTTGTGGATGCCGATTGGTGATTACAGTTATCCAGCTTGAGTTAGCTTATCGATACGGCTAGAATCGGCTGCATATTTATCGGGCGCCGGCCTACTTTTTCACTCACACCGCTGGCCCGCTGATGATGAGAAAATGCTGTGCGGTGCAACGAATATTTTAATAATGAAAATCGCCACAATTTTTAGCCATGCGCAGCAGGTGCGAGGATGAACAAGTTTTTTTCAGAGATGCCCTCCGGTGACGCGATATCTGCGCAGGAATTGGAACTCGCGCAATTCATCGTTACCGCGCTCAATCTGGATGTCGATCCAACCCAAATCGATCCGCTGGCGCCACTCTATGGCAACGGCTTGGGCTTAGATTCCATCGATGTTTTAGAAATGGCCTTAGCGATTTCCAAAACCTATGGTGTCCAACTCCGCGCGGATGATGAACACAATCTCAGTACTTTTAGTTCGCTGCGCACCCTCAATCAGCATATTCAGTTGCATCGGATCAAATAAATGCTGCGGCGCATAGGGTGGCTAGGAAAAGTCCTGGCGCTACTGGTGTGCATGGGATATCCCTGGCTGGTTCATTCCACCTATGTCGCGCAGCAAGCTGCACCCCTACGCATGGCGTTGACGCTGGGTCCGCTCTTGGGACTATGCTTTTGGCTCATCACACTTTGCCGCGGCAGGCCCTGGTGGCCTCTGGTTTTGTTGCTGGCTGGCGCGGCGATCTATTTTATTGGCCTGCAAGATCGTTGGAGTCTCATGGTGGCGTATGGCCTGCCACATGCCGCGGTCAATTTATTTCTGCTCGGATTTTTTGGCCGTACGCTACTGCGCGGGCGTGAACCCTTGATTACCCGGCTTGCCCGCCGACTGCATGGCACCTTGGCGCCGGATATCGAAATTTACACTCGCCATGTGACGATTGCATGGTGCATTTTTTTCGCGGCACAAGTGATGATCTCGATTCTGTTATACCAATTTTTTGCGGTTTCTGTGTGGTTAATGTTCATTAGCTTTTTCACCTTCCCGTTGCTGATGCTCATGTTCGTGGGTGAGTACATCTACCGTGTGCTACGCCATCGTAACCATCCGCATGTGTCTATCCTGAAGACGATTCAGGTATTCTCTCAGGATTTTGCGGCCTCCAAAAGCGCTGATGTGCGCTAGCGTTCTATGGCAGATATTCCACTGATTCGTCTTACCCGCGGTGATGCGGCGTTTGCCTACTGCGGGAAAGATGTGGTTAGCGTCGACCAGTTTTTATGGGATGTGTCCCAATTGGCCGCGCTGCTGCCCGAACGCCAATACCTGTTGAATCTCTGCACGGATCGCTATCGTTTTGTTGTGGGCTTCGCGGCTGCGTTGCGACGGCAGCAAATCAGTTTGTTGCCGCCGAACCAGACGCCAGGCTTGGTCGAGCAATTAGTTCTGCACTATCCCGGCTTGTATTGTTTAAGCGATGCGCCGGCTACACATGCGACGCTAAAGACCGTGCACTATCCATTCTCCACCCACACGGCGGGTTCGGCAGCGCAGACCGTACCGCTTATTCCCGCAGCGCAAATCGCCGCTATCGTTTTCACTTCAGGTTCCACTGGACAACCCTCGCCCTACGAAAAAACCTGGGGTGGGCTGGCTCAAAGCGCGGCGCTTGCAGCAGCGCATTTTGGCCTTCAGAAATTTCCAGGGATGGTTATTCTGGGTACCGTACCGCCGCAGCATATGTATGGCTTAGAATCGAGCGTGTTGCTCGCCATGCAAGGCGGTTTGGCCATACATGCCGGGCGGCCTTTCTATCCGGCCGATATTTTTGCGCAGCTTGATGCCTTGCCGCGGCCACGCGCTTTGGTTACCACGCCGGTCCATTTGCGCGCCTTGCTGTCCGAGTTTTCGCAGTTGCCTACAATGGATTTTCTGCTTTGCGCTACCGCGCCGCTTTCCTTGCAACTAGCGGCGGAAGCGGAGACGCGCTTCGCCACGCCCTTATACGAAATTTACGGCTGCACCGAGGCCGGTCAGGTCGCCAGCCGGCGCACGACGGCCGGCGTCGAATGGCGCACCTTTCGCAATATTCAACTGCGTCAGGATGATCGGGGCACGTGGGTGAAGGGAGGCCATATCAAAACCGAAACCTTACTCAATGATGTGATTGAACTGCGAAGCCCGGAAACGTTTATGCTGCACGGTAGAACTGCGGACTTGATCAATATGGCAGGCAAACGCACTTCTTTATCTCACCTCAATTATCATTTGAACGCCATTCCCGGCGTGCGCGACGGCGTGTTCGTGATGCCTGAGGAAGCGGGGCGCGATGTAACCCGGCTGATGGCCTTCGTAGTCGCGCCGGGACTGAATAGCGAGGCCATCATGCAGGCTTTACGGCAGCGTGTCGATGCGGTTTTCTTGCCGCGGCCACTCTGTTTTGTGGCTTCCTTGCCACGCAATGCCAGCGGCAAATTACCGCGTGAAGCGCTGCATCAATTGGCGAGTCAAATGGCGTTAAAAGAGGAGTAAGTTTGGCTAACACGGAAATATTATTTGTGCTGGAGCATCCAACGGGCCCGGGGCATTTCCCTGGCAATCCCATTATCCCCGGTGCACTGTTGCTGGCTGCTGTACTGCAAGCCATCGCCGTCCAGATCGAGAGGCCGCTATTGCTCGGCCAGATCAAGTCAGCCAAATTTTCCTATCCGGCGCGGCCGGGCGAGTGCGTCGGCATCGACTATACCGAATCTGCGCCAGGCCAGATCCAGTTTCAATGCGCGGTCAGTGATAAAACCGTGCTCACAGGGACAGTAAAATGCGTCGCCCCATCGATCCCGGCCTAAGCACGCAGCCGGAATGGATAGCGCGACCGGAGCGCAGCAATACTCTAACCATGCGTTTTATCGTCTCGGTGGCGCTCACCTTAGGACGCGCGCCGACCCGTCTTCTGCTTTATCCCATATGCCTCTACTTTCTGCTGTTTTCACCCCAGTCGCGAGCAGCGTCGAGAAAATATTTGCGCAAAGTGCTGGAGCACCCGCCGCGGATTGGCGATTTGTTCCGGCACTATCACGCTTTTGCCGCCACCCTTTTGGATCGCGTGTTTTTGTTGAACGGCCGCTTCGCCGATTTCGATGTTCGCATGCATGGCCAAGCCATTGTCGACGAGGTCATTGCCCGCGGCGAAGGATGCTTTCTACTCGGCGCTCACTTGGGCAGTTTCGAAATTGTGCGTGCGCTGGGTAGAGACGCCAAAGTACCGCCCATGAATCTCGTGATGTACGAGGAAAATGCGCGCAAACTCAATTCGGTACTCAATGCCATTAACCCGAATTTACCCGTGCATGTCATTGCGTTGGGCAAAGTCGATTCCATGCTGAAAGTCGAAGCGGCGCTGGCGCGCGGCGAACTTGTTGGCATGCTCGGCGACCGGACAATTGCGGGCGAGGGCACGATACCACGCGAATTTCTGGGCGCCCAAGCCAAATTGCCGCTTGGGCCCATGCGCATTGCTATCATGCTAAAGCGGCCCATTGTGCTGATGTTCGGCGTGTATCGCGGCGGTAAGCGGTATGATATTCACTTTGAAGCGCTGGCCGATATGCGACAGTTAGAACGCGCACAGCGCGAGGGCGCGATTGACCAGGCGCTGAACGCTTATCTTGCGCGGATTGAGCACTACTGCCGCCTCTATCCTTATAACTGGTTTAACTTCTATGATTTTTGGCGATAAATTGTTAGCGCGTTGCCTGCTTTCCTGCGTGCTTTTTTTTGCGCTCAGTATGGGCGCTTCGGCGCACGCGGATAGCGTTTCAGTATCCGCCGCTAAGTGGGATCTTGGCCAACTTATGCAAAGCCTGGCCCAAGTCAAAAATATCCAAGGCCAGTTTGTCGAGCGTAAATACTTGAGCATCCTGAACGCGCCGCTGGAATTTTCCGGCACGTTGTTCTACGCGGCACCCAGCCATTTAGAAAAACGCACCTTGCTGCCAAAACCGGAAAGCATGGTGTTGGATCAAGACCGCCTCACCCTGGAACGTAAAAACCAGCGCCGCTCGCTGGTGTTGCAAGACTATCCCGTGGTCTGGGCATTCGTAGAAGGTATCCGCTCCACCTTGGCCGGTGATTTGCAAACCCTGAGCCGTTTCTATCGGGTTAATTTGGAGGGTAGCGTCAATCAATGGCGCTTGGTGCTAGTCCCAAGCGAACCACAAATGCAAGGCGTGGTGAGCGAAATTTACATTAGCGGTAGCAAGAACCGCGTCGCCAGCATAGAAATTCTTGAAACCGGCGGGGATCGCTCGGTAATGACCATTACCGAAGGCGCCCCGTGAATTCTACGGCACGCTGGGCGCTCGGCGTTTGGTTCACCTTCCTGCTTGTCTGCGGCTTGATTATTAGCCGCACCGAGTTCACTACCGACATGTCCGCTTTCTTGCCGCGCTCGCCGTCGCCGGCGCAGAAAGTCCTGGTGGAGCAGCTACGCGATGGGGTGGTGTCGCGTTTAATTTTGATCGGCTTGGAGGGCGGCACACCGGCCACGTTGGCGCAAACCAGCAAAAGCCTGGCAGCGCAGTTGCGTAAAGAGCCGGAGTTTATTTCGGTGAATAACGGCGAAAGCGTCGGCGCCGAAAAGGACCGTGATTTTCTCTGGCGCAATCGCTATTTACTCAGTCCCGCTATTACCGCCGAGCATTTTTCCGCCCCCACTTTGCGCACCTCCCTAGAGGATGATTTGCAACTCCTCGGCTCGCCCGCCGGCGCTTTGGTAAAGCGTATCTTGCCGGCTGACCCAAGCGGTGAATTAATCCGTTTGATAGATCAGTTGCAAGGCCAAACCAAACCGGCTATGCACGACGGCGTATGGTTTGCAAAAGACGGCAAGCGCGCCTTACTAGTCGCACAAACCACGGCGCCCGGTTACGACATCGATGCGCAACAACGCGCCGTGATGCTGATCCAGCGTGCTTTTACGCAGGCTAGCAACACCGGTGCCGCGCCACAGCACATGCTGGTGAGCGGGCCGGGCGTTTTTTCCGTGCGTGCACGCGACAGCATCAAGGGCGATGCGATGCGGATTTCCCTCATCGCCACTACATTGATCGCGCTCATGCTGTTGGCGCTTTACCGTTCGCCGCGCGTGTTGGTGCTCGGCTTGCTGCCAGTGGCGAGCGGGGCGCTCGCTGGTGTAGCTGCGGTGAGCTTGGGTTTCGGTTCCGTGCATGGCATCACGCTTGGCTTCGGCGCGACGCTGATTGGTGAAGGCGTGGACTACGCCATTTATCTTTTCACCCAAATCACGCCCGCCCGCACGCCGCAAACTACCCTCGCCCGCATTTGGCCGACGCTGCGCCTGGGTGTGTTGACCTCCATCTGCGGTTTTAGCGCCATGCTTTTTTCCGGATTTCCGGGGCTGGCGCAATTGGGGCTTTTTTCTATCGCCGGCTTAATTGTGGCGGTGGCGGTTACGCGTTGGGTGCTACCAGCCATGTTGCCACGTGGCTTCACGGCGCAGATGGTGGGTGCGTTCGCGCCGAGCGTCATGTCTTTGGTACAACGCGCACCCCGCTTGCGCTACCTCTCGCTGCTGGTTGTCATACTGGCGCTAGCGTCTATCATCGCGCACCGCGGCCCGATATGGAATAAACAATTAGGGAGCCTCAGTCCGATTTCAAAACAAGACCAAGGGGTAGACGAACAGTTGCGGCGCGATATCGGCGCACCGGATGTGCGGTACTTGATTGTCGTCAACGCCCAAGACGAAGAGCGTACGCTACAGGCAAGCGAGAAAATCGGTGCACTATTGCAGCCACTCATAGCACAAGGTGCGCTTGAAACCTTCGATTCGCCTGCTATCTATCTTCCTAGTCAAGCGCTACAGCGCGAACGCCAGACCGCATTACCTGCGCCGGGTACATTGCGCGAAAATATGCAGCAAGCGCTCAGTGGCTTGCCATTCCAGTCTGACTTGTTCGAGCCGTTCTTGCGCGATGTGGCGGTGGCAAAAACTCAGCCACTACAAGATCGGCGCAACCTTCAAGGTACGAATCTCGCGTTGAAACTGGATTCCCTGTTAGTCAAGCACACTCAGGGTTGGATGGCGATGCTGCCGCTGCGTGGCGTGACGCAAGCTCAAATCATCGCTGCGGAAATTGCAAAATTACCAGGCCAGCAAATCGTTTTGCTGGATATCAAGCGCGAAGCAGATCGCTTATATCAAACCTATCTGCGGGATGCGATCATGCTATCACTGCTCGGCGCTATCGCCATCGTCCTGCTGTTGGCTGTGAGCTTGCGCTCTCCGCGGCGCGTGTTGCGCGTGCTGATGCCGCTGGCAGCGGCGGTGATCACCGTCACCGCCTTGCTTACCGCGGGCGGCCATCAATTAACGATTTTTCATTTGGTCGGTTTGTTGCTGGTGGTGGCAATCGGCTCCAATTACGCGCTGTTTTTCGATCGGCAAGGTGACTCGGGTCACGATCGGGAACGTATGCTTACATCCTTACTGTTTGCAAACCTATCCACCGTGATTGGTTTCGGCTTGCTCTCGTTCTCGCACGCGCCGGTATTGCAGGCGATCGGCATTACCGTCGGCGGCGGTGCGATTTTGAGTCTGGTGTTTTCCGCGATTCTCATTTTGCCCAGCGCGCCAGAAAAAACGAGCTTGGATCGTACATTGCTACGATAGCTTATGGAGGTAATCTATGACAATGCGCCCGGCGGTGCAAAGCGCGTTTTGCTCATCATGCTACCGGGCGCCACGGATAAGCCGCAAGACTTCGTGGAATGGGGATTTATTCGCGCCTTACGCGAGCGCAATTTGGCGGTTGATGTGGCCGCTGTCGATACACCCATAGACTATTATTTTGAACAAACTATCGTTGAACGATTACACCAGGATATTGTGACGCCGGCGCGTAGCGAAGGATATGAACACATTTGGCTCTTGGGCATTTCCTTGGGTGGAATGGGTTGCTTACTCTATCTGCGCGAGCATGCCGCAGACATCGCGGGAGCGGTGTTGCTTGCGCCATATCTGGGCTCGCGCGGGACGATTGCTGAAATCACCGGCGTCGGCAGTTTTCAACATTGGACGTCAGATTGCAAAACAGACGATGAGGAACGCGTGTTTTTAACCTGGCTGCAAACCTATCCATTCCTCACGCGAAAGTTGCCGAAAATCTATTTGGGCTATGGCGTAGACGATCGATTCGCACCAGCAAGCAAGTTGCTGGCCAAACTGTTGCCGCCGCCACAGGTGGCTACGATTCGGGGTGGCCACGATTGGGGCACATGGCTCGCGCTGTGGATGAACTTGCAAGATAGAGAGCTTTTTAGCCAATGACGACACACTTTGAATGCGCCCCTAACGTCAACCACAAATCCCGCCGCTGGCACCCGCCGCCGGCGATTCGTTTTTCATTACTGCTACACGCCGCAGGCATTGTTACTTTGTTCATCCACCCAGCGTCCTGGCCGTGGATCATTGGTGTGTTGCTAAGCAACCACTTGATTCTATCGAGCGCCGTGCTGTGGCCTACCGGGCAGTTGCTGGGGCCCAATCTTATGCGCTTGCCGCAGGCCGCCGTGGAGCGCGGCGAAGTGGTGCTGACCTTCGACGACGGCCCCGATCCAGAAGTGACACCACGCGTGCTTGATCTGCTGGATCAGTACCAGGTGCGCGCGAGTTTTTTTTGCATCGGTGCGAAAGCGGCGGCTTACCCTAATCTGCTTAAAGAAATTTTGCGCCGGGGACATAGCGTGGAAAACCATAGCTATCACCACTCTCCTTATTTTCCTTTTTACGGTATCACCCGTTTGCGGCGCGAGGTGCAAAACGCGCAGACCACCATTGCCGGCATTACCGGCCGCGCCCCGGTTTTTTTTCGCGCGCCGGCGGGGTTTCGCAGTCCCTTTCTGGATTTCGTATTGGCGCGCTGCGGTTTGCATTATGTGTCCTGGACCCGCCGCGGCTTCGACGGCGTGCGCTGCGATCCCGCACTCGTCTTGCGGCGGCTGACCCGCGGTCTGGCGGCAGGCGACGTGCTGCTATTGCATGACAACGCACCCGCGCGGGCGGATGAGCCGGCCGTGTTAACCGTATTGCCCGCCTTGCTGCAACAATTGGCGGCGCAAGGCCTGAAGGCGGTTTCATTGCCCGCAGCCTTGGATAAGGAGTAAGGGCGACGCATGCCTCGTCCCTACCAATGACCTGGCTTTCTGGATAAACTTTGCGGCGGATTCCTCTATACTGGCAAGCTGTTTTACTCTCTTAAAATAATGACGGGTTCGCCCCTTTCTCTTTACCGTATCGATTACCTTGCAAGCTCTACAGATATCTCATCTTTCTATCGTAAACAGCCTGGGCGCCGGTTTGGCGGCGACCGCTGATGCGCTGCGCGCAAGACGCTCGGGCTTGGCCCCCTGCACGTTTGAAAATGTGGCTTTGGAAACCTATGCCGGAGAAGTGGCCGGGCTGGATGATTCTCGCCTGCGGTCGGATCTTGCCGACTTCGATTGCCGCAACAATCGATTGGCGCAATTGGGTTTGCAGCAGGATGGATTTGTGGATGCGGTTGCAGCGGCACAAAAAAAATATGGCGCCGAACGCATCGGCGTTTTTATGGGTACCAGCACCTCGGGTTTGCTCCAGACCGAATTGGCCTACCGCCGCCGCGATCCACAGAGCGGCGCGCTGCCGCCGGATTTCCACTATGCACAAACGCACAATACCTATTGCTTGGCGGATTTTGTGCAACGCTACTTGGGTTTGAAGGGGCCGGCCTTTGTGGTTTCCTCCGCCTGTTCGTCGACCGCCAAAGTGTTCGGCAATGCGGCGCGCATGATCGCCGCGGGCGTGTGCGACGCCGCCGTGGTGGGTGGGGTGGACACGCTATGTTTGACCACGCTGTATGGCTTCCATTCCTTAGGTTTGATTTCGCGCACGCCGTGCCGGCCTTTTGATGTGGCGCGCGACGGCATTTCGCTGGGGGAAGGCGCCGGCTTCGCTTTGCTAGAAAAAGGCACAGCGCGTACTGATGAAGCAGTGATGTTGCTCGGGGTAGGGGAGAGCAGCGATGCCCATCATATGTCCACCCCCCACCCGCAAGGCTTGGGCGCCCAACTCGCTATGCATCGCGCCCTCGCTAGCGCCGGGCTTGAGCCACAAGATATTGATTACATCAATCTTCACGGCACTTCCACCAAAACCAATGATGCCAGCGAAGACCAGGCCGTATTTGAACTATTCGGCGATAAGACGCCGTGTAGTTCCACCAAGGGTTGGACCGGGCACTTGCTCGGCGCGGCGGGAATCACCGAAGCGATTATTTCTATCCTCGCCATCAAGCACGGCTTAATACCCGGGAGTTTGCACACCCAGATGCTTGATCCCGAGTTACGCAGCAACTATCAAGTCGATAACCGTGATGCGCGCCTGCAGCGTGTGATGAGCAATTCCTTCGGTTTTGGCGGCAGCAATTGCAGTCTGATTTTTGGCAGGCCGCAATGATGCGCGTCTTCGTCGAAGGCGTGGGCGTATTGGGGCCGGGACTCACTGGGTGGCAGGCTAGCCGCCCCGTGCTCGCCGGAGAAGCGCCTTATGTCGCGACAGCTACTGTGTTGACGGCGAGCGATCTGCTGCCCGCCGCGGAGCGCCGCCGCACCGGCACACCAGTCAAACTCGCGCTGGCCGTTGGTTGCGAAGCCTTTGCAAACGCTGGGCGCGATGCTGCAATGACCGCGAACGTGTTGACCTCTTCCGGCGGTGACGGTGACAACGTGCATCAAATTTGCGAGACGCTGGCGGTTGCCGTGTTGGAAGTTTCGCCCACGCGCTTTCATAATTCCGTGCACAACGCTGCCGCCGGTTATTGGAGTATTGCGACGCATTCGCGCGAGCCGTCGACCAGTTTGTGTGGCCACGACGCCAGCTTTGCCGCGGGTTTGCTTGAGGCAAGCGCCCAAATCGTGGTGGACGGTAAGCCCGTCGCTTTAATCGCCTATGACCACGCGTATCCGGAACCGCTGCATGCCGTACGTCCAATTGGCGGAAACTTCGGCGCCGCTTTCGTACTCACGCCGCATGCAACTGACCGTACCTTCGCAGTGTGGGATGTGAGTCTCGTCGCCAGCGTAGAAAGCCCCAGTAGCTTAGACGATTCCGCGCTGGAGGCATTGCGGCTTACGGTGCCCGCGGCGCGCAGCCTGCCGCTACTGTCCGCGCTGGCGCGCAATGCTACGGAAGTGCTAATGTTAGAATTTGTTGGCGGAAACAGCCTGCGCATCGCGGTGACGCCATGCTAGTCAATCGAGCTGAGATTGCGAACATGATTCCCCACACCGGCGCCATGTGCCTGCTGGATGGCGTACTGCAATGGAATGCCACGACGATTCAATGCATCAGCCGCAGCCATCGCGATACAAACAACCCGATGCGCATCGATGGCCAGTTACCGACACTATGCGGCATTGAATACGCGGCGCAGGCCATGGCGATCCACGGTGGGCTCGCGGGTATAGTCGGCCAGAAACCGCGCGCCGGTTATCTGGTGGGCCTGCGCGATGTGGTGTGTCATGTCGAACGGCTGGATGATCTGACGGACGATTTGATTATCGATGCCGAGCAAATCATGGGCGATGCCAGTCTCGCCATTTATCAATTTTCCCTGCGGGTGGGTGCGACCGAAGTCCTGCGCGGGCGCGCCACCGTGGTATTGGATGCGGGCGGAGGAGCAGCATGAAGCGAGCCTTAGTCACAGGTGGTAGTGGGACGATAGGCGCAGCCATCTGCCGCAAACTGGCGGCCGATGGCTGCCATGTTTATGTGCACGCCAATACGCATTTGGCGCAGGCGCAACAGATCGCCGTGGAAATTTTAGCGAGCGGCGGTTCCGCCACCGCGGTTGCCTTCGATGTGGCGAACCAGGAGAATACTGGCGCTGCGCTGCAAGTTTTGCTGGCCGACGGCCCGATTCAAATCGTCGTCAATAACGCCGGTATCCACGACGATGCAGTTATGCCGGGCATGCGCACTGATCAGTGGACACGCGTGATCGATGTTTCGCTCAATGGTTTTTTTCATGTCACGCAGCCGCTGCTGATGCCGATGATAACCACGCGCTGGGGGCGCATCGTGAATATCTCCTCGGTTGCGGCGCTGCTCGGTAATCGCGGGCAATCGAACTATGCGGCGGCCAAGGCAGGCTTGCATGGCGCAACCAAATCACTCGCATTGGAGCTCGCGACCCGCGGCATTACCGTGAACGCCATCGCGCCCGGTCTCATTGCCTCCACCATGACTGAAGGCCTGTTCAGCAAAGAACTGATAGACAGCCTGGTGCCGATGAAACGCGCCGGCAAGCCGGAGGAAGTGGCCGATCTAGTGAGCTTTATCGCTTCGGAGCGGGCAGCGTATATTTCGGGACAGATCATCTCCGTCAACGGTGCGATGACTTAGTTGTCTTAGCGCGCGAACTTTCGCCACACCAATAGCGGCAGCCGCAACACAAATCCGAGCAACAATCGCGCGTGCATCCACGTAAGCAAGAGGTTGTCGCGGACATAGTTGAAGTGCGACACGCCGCCTTCCTCGGGTAGCAAGTATTTCACCGGCGCCGCCACGTTAATCGGGCGCACTCCACGCCAACACAGACGCACAGCGGCCTCGGGGTCGAAGTCGAAGCGGCGCATCCAGTGATGTTTGCGCATCACGTCTTGCAGCGGCGCAATCGGGTAAACGCGAAACCCGAACAGCGAGTCGCCGATGCCCTGCCACAGGGTTTCCAAATTCGCCCACCAGTTGGAAATTTTTCGCCCGCCCACGCGCAATGCCGGCGCGCTCGCATCGAACACTGGGCGCCCCAGAATCAGCGCATCCAGATTAGCTTGCGACAGCGCCATGAATTCGGGAATCTTATCGGCGGGATGTTGCCCATCGGCATCCATGGTCAAGGCGTGGCTGAAACCGGCTTCAGACGCTGCCTGCAAGCCATGCAACACCGCCGCTCCCTTGCCTTGATTGTACGGTAGCAGAAAGACTTTCAATGCGGGGTCGGCCTCGGCCATGCGCTTGAGCGTTTCACCGGTGCCGTCCGTGCTGCCGTCCACCACCACCCACACCGGCTGCCAAAAACGCCGCGCCTCGCGCACGGTGGTGAAAACCGTCGGGCCGGTGTTGTAGCTGGGGATCAGGACGAGATGCGAGGTAGATGAGGGAGTCATGGTTTGCGTGCCACGGTTAATCAATCCATTTTAAAATCTTGGAAAATCACTTCAACAGTAAGGTGCTTGGCTTCCAGCTTCTGCTTAAAAGTCACTAAATGGTTCACGCCACAGAGAATGGATTCACTTTTCAATGGCACCGCGAAAACATATGATGTCAAGACCCCGTGCGCTGCCGTGCATTTGGTCGAGCGCAGGGTTGGGCATTGCTGTTGGTTACCAGTTGGAAGGGCGAGAAATCCGAATCAATTTCTCTATTGCACCTGGCGCCCATTCCCCGACTAAAGTGCCGTCTGGCCTGACCTTGTATTCAAAATCGTAAGCACCTGTTACACGGAAGCCGTCTCCCTTAGACCGACCATGTAAAGAATGTCGCCAGTGCCTCCATGAAGCTCAATGCTTCCTGCGGAGTCATGTAAGTTTGGTGCGGGCATAGAACGGGATACCTAAGGGGCTATCTCAAGCTAACCGGCGCGCAGCTTTTGGCGCGTCCGGTTGAGCGCCGTTGGGCGTCCGATCATGATTCGAACTCACTCCTGGGAACACGGGACTGGCGGATGATGGATTGAAGTGTACCAATACGTAGTTCAGCATGGTTCGGAACCGGTACGGTGACTGTTGTATCAGAGAGCCGTTTCTGCATCACGATATGACTGCCGCGCTGACGCACCTCAAGGAAGCCGTGGTGTATAAGGATGGCACAAACTTGTTTTCCTGAGAGGATGCGTAGACTACCCAACCGCAACCTCGACTCGGGTCACGTATACTTCATCGTGCAGGCGCATCTGAATCTCGTTGGGCGATGCAGTCTCGAAGAACAATTCAAGGGCTTCGCGAAGATTCTCACGTGCTTCTTCGATTGTATCTCCTTGACTGGCGATATCGAGTTCCGGGCAGAGCGACACATACACGTCACCTTCGCGCTCAATAATTGCGGCAAATTGCTTTTGCATGGTTTCTACTCCAAATTCATTGGGATCGCCGTCCAACATAGTATTGAGTGCTTAAATTAGATTGTAGCATTGTCATTCCCTGATTTCGCGGGCCAGTGCTCGCGCCACCCATGTTATTGCGACATAACGCAAAACTTAAACGTCAATACCCAAAAGCCCAGGATGCCAAGCCCTACTTGGGTGCCTGATTTTGTGTGTGCTGAACAAAATGTGTGGTTGTGGTTGGGGGGCAAGGTTCTTCTTGGCAGTCATGCTGCGTATCAAGCTGCTGTTTGTAATATTGCTCCAGTTGAGCGATGAATGTTTTGATATCGCCTTTGACCTCAAAACGCTGACCGAGACGTACGCGGTAACATAGCGTGAATACCGGTTTCTTGAACAGTGGCCAGGCTTTGCCGAGGAAGGGACTATTGGTTTCTATGAAAACCGTTTGGATCGGCGCATCCGCTTTTTTCGCAATCAAAGCAAAGCCGGGCTTGAACGCATTCACCGATTGCCCGCGCGTACGTGTGCCTTCGGGAAAGATCAGTAATTGGTTACCCTTGCGCGTCGCGGCGATGGATAAGCGGATCATGCCGGTGGGCGAATCGTTGCGAATATAGCCTGCCAGACGCGCGCCGCCACCTAACATGAGGTTGTGCCAAAGCGCGGCTTTCATGATGCCCACGATGTGCGGGAGGCGCGATGCGATCAATACCACATCGATCAGGGAAGGATGATTGGGTGCGATGATTAGCGCGCCTTCGTGGCGTAGCGCATCCAGCGCGCGCAGGTCGCATTTGACGAGGCCACTGGCTTGCAATAGTAAAACGTAGCTGCGGAATCCAGCCATGATGACGAACTGGCCAACATGCGTGCGCATGCGCTGCGGCAGCAGCGGAAAAAGCAAGGTGGCGAACAGGCTCCAGCTCAGGCACATCAAAGCAAAAAACAGCAGCCCGCCGTAGAGTACGAAGTATTCATAGGGCAGACGCAAGCATTTGGCAGCGCGATTCACGCGATGGCTTCTTGGGAAAACATGGTTTAGTGTTCCTCTTGCACCTGGATTTTCGACTCGGCAAAGATCCAGGAGATGGCGAAGCCGGCGCTGAAATTCTGTTTGCTTTTGACCAGCGGGCTATCCTCGAAAACGGCACCGTGCAGCGAGTCCCATTTCACGAAACCGCCGACCCAATAATGAGGGAAACGTTTGCTGAGTGCGGAAATGAACTGGGTGCCGGCATAACCGCCGCGTGCTTGATAGGCGGGGCGGTTGGCGGTTGCGTACGCGGCATCGACGCCATAAAAATGCTGATGATAGCGCTGGTCCGCAAAAATTGGCCCGGCTGCGATGCCAAGGTTCCAACCGGCGTTTCCGCCCAGGTCGCGCACATCCAGATTTAGCTGCGGCTGGAACACGTAGCCCACATACTTGGCATTGGTGTCGATGACCGGGCGCAGCGGGAGACGTAAATCCAGGTACGTTTTTTTCGGTTCCGAGTGCAGCAGGAAGAGATTTAAGGAGGGGCCGATTTCCAGCGTCGGATCCAAATCGGGCATGCCTTGCCGTGCCCGATTGCGGCTACTTTTTACGGGCACAGAACCATTCAAACTCACATCCAATTCGGCTTTATCGTTTTTGAAGAACAGGCCGCGCACTTTTTCGCGATCTACTTTCAGGAACTCGCCGCGATAGACCACGTAAGGTACAGGCAGTACATAGGCGTGTTTTTCATCCGAGCCACGATAGTCAGGAAAATCAATGACCGCCACGCCCGCGCCGGCTTCCCATAAGGGAACGTCGCGCGCATGGCTGTAAAGGGGAATGAAGCTCAGCGCAAGCAGAGACAGCGCCGAGCATCGAATGAGGTTTTTCATGTTGAAGCCTTGAGGGGAACTGGGGAGGGGTTAGGAGAGCCGCATACGCCTTCGATTTCGAGCAGCAAATCCGCGCGACAAACGTCGGCTTGTAAATACACGGCCTGTTGCATCGCGCCGAACTCTGCGGCCACTTGAGCACGCACGAGTGACAGAGAGTCAGGTTGGTGCAGATACACTTTGAGAAACAAGCGATGATCCTGCGTGAACGCGTCGAAACCAGCGCTCTTGGCTTGCGTCAGCAGCGCGCGAATATTCGCCAACGTTTCGCGCGTTTGCTCCGCGACATCGCCGGTATGTCGCGTTGCGTGTCCGACGATACTGGCCGTGCCGGAGATAAACAGTTTTTGATCGCGCCCCGCGCCTACGAGCATGGCGCGTGCAAATGCCGGGCTGCGCGGTCCATATTGTTCGGGATAATGGTAAGCGCTGGTCTGGCGGGGATTTTCGATCGGGATGCCCGCTTGCCGGCCGGCCAGAAAATAAATCACGATGGGGCCGCTGCGGCTGCCCAATGCACATGCCGCCGGCGCGTTTTGCTCGCCGATCATGCGGCCTTTGGCCACGAACGCGTCGTGCCGCCCGACGTTGAAGCCGTGATAGCGTTCGAGTCCGTTTTCCGTGGTATTGATGTGGGGGAAATAATGCCAAACCCGCCAGAGGTGAGGATAGCCTGCGCTATTGAGGCAATCGAAGATTTTTGTGTAAGCGCGGAAGGTCGCGGATTCAATGCTTTCCCCGGGCGGCTGCGGTGCTTCGAAGCAGCCATAAAGCACTTCCGCATTGCGGGTGCTTTCGATGCCGGCCTCGCTTGCACGCACGACCGGCGTGCCGCTGGTCCACACTTCGAATACGGTGTCTGCGTCGAGCACCGGCATGTCTACCCAGATCAGCGGGCTGTCGGCGGTAGGCGCTGCGGGAGGCTTGCGGCCGAAGCCGGCTATGCCTAACACCTGCCCGGGATAGTGCGCGATATGGGCCGCGAGTTCGCCGGGATTCAGATAGGAGAGCGCCAGGGATGCCATGGCCACCGGCTTCAGATTTCCTGGCCTGTGATCGCCACTGTCTCCAGATCGCGAATAGCGCGTTTGCGTTTTTTCCATGCCGTCAGACTTTGTTTTAGATGGATGAGATTATTGAAGTAGTACACGGCTTTGAATACCAACAGTCTGAGTCCGAGCGGCGTACCGCGGAAGATGTCGCCGGCGAGCAGAGATAACATGGCTTCCTCCAGCCGGAAGAAGTTGCTCGGGCGCAGAAATAAATCGCGCAAAGTGGGTGTGGTGACCCGGTAAATGAACCAGGAAAATATTTTTGGGCCACGCCGCATGGTGGCGTCGAAAGCCTTGAGTGCCCGCGCCGCTTGCTGCGGGGTATCGAGACAGGCTGCTACTGTATCGGCGCCGATGAAGGCGCTGTTCATGGCGAGAAAAACACCGGAGGAAAATACCGGATCGATGAAGGCAAAGGCATCGCCCAGCAACAGGTAATTCTGGCCTGCCGTGCGGCTGGCTGTGTAGGAATAGTTTCCGGTCGCGGTCACGGGTGAAATGAGCTGCGCATCTTTTAAGCGCTCGACGAGCGCCGGGCACAGTGCAATGGTATCGAGGAAAAATTGCGCCGGGTCGGTTTTGCGCGACTTCATATAGTAGGGCCAGCACACCGCACCGATGCTGGTCGCGCCATCGGAGAGGGGAATGAACCAAAACCAGCCATGGTCGAACCAGAAAATGCTGATATGGCCCTCGGCTTTACCCGCCAGGCGCGTGGCGCCGGAAAAATGGCCGAAGATGGCGGCGCTATTGTGTTTCTTATCGCGTTTTTTGATGCCGAAATGATTGGCCAGAAAAGTATCGCGGCCGGAGGCATCCACCACGAATTGCGTGCGAAATTGGCGGGTAATCTGGGCTTCATCGACGGCGGTCACGGTGGCGCCTGCGCCGGTGTGGAATTCAATGCCGGTGACTTTGCATCCTTCGTGCGCCACCGCCCCTTTGGCAACGGCGTTTTTAAACAAGATGTGATCGAAATCGGAACGGCGTACTTGATATGCATACGGAAAGGCTTTGTCCCAGGCATTGGCAAAATCTAAGGTGACCGGATCGCCATGCCAGGGGGACACGAATTCGACTCCGAATTTCACCATGCCGATGCGCTCGATTTCTTCGCGCACGCCTAATTGTTCAAACAGCGGTAAATTTAAAGGCAGTAAAGATTCGCCGATATGAAAGCGCGGATGCGTGGCTTTTTCGAGCAGCACTACGTTCCGTCCGCGTTCTGCGAGCAGCGTCGCGATGGTCGAACCGGCCGGCCCGCCGCCGATTACCAGGATCTCGCAGGAGATATCCGCATGCGGTGGAGCCATAGCAGAGTTAAGCGCTTCCATAGGGCCTTTAGGGTTGGTCATGGTTTAGATTTGGCACTCGGCTATTGTAAGGAGGCACCCCGATAAAGTCATGCGATTTGCGCATCATTCATTACCGGGTAGGACTATTCAGTCATATGCCGGTTAGTGGGTAAGGCGATGCCGGCGCCGGGCAACCACCGTCGCAAACCGGGCGTCGTAATCACCGTGCTAACGATGGCCATGAGCACCAGCATCGTAAATACATTCTGCGAAATGACGCCCAGATCAAAGCCGACATTGATGATGATTAATTCCATCAATGCCCGGGTGTTCATCAGAATGCCGATGATTTTGGATTCCTGGTGGTTCAGGCCGGACCAGCGTGCGGCCCAATAACAGCCGCCAAATTTGCCGAGCGTGGCGAGCGCAATCAACAACACACACCAACCCCACAGCTCGGCACTATTCAGGCTGCCGATATCGGTGCGCAGCCCGGTGTAAGTAAAAAATATGGGCAGAAAGAAAACCGACACGAAGCCGCCCACTTTTTTCTTCCAGGCGCTGACCACTTCATGCTGGTCATGCAACAGCACACCCAGCATGAATCCGCCGAAGATGGCGAAGATACCGATTTTATAAGTGGCCATGGCCGACAGAAAAATAGCGGCGAGGAGCAAGCCGAGTAGGTTGGCGGAGAAGCGATGTTCGGATACGACCGAATGCCGGATGGCACGATGGAGTAGCGGCCGCACCAGCCACCAGCACACGACGATGTAGAGCGCCAGCCAGGCGAGCTTCGCCATGAAATCTTCGGCCGAGAAGTTGGAAACCGCGAGTGCGGTGATGACCGCGAGCAGTAGCCAGCCAATGACATCGTTAATAGCCGCCGCGCTGATGGCGATGACGCCCAGCGTGGTGCGTGTCATATCGAATTCCATCAGGATGCGTCCGAGGATGGGCAAGGCGGTAATCGAAAACGCGGTAGCGGTGAATAGTGCCGAAGCCAAGGGGTCGGCATGGGGCGAGAGAATGGGCGCGGAATAATAGCCAAAGGCCAAACCCAGGCCGAACGGAAAAATCAGTCCCGCCGCAGCGATGCGCACCACAGCGCGGCGATTGTGCGCGGCGGTGAGATGAGAAAAATCGAACGCGAGACCGATTTGGAACATGAGCAAGATCAAGCCGAGTTGGCTCAGAATGGCCATCGGCTCCGGAGAGCTCGAACGAAACACATAATGAAATACGTCCGGCGCCAGCAAGCCGAATAAAGACGGGCCGAGCAGAATGCCGATGATGATTTCACCGACCGCGCGCGATTGAGAAAGGCGAGCGGCGATTTCGCTGCCGATGCGGCTGAAGATTACAATCACCACCAGCTGCAGCAGCGTAAAAAAAAGCAGCGCTTCGGTTTTGTGAACGGCGGTTTGCGCGAGCGCGGTGGCGCTATTCATTTGGCTATGCTCATTGTTTTTATCTAGGGGAGGCGTTCATTGCCGACGTAAACCTCTATGATACCCAAAAAAATAAAAGGCGCCCCGAGAGGCGCCTTTTGAAGTGGGCGAGCTGCGACTACACGCAGCCGGTAGGCTTAGGCAGGCCGCCGTATTTGGTGATGGGTTTCATCGGGCCGGTCATCCAGATCTTGAACAAGGCGTTCTGATCTTCCTCAATGTACTTCGCGAATTTGCGAATCGGCGGCACGCTGCCGAATTCTTCGAAGTATTGGCGGGCCTTCAAAATGTGCTCCCACTTGATATCGGTAATCTCGTAGCTATCGGCATCGGCCATTGCGCGACCGATTTCTTCAGTCCACTCGCTCATGTCGGCGAGATAACCGTCGCCATCGCGTCCTGGAATATCCATTGCTAAAACCTCCTAATCGTTGATCCTGGGTGGCGTGCTGCGCGAAGACACCTTCACTTCGTACGCCGCTACAATAATTGAGTAAAGCGCATGGCTATTAGACAGTAGTCGAGAGAAACAGTCAAGTATTCATGGGTTTGGAGCGCGAGCGCCAAATGCTGTGCCAATAATATTCCTCATATATTTCAAGTTGATATTTCTGTCCGGCCGAGTGCCTGGCAGCCAAGTGCCACGTTTCAAGGTAGGATGACGCCTTCAAAATGAGTTAAATCCCGCATGACTACCCCACCCAAGAAATTGTTGGCAGTGGTCGAGTTTCTCGAGCACGCCAAGCTGTCTAGCCGCTATCAAAGCCTCGGTTATACGGTAAGCACCGAGTGTCAGGTGCGCAAAGCGATCGCCTCGCTGCGCAAAGTGCAGCCGGATGTGATCGTGGCGGATTTTTATTTCCAATCCGATTTTCGCGATCGTCTCAGTAATCTCGAATCGCTGCTGGCGGCGGCACAACCGATGACGCAAACTAAAATTCTGGTGCTCTACGAACCGCACAATCAACCGGCCTTGGATAAAGTGCGTAGCCGTTTGCGTATCGATGCCGCGCTCAGCATGCCGGTCAAGGAAGCGGAATTGCAAGCGGCTTTACAAGCGTGGCTACTCTAATGAGGGTTGACACACGCAAGCCTGCATCGCGATAATGCCCACATGATTTCGCCGTTTCTCATTCGCCTGATGTCCAAACGCCCATGCGCAGTTCTTCGCGTATGGCATGTCGCCGTTCGGTCTGTGGCCTGGGAAAATAGCGCGTAGCCCTTTAAAACAAGGGAAGTTTCCATTAAAGCCACAGACCACCATCTGTGGCTTTTGTTTTTTTGTGCGTGCCAAAGGAGAAAGCATGTCGCTGCCCGCCGCATTTGTTGCTGTCATTCTGATCTGGTCTACCACGCCGCTCGCCATCAAGTGGAGCGCGCTGGGGGTCGGCTTCAGCTTCGCGGTATTTGCCCGTATGGCGATCGGCGCCGTGTTGTGCGCTGTGTTGTTATTGGCCCTGCGGGTACGTTTCCCCTGGCATCGTAAAGCGCGCCTCACTTATCTGGCCGGCGGCTTGAGCATGTTCGGTGCGATGACATTCACCTATTGGTCGGCACAGTATGTGAATTCCGGTGTGATCTCGGTGTTGTTTGGTTTGTCGCCGATGATGACCGGCCTGGGCGCGGCGTTTTGGTTGGAAGAACGCGCGCTGGCGCCGGAGAAAATCGCTGGCATGGTATTGGGATTGTGTGGCTTAGCGCTGGTGTTTCACGGCAGCTTCGAGCTCGGTCCCGATGCGCTACTGGGCATGGGCGTGTTGCTGATCGCGGTGCTGATGCAGTCACTGGGCTTGGTGTGGATCAAGCGCATTGGCGACGATAGTTCACCGGTGGCGATCAATATGGGTGCCTTGCTGGTAGCCCTGCCTTTGTTTTTTCTGACCTGGTGGCTGGCGGATGGGCAATGGCCAGCGCATATTTCGGTACGCACCGGCGAGGCGATTTTGTATCTGGGGGTGTTCGGTTCGGTATTTGGCTTCGTGCTGTATTACTACATGATCAAACACATGGAGGCGGGGCGGGTGGCGTTGATTACGCTCGTCACACCGGTATCGCGCTCTTGCTCGGCCACGGTTTGAACGGTGAAGTGGTGCCCCCCAGCGTGTGGCTCGGCGCTGCTTGCATCGGTTTAGGTTTGAGCCTGCATCAATGGGGTGCGCGCTGGCTGCGGCGCGTTACGGCTTGACGCGTGACCCCGGTATGCGCAAAGCTAGTGTCTTTTCCGCATCGGGATAGAGGGAGTTTGCATTGTCTGAAGAGAATTTAGTTGAGATCAAAGACCTGCATTTTGCTTATAACAGCAATCAGGTGCTGAAAGGCGTCAATCTCACCATCCCGCGCGGCAAAGTGGTCGCCATATTAGGTGCGAGCGGTTGCGGCAAAACCACGCTATTGCGGCATATCGGCGGGCAGCTTAAGCCCGATGCCGGTCAAGTCAAAGTCGCGGGCCAAGTGGTGCATGAGTTGGACGACGATGCGCTGTACAAATTGCGGCGGCAAATGGGCATGATGTTCCAAGCCGGCGGGCTATTCAGCGATTTGTCGGTGCTGGAGAACCTGGCTTTCCCGATGCGCGAGCACACCAATTTGCCGGAAAGCATGATTCGCGATTTGGTGCTGATGAAGCTCAATGCCGTGGGTCTGCGTGGTGTGCATAGTTTTCGCACCGACGATCTTTCCGGCGGCATGGCGCGCCGTGTGGCGCTGGCGCGCGCCATCGCGCTCGATCCGATGTTGGTGATGTACGACGAGCCATTTGCCGGCCTCGATCCGATCTCACTGAGCGTGATCGCCAATTTGATCCGGCGCCTGAACGATGCGCTCGGCATCACTTCCATCGTCGTGACTTACGATATGGCGGAATCGTTCAAAGTGGTGGATTACGTTTATTTTATCTCGGAAGGCGTGGTGGTTGCTTCCGGCACGCCGGCGGAGATGCAGGCCTCGCAGCACCCCTTCGTGAAACAATTCATCAACGGCGAATTCGACGGCCCAGTAAGTTTTCACTATCCGGCGCCGTCTTTGCCGCAGGATTTGGCGCTAGGTCAAGGTTAGCCTTACATCACACTGCCGAAGTTCGGGTCCACCGCACCCGACGGCGCTTTCAGTCCGGCAAGCCGGCAGCCCTGCGCCACGGGCCCACCCGGAAATAGTTGGTAGAGATGTTTGATTCCGCCTTGCGCGTGAAAGCGTTCATCGAGCGCATCGTGCAAGTCGCGGCCCTGAATGCTGTTTCCTTCATTGCGTGCGAAATAATCTTGTAATGCCCGGATGACCTGCCAATGTGTGTCGGTGAGTTTCAATTCTTCTTGCCGGGCGATCTGGCGCGCACTCTCGGGTGTCCAATCGAGAGGCGCATGGGGGAAGCCTTGTGGCGGGGTCGTCGTTTTGCCGCGTAGGGCCTGGAGTGTTGCGTCAAGCATGATGTTCTCCTCAATAATTCATTACGAGTACTTTAAACTAGACGAATTTCCACGAGTTTCAAGCTGATTTTCTGTATGTCTTTTTTGCACTTTAGTAGCGTGAGGTTTGTGCGCTTCGTGCGCTTGCGGTAAATTGGCGGCATGCCGGTCGAATGCTATGCTCAGCGTCTGCTCAACCCGTTTCGCGGGGTAATGCACATCATTCGCTATGAGTCCGCAGAAGCTGTGACTTTAGATGGAGCGCACTGGGATATTTATGTTTCCGACGATACCCTGCTGGCTGGCTTGCAAGTTAACCGTTGGACACAGATTACCGATATTCGGTATGGCAGTTGGTCGCTGGAAAAAGGTTTAAAGCGCGGGCCGCTCTATCCCTCCGATGATTTTATGCGCATGGAGGAAATGGGCGCGACTGTGTACGAGCACCTCACGCGCGTGCACCGCCAAGTGCCGTTCGTGCTGAAAGATCACTACGAATTGTGGTTGCTGGACGCGCTGTATCGGCCGCTGGCTTTGCTTGCGGAAACCGCGCTTGACCTCGACCAAGCAATCGAATGGCGCGCGGGCTATACCGCAGCAGAACATTTCAGCAGCGCCGTCATGCGCGAGTTCAGTAGCGTCACCGAACCGGCGGCAGACTATCTCACCCGCTATATCAATCACTGCGCTGGAAACACGCCCATCGCGCAATGGTTCCGCCGCACGCCGGACGGCAGTGGCGTAGGCTTAACCTGCATTGGTTCGGCCTCTGCGCTCGAAGGGCGGCATATAGGCGCGCAGGATTTTCCATTGCTGTTGCTCGCCGGTCACGGCCATGATGCAGCACATGCGCAATTGATCGCGGGTTTCCACGCGTGGCAGGCGCCGTATTTGTTGTCTCTATCGCACTTGGATCGCGCTACCCGGCAGCGGCTCGAACAACAAGCGCGGCAGCAAGCCTTGGCCGTGGAAAAACACCATCGGCTCTACCCAACGATTATTGACCAGAATGGGATGAATGCGGCATTGGTCGAAGCGGTCATGCGCCGCAGCCAGGGCATTGCCGAGAATCAAAAAGACAACACGATGTCGACTTTTTATATCGAATTGCATCCCAGCCCGGGCGGTGATCGCTCAATTTAATTAATTTCAATGGGTAGCGGACCATTGCGGAATCGCATTCGTACTCGGCCCTGTCGGAGCGTCAAGGATTGCCATAACACGTTGCCGCTGACAGTTGGTGCGGCGTATGGATTTTATATGCGGGCGGCCGCACCGACCAATATTAGCGCGCATGAGACTATACGCGACTAAGTATATTGGGATTCCGCTTCATTCCTTTAACGCGATAGACCGTCAATATGATGAACGATCAAATAAATGACTAACGCGCAATGGTTCACACTCGTGGGTGGCTTGTTGCTCGCCATGGGCCTGACTTCTTCCGCCCTCAAGCGCTTGCCGGTTACATCCGCCATTATCTATTTGGCGGTTGGGATAGTGGTAGGGCCTACGGTCTTGAATTGGTTTCATTTCAATCCGATCAAGGAATCGGCGCTGCTGGAAGTATTGACCGAAGTGGCTGTGCTCATTTCCTTGTTTTCCGCGGGTATCAAAATGCCTGTGCCATTCAGCTTTGCGGCTTGGCATACGCCTGTGTTATTAGCAACGCTATCGATGACACTTACTGTGGGGATGGTGGCTGCTTTCGCGTATTACCTGCTTGGCTTACCACTTGGGGCGGGGGTGTTGTTAGGGGCTATCGTTGCGCCTACGGATCCGGTATTAGCGACTGACGTCCAGATTCGTCATCCCGGTGACCGTGACCAACTGCGCTTTACCTTAACCTGCGAAGCCGGCATGAATGACGGGAGCGCCTTTCCGTTTGTGATGCTGGGAATGGGCTTGCTGGGCCTGCATGAAATCGGAAATTTTGGCCTGCAATGGGCGTTGGTCGACGTGTTATGGGGCACGCTGGGCGGAGTTACCATAGGCGTGATTGCAGGGGTCACGCTGGCGCGTGTGGTATGGAAGCTGCGTGGTGAATTGCACAACAAGCACGAACTGATGGATGATTTTCTCGGGCTGGGCCTGATTGGTATGGTGTACGGTTTAAGTGTGCTGGTGCATGCGTGGGGATTTCTGGCGGTATTTTTTGCCGCTGTCGCACTGCGCCAGACTGAACTCAAGCTCGCCAACAGCACCCAACACCCCCGCGACTCGCGGTCTGTCCAAGAAATCAAGCGTGCAGATTCGATAAACCCGGATCCCGAAGCATCGCCAACCGTCAGCCAAGGGTCTTTGGTATTCAAGGAACATCTGGAGCGCTTGTCGGAACTCATGTTGATTCTGCTGCTAGGCGGGACGCTGTTTTTTGACTCATGGAGTTGGCGGGCGGTGGGCTTGGCGCTGTTCCTGTTTATGGTCGCGCGCCCGTTCAGTGTCCTCATCGGCCTGTTGGGCACCCGTACATCGTGGCGCATGCGCGGCATGACAGGCTGGTTCGGGGTGCGCGGCATCGGTTCGCTTTACTATCTTATGTACGCCATACAACACGGGCTGCCGGAAACGCTGGCGCTAGAACTCACACAACTCACACTGATCGTGGTGTCGCTTTCGATACTCATGCATGGCACCAGTGTCAAACCGCTGATGAGCCGTTTTTGGCGGCGCAGCAAGCAGACCTCAATACCACCACCCTAAGAATAGCAATTTCGATACCCCTCCCAGCGAAATCTACCCCGACAATCGTGCCGTGGTGAACAATCTAGGCAACAAAACTGAGGTCTTCATGAGCAAATCTCACCGCATCAAACTGTCACATCGCTCTCCCAAACAGCGCGCTAAAAAAGTCGGATTGCCGCCCGGCTCTTTGGTGCATCTGGGTGAAGTGAAAACGGCTGCGGTGGATCTGTCGATTATCGAGTATGACGATAGCGGTCTGTCTGAAGTGAAATTTGCCGACACCGCAGCGTGGCAGGCGTATACCCCCAAACACGCAACCCATTGGCTCAATCTGCATGGCCTGCACGACACGGCTTTGTTGCGTGAGATTGGTACACGCTATGGGCTGCATCCGCTGGTGCAGGAAGATATTCTGAATACCGATCAGCGTCCCAAGGTCGAGTCCTATGGTGAGTACCTGTACGTGGTGGCGCGCTATGTGAACTATGACACCGATACCTTGAGCGTGAACTCGGATCAGGTGAGCTTGGTGTTGGCGCGCAAGGCGGTGTTGAGTTTTCAGGAGCGCTCATGCGGTACGTTCGAGCCGGTGCGCGGACGTCTGCGCAGTGGACGCGGGCAGATTCGTAAGCTGGGCGCCGATTACCTGGCCTACGCGCTGCTCGATGCGATGGTGGATCAGTATTTCGTAGTGCTGGAGCAGTTGAGCGAGCACACCGAAGAACTGGAAGATGCGCTGCTGGAAAAGCCGGATCAAGAATCGCTGCAAACCTTGCACAAGCTGCGGCGCGCGACGCATAACCTGCGCCGTGCAGTATGGCCGTTGCGCGAGGTGCTGAATACACTAATCCGCAACGAGGACGGATTTTTCCAGCCTGGCACCGGGGTGTATTTGCGCGACGTGTACGACCATACCGTGCACATTGTCGAATCCATCGAGGCGCTACGCGACTTGCAGGCGGGGATGCTAGACGTTTACCTGTCCAGCTTGAGCAACCGATTTAACGTTGAACTGCGTGCGCTCACGGTGATTACCACGCTGTTCATGCCTGCTGCGCTCGTAGCGGGCATTTTCGGCATGAACTTTAAACATATGCCGTGGCTGGATCTGCCGCATGGCTTTGGCCTAGCGATGGGGTTGATGGGCGGCATCGCGCTGGTGATGGTGTCTATCTTCTGGCGTCGTAATTGGCTGCGCTAAGCACGCGGTCGCTCCACATACCGAAAATATGGATGGCTGAGATGCAGCGATTTTTTGTCGGCCAACCTTACACATTGCCTTTCTATAACATGTGATTATTTTTCAAGCCTCTAGACAGTGTCGTCACGAGATATGTTAAAGTAGTTTATTACATAAACTGCGGTGGACACGAATGGCTGAGGCCTATCAAAGACATGACATCTCCGATGCGGCGTGGGCGCTACTTGAACCACGATTGCTGGGGCGTAAA
>JANYAU010000086.1 GCA_025361165.1 Betaproteobacteria bacterium | reverse complement strand
CTGGCACTTCGTCGACGTGGTCTGGCTGATGCTGTTCATTTTCGTGTATTGGTTGTGAGTGTCTCGGATCACGCTCGTATTGATCAGTTAGAGTGGCTGCATTTTTGCCCCAAAGAATGCAAGGGGGAGTTGAGCTATTTGCATGGGCGTGCTACATTATATTCAGATATAGCGATCCTTATATAGAGTTTAAATCCCCATGCCGCACGCCGCGAATTTTCCGCCGATGGTGCTTTCCGAGCGCGTGCATACCTTCGGGCAATTCCTGCTGCGGCGCTATGGCGAGCGCGTGCACAAGATCGCGCTGGACGTCGGCTTCACCTGTCCCAACCGCGACGGCGCGAAGGGCCGCGGTGGCTGCACTTTCTGCAACAACGTCTCGTTCAGTCCGAACGGGCGCAGGCCGCCTTCGATACCGGAGCAGATGGAGCAGGGGCGGCGCGCCATCGCGCGGCGCACCCGAGCGCGGCGCTTTATCGCGTATTTCCAGGCTTATACCAACACCTACGCCGATGTGGCGCAACTCGAAGCGCTGTACGGTCTCGCCTTGGCGCAGCCGGACGTGGTCGGGCTGGCGGTGGGCACGCGGCCGGATTGCGTGCCGGACGCAGTGCTGGATTTGCTCGACGGCTATCGCCGCCAGGGATGGGAAGTGTGGCTGGAATTGGGCTTGCAGTCGGCCTTCGACGAGACCCTGGCGCGGGTCAATCGCGGCCACGGCTTCGCGGAATATCGGCACGCCGTGCTCGCCGCGCGCGGCCGAGGCATTCCGGTGTGCACGCATCTGATCGTGGGGCTGCCGGGCGAAACGCCGCGCCACTACCACGAGACGCTGGATGCGGTACTGGCGCTGGGGGTGGATGGATTGAAGTTGCATCCGCTGCACGTGGTGAAGGGCACGCTGCTCGCCAAGCAATGGCGGCGCGGCGAATACCGGCCACTTGATGTGGAAGAGTACATCGACATCGCCAGCGATTTGATCGAGCGCACGCCGCAACCAATCGTGTTCCATCGCGTGACCGGCACGGCTTCGAAAGACATTTTACTGGCGCCGGAATGGTGCAGCCAAAAGTGGAATGTGTTGAATGGCATCGAGCGCGAGTTGCGCCGGCGCGGTCATCGGCAGGGGGAGTATGCCGGTGCCCATTGCAAGGAATTGCAGCATGTTGCCTGACGCCACGATGGAATTAGTGTGCCCGGCGGGCAATTTGCCATCGCTCAAGGCCGCGGTGGATAACGGCGCGGATTGCGTCTACATCGGCTTCCGCGACGCCACCAATGCGCGCAACTTCCCCGGTCTCAATTTCGACGAAGCGACCGCGCGCGAAGGCTTGCGCTATGCCCACGCCCACGAGACGAAAGTACTGCTGGCGCTCAACACCTATCCCCAGGCGGAAAACTGGCAGCGTTGGCAGAGCGCGGTGGACCAGGCGGCGGCGCTGGGCGTGGACGCGGTGATCTTGGCCGACGTCGGGCTGATGGAATACGCATCGAAGACTTATCCCGAGTTGCGCCTGCATCTGTCGGTGCAAGGCTCCGCCACCAATTACGAAGCGATCAATTTTTTTCACGAGCGCTTCGGCATCCAGCGCGCGGTACTGCCGCGGGTGCTAGCGCTCGCCCAGGTGGAGCAGGTGGTGAACAACACACCGGTGGAGATCGAGTTGTTCGGCTTCGGCGGCTTGTGCGTCATGGTGGAGGGGCGCTGCGCCTTGTCTTCTTACGTCACCGGGGAATCGCCCAACACCTGCGGCGTCTGCTCGCCGGCCAAGGCGGTGCGCTGGCAGCAGACGCCGCAGGGGCTTGAATCTCGTCTCAATGGCGTACTGCTCGATCGCTACGAAGACGGTGAGAACGCCGGCTATCCCACCTTGTGCAAGGGGCGCTTCGAAGTGAACGGCGAAACCTATTACGCCATCGAAGAACCCGCCAGCCTCAACGCCATGGAATGCTTGCCGGAGATGCTGCGCATCGGCATCAAAGCGATCAAGATCGAGGGCCGTCAGCGCAGCCCGGCCTATGTGGCGCAAGTGACACAGGCGTGGCGGCAGGCGATCGACGCCTGCCAGCGCGCGCCGCATGACTTCAAAGTGGCCGCCGCGTGGAGCGAGCAATTGAGCAAAGTGGCGGAAGGGCGGCAACATACGCTGGGGGCGTATCACCGGCCATGGAAGTGAGCGCAATGAAATTAGCCCTGGGCCCGGTGCTCTATTACTGGGATAAGGATACGCTGCTCAAGTTTTACGACGACATCGCAGAGACGCCAGTGGAGATCGTCTATCTGGGCGAAACGGTTTGCTCGCGGCGGCATACGCTGCGCACCGATGATTGGTTCGATCTGGCCGAACGCCTCGCGCAAGCGGGTAAAGAAGTGGTGCTATCTACTCAAGCGCTGCTGGAATCGGAGTCGGATTTGAAAACCTTGCGCAAGCTCGCCGCCAACGGCCGCTTCATGGTGGAGGCGAACGACATGGGTGCAGTGCGGCTGCTCGCGGGCGCGGCGCCGTTCGCGCTTGGCCCCCACATTAATATCTACAATCCGCGCACGCTGCATTATCTGGCCGCACTCGGCGCGCGGCGCTGGGTGGCGCCGCTGGAAATGTCGCACCAATCCCTGCAAGCGATGCAGCGGCAGCGACCAAAGGGGATGGAGACCGAGGTGTTCGCCTACGGCCGCATGCCGCTGGCTTTTTCCGCGCGCTGCTTCACCGCGCGCCACCACAACTTGCCCAAGGACGATTGCCAGTTTCGCTGTCTGGATTATCCCGACGGGCTCACGCTGCGCACCCGCGAAGGCCGGCCGTTCCTGGCGTTGAACGGCATCCAAACCCAGTCCGCTGGTGTCTACAACCTGATCTACGAACTGGCTGACATGCGCGGGCTCGGCGTGAACGTGGCGCGGATCAGCCCGCAGGCCCATCACACCGGAAAAATTATCCGGCTTTTCCGCGACTGCCTGGAGGGCGAACTCGCGCCTCAAGCAGCGGCGGATCAAATGGTGCGGCTTATGCCGGGTCACGCCTGCGACGGCTTTTGGCACGGCCGGCCGGGTTTGGAGCAGGTGGGGCAAGGCCGGCCATGACGAGCGCCCTCTCTCCTAACTCTTCACCCGCAAGGGGTACGCCGGTGGGTACCCCGCTGCTGCGCAGCGACCCTTCCGCAGTCCCGCAAGCGGGAGGGACTCAGGCTCGCTTCGCGAGTTTCATATTAACGAGACAAGAAAATGAAGATACCGCAGATTATTTTCCCCGCGCCGCTGGCGAAGCTATTTTCGGTGCTGCCTCAGTATCCGCACTCGGTGTTGTTTACCGGATTCCTCAACGCGGCGCTGTCCGCGCATATTCGTCCGCGGGATTTGCAGCCACTGCACGGCAAGCAGGTATGCATCCGCATGCGAGACACTCGGATCGAATTTCACTTCAGCGTTACGCCCACCGCCTTCGTCGCGCGTCGCCGTACGCTCCACCTCGACTTGACCATCAGCGCCGATGCGCGTGATTTCCTGCTGCTGGGGCTGCGTCAGGAAGATGCGGATACGCTGTTTTTCAACCGGCGGTTGACCATGGAAGGGGATACCGAACTGGGCTTATTCGTGAAGAATACCCTGGATGCGCTTGAAATACCGGTACTGGATATTTTTCGGCACGGCCCAAAAGCGACACATAAAGAAGATAAAAACATCTTAAAATCTTCTTTACAAGAAGACTATAGGGCGTAGTATTTATTGCAAGCAAACCACAAGATATTCTGGTTTAGATAGTCGTGATGCACAGGAGGTAATGATGGCAAGCCAAGCATTGGAAGCATCGGTTCGCTCGCCTCTGATTTCCATTCCGCGCCAGATCATCAAGCGCGACGGAAAGTCCACGCCGTTCGACGTGACGAATATCCGCTCAGCCATTCGCCGTGCCGGAGGGCCAGCGGCGAGTTCGACGCTATCGAGGCCGAGTTGCTCACGGCGCAAGCGGTGAAAGTGCTGATCCACTTGGGCACGCTGCGCAATCATTTTTCCACGCTGGGCGTGAACGGCATTTAATGAAATGATCCGTAACTTCAGCCAAGGCGAGCATGACATCACCAGCGCTGCCGCTTGAAGCGGGAATCGATATGAACAGAAAGGCGCACTGGGAACGAGTTTACGCTGACAAATCCCCGCAAGAAGTCGGGTGGTATCAAAGCGAGCCCATTCTTTCTCTCCTTCTAGTTAGTCATGCGGGCGTCGGTCCGAGCGCACCCATCATCGACGTGGGTGGTGGCGCGTCGGTGCTGGTGGATCGCTTGCATGAGCAGGGCTTTCGCCGGCTTGCTGTGTTGGATATCTCCGGCCATGCGCTCGATCATGCGCGGCAGCGGCTAGGACAGGCAGCCGCCGCAATGGAATGGTATGAAACCGATGTGACACAGTTTGATCCGCCACATACTTATGCCGTGTGGCACGACCGCGCGGTGTTTCACTTCCTGACTGATGCGCAAGACCGGCGGCGTTATGTGCAATCCTTGAACAAAGCGCTAGCGCCGGGAGGGAATCTGATCGTTGCCGCCTTCGCCTTGGATGGCCCCGATACTTGTAGCGGGCTCAAGGTTGTGCGTTATGACACGGCCGGATTGGGCGCGGAATTGGGTTCCGGGTTTAAGTTGATGGAAACAGCGTCAGAGATGCACCAGACGCCCAGCGGCGGCCGACAGCAATTTGGGTTTTATCGTTACGTTAAATCACAAGCTGTTTAGCTACTAATGAGAAGGAGATCGAAATGAATGAGATGACTGCAGAAACTCAGGTAATCGCAATCGAACTAAAATTAAAGGATGAGGAACGCCAACCGTGCGAGGTATGGACGCGGGTGATGGGCTATCACCGCCCGGTGACATCGTTCAACATCGGTAAGAAGGGTGAGCATTACGAGCGCCAGTTTTTTCGAGAAGCGCGGGTGGGATGAGGGCAAGGTTGGGCTTCCCTATACGCGGCCCAACTGCTCGGCGCATGAATAGGAGAGTGCGGCCATGCGGCTGTTGCTGATTAATCCAAAGTACCCGGAAAGCTTTTGGAGCTTCAAATGGGCGGTGGACCATATCCTGCCCGGCAAGCGCGCGATTAACCCGCCGCTGGGACTGGCCACGCTGGCGGCGCTGTGTCCGCCGGATTGGGAAGTGGAGATCGTGGACGAGAACGTGGAACCGGTACCGCTCGCGCCGCGAGCGGACCTCATCGGCGTGTGTGGCATGGGCGTGCAGTTTCCACGGCAGCGCGAGCTGCTCGGCTTCTATCGTGGGCAAGGCTATCCGGTGGTGGCGGGCGGCAGCTACACCTCGCTCTGCCCGGAGCGTTACGCCACCCTGGCCGATAGCGTGGTGGCGGGCGAGGCCGAATATAACTGGCCACAGTTTTGCCGCGATTGGGAAGCGGGCCAGGCGCGCAGCTTGTACCGCGAGACCGGCACGGTAGCGATGCAAGATTCGCCGATCCCACGATTCGATTTGCTCAAGCTCGACCAGTACTCGACCGTCACCCTGCAATTCTCGCGCGGCTGCCCGTACCGCTGCGAATTCTGCGACATCATCGTGATGTTTGGGCGCAAGCCGCGCTGCAAGGCACCGGAGCAGGTCGGGCGCGAGTTGGACGAGTTGCGGCGGCACGCGGTGCGCAATGTGTTCTTCGTCGATGACAATCTGATCGGCAACAAGACGCTGGCGAAGGGCTTGTTGCGCTATTTGATCGATTACCAGCGGCGGCACCGCTATGCGTTTCGCTTCGGCACCGAGGCCTCGCTCAATCTCGCGCACGATGCCGAGTTGCTGCAACTGTTCCGCGATGCGAATTTTTCTTGGGTGTTCATCGGGCTCGAATCGCCCGACCCTGCGAGCCTGAAGGAAACGCATAAGACGCAGAATTTGCAGGAGGACATGCTCACCTCCATCCGCCGCATCTACGCCCACGGCATCGACGTGCTGGCGGGCTTCATCATCGGTTTCGACAATGACACCCTGGACGCTTTCGACCAGCAGTATGCATTCATCACCGATGCGGGGATTCAAGCCGCCATGATCGGTCTGCTCACCGCGCTGCCGAAGACGCCGCTGTATCAGCGCTTGGCGCAAGAGGGCCGGCTCATCCCCGGCGCCGACGGCACGGACAACACTAAACTTGGTACCAATTTCCTGCCCAAGCAGATGGACTACGACGCCATGGTGAATGAATATAAAGCGCTCTATTGGCGGCTGCTCGCGGATGACGCCATTGCCACGCGCATCCGCAATAAAATGCGCTACATGGCCTCCCCCGTCTATCAGGGAGAATATGCGTTCGCGCAGCAACTCGTCATCCTCGCCAAGCTGCTGGTGAAAGGCGTGCTGCCGGGCGGCGTGCCGCGGCTATATCATTTTCTGCGTACCCTCCCGTGGCTCGCGCCGAAAAAATTTCCGCTGGTGATCGTGGATTGGATCGCAGCGCTGGCCATGCGTGATTACGTGGAACGCCATTTTGCGGTGAAGCAGGCAACGACGCCGGCCACGATGGAGCGCTACCTGCGCCGCGCGCAGCAGAAGTTCGCGCGCTATCTGCGCGAGGGACGGCTCGCCCTGTCTTGGGGCCGGGCGGACGCCGCGCCTAATTTCATGGTGTCGCTGCAAGGCTGGCTGGACAAGCGTTTCTTCCGCCGCGCCGGGCGCCAGATCGAGAAGCTGCTCAAGCATACGTCCTCGACCGTGACGCTGCGCATCGATGCCTTGCAACGCAGTCAGCTGCCCGATCTCGATCGCTTGCTCAAACGCCTGGCGCGCTATGGCGACCGCATCTCGGTGACAGTGGATACAAAGCTCAAGCATCTGGTGGCCATCGACTCCTCGGTGTTTCATCTGGCCCTGAGCGGTTCTCACGCTAACGGTATTGGCGCATCGCGGTGACGCCGCTGACCACCCCGACTATCCCGGCCAACTGGCGGCAGCGGTGTTCTGCCAAGGCTACTCGTGGCGTTGCGGCTACTGCCCCAATCCACACCTCATCTCCGCCACGATGAACCAACGAATCGACTGGGTCGAGGTGATGCGATTTCCGGAACGTCGCCGCGGGCTGCTCTATGCCGTGCTGTTCAGCGGCGGCGAGCCGACTTTGCAACGGCCCACGCCATTTCGCCGCCGCCTCACTCGCCGGCGCTTGATGCTATGATCCTGATCGTTATTATCACTCACTATGCTGCCACCCTCCTTCATCACCCGCCTCGCGCAACTGCTCGGACCCGACCGGTTCTTCACCGATGCGGCGAGTTGCTATGTGTATGGCTACGACAATAGCCGCAATCACTACCTACCCGAGGCCGTCGCGTTCCCGTTGACCACCGAAGAAGTGCAGGAGACCGTTCGCGCTTGCAACGAATTCAAAGTGCCGATCACGCCGCGCGGACGCGCCACCGGTACCGCGGGCGGCAGCGTGCCGGAACACGGCGGTATCGCACTTTCGCTCGAACGCATGCGGCGCATGGTGGCCGTGGATCCCGCCAACCGCGCGATCGTGGTCGAACCCGGCGTGGTCAATCAAGCGGTGCAAGATGCGGCGCGGCCGCATGGTTTTTTCTGGCCGCCGGATCCGTCGAGCGCCGCGTATTGTTCCATCGGCGGCAATCTCGCCACCTGCGCCGGCGGGCCGCACGCGGTGAAATACGGCGTGACGCGTGATCACGTGTTGGGCTTAAAAGCAGTCACCGGCAAAGGCGACATCATCAAGACCGGCGCCTACACCACGAAAGCCGTGGTCGGTTACGATCTCACGCGGCTCATCATCGGCTCCGAAGGCACGCTCGCCATCATTACCGAAGCGACGCTGAAACTCACCCCACTGCCCGAAGCCGTGGCCGGCATCACCGCCCACTATCGCGACATCGCTGCCTGTGCGCACGCTATCACGCGCATCATGGCGCAGCCGCACATTCCCAGCGCTTTGGAGTTCTTGGATCGCGGCGCACTTGATCTGGTGCGTGCGCATTACCCGGGATTAGTACCGGAAGCGACGCAAGCGATGCTGATGATCGAAGTCGATGGCGGCAAGGAACAAATCGCAGCGAGTCAGCGCGCCATTTTGCAAGCGTGCCAAGACGACGGCTTGCTGCAAGCCGTGCCGGTCGCGGACACGAAAACGCTGTGGGCGGCGCGCAAGGCGCTCTCGCCCTTACTGCGCGATATCGCGCCGCGCAAAATCAACGAAGACGTGGTGGTACCGGTGTCGCGCCTGCCGGAATTGCTCACCGGCGTGACCCAACTCGCACAGCATTATCAGATCGCCAACGTCAATTTCGGCCATGCCGGCAACGGCAATATTCATGTCAATTTATTGGTGGATCCGGATCGCGGCGATGAACTCCAGCGCGCGGAAGCGTGCTTGAACGAAGTCTTCGACTTGGTCATTAACCTCAACGGCACGCTCTCGGGCGAGCATGGCGTGGGGATGGAGAAACGCCCGTTTGTCGGGCGTGAAATCGATGCCGCCACGATGGCGCTGATGAAAGAAGTGAAGCGGGTGTTCGATCCGAACAATATTCTGAATCCAGGAAAACTCTTCCCCTATTGATCCAGCAGATGAAGTTTGAACTTCATCTGCCGCCGAAAGACCCCCTCCCTCTAGGAGAGGATTGGGGTGAGTGGATGCGGCTTCAAATATATTCATGTCGCATGTCACGGAAAAATCATCCAAATTTCACGCAGGGTACGCATGACATTTTTAGACTGCGGCCATGCGTATTCCGCTCTGGCTATTTTGGGTGATCCCCTTCGCGCTACACAGCGCGGACGCGCTGGCCTGGGGCTTGGCGACACACCTCTATTTTTCCCAGTTATTGATCTGGGCGGTACCGTTGTTGGATACCCGTTTTCGAGACGCCGCCCGGCGTTTGCCGCAACTCGTTTTGGCCGGTTCGTGTTTACCCGATCTGGCGTTGATGGGGCGTAGTGCCAGAACCGAAGCCTTTGCCGAAACCCATTTGTGGGAACAAGCGGTGCGTTTGCTGGGGCATGCCGATAGCCCAGAGACACGCGCCATCGCTTTGGGTTACGCCAGCCATCTGTTCGTCGATATCATTGCCCATAACCATTTCGTGCCGGCGCATGAACGTATGTGGTTGAAGTTGCCGATGGTGACGCATGCCAGCGCGGAATGGGCGATGGATGCCCACATCGCACCGCATTTGTTCGCCATGCCGCATACTCTAATCCGCGACCATCAGGCTTTGCTCGCGCACTATGTGGGGGTGGAATTCGATTGCACGCAGGAAGCGGCGGAGCGCGCCTTGCGCTATTTGCGCCGCGCGTCGCAGTTCCTCTATGGCAGTCAGATTCCGCATACCCTCTACGCCAGTGCACGCTGCCTGGATTGGCATCTCGTCCGGCGCTTCGATCATTATGTAGTGGAAACCAGCCTGCGGCTGCCTGAAATCAATCGTTTGCTGCTGGGTGAGGCACCACACTGGCGCGCCGATTCCCCCTGCCCGGAGCATGCCCGGCATCTGCAAGGCTTGAGCGTGGATGAATTGCGCGGCCATCTGCCCTTGCCCGCCAGCTTATTTACTTAGGCGCGCGCCTAAATTCTCCCGCGCTGTCAACGATTGCTCACGCTGCGCCGTTTAAACACACGGCACCATACTTAAATTTTTTATCCAGTTACTTAAAATTGAAGGAGCGAATAATGTTTAAACCGACTCTGATTGTTTTAAGCGCAGTCTTAGGCTTCGCGCTCGCACCAATGAGCCATGCCGCGGACGATGCGACGAAACATGAAATGAATAAAGATATGCAAGACATGCATATGGACAAGCGCGATTTGCATCAGGATGTCCAGAAAGCCAAGCAGGATCGCCGTGAATTCCAGCAGGAAAAGAAGGCAGGCGATAAAGCCGGTATGCGGCGCGAGCACCATGAATTAGCGCACGATAAGGCACATATCAAGCATGACAAGAAACATCTCAAGCACGATAAAAAAGATTTACATAAGGATCACAAGCAACTGCATCACGATCAGCAGGAACACATGCACGAAGCGCAACCGCAGTAATCGTTTCTAGCTGGAAAGCCGGGGTATCTCCGATGCCTCGGCTTTAGCCATCTCGCTTTCTCCGGTAACGTGCGCATAAAAACGGCTGAGCCGCCGCGTCATCTCCGGCGCAGTCCATTCCTGCACATATTCCATCGCGCTTTGTTTGAGTGCCGCGCGCGTTTCCGGATCGCCGAGCAAGGCTGACACGGTATTGGCGAATCCATGCACATCATCCGGTGCAATATGTGCGCCCCGGCCATGCCGTAAGACTTCCGCCGTGCCCATAATCGCCAGTCCAACCACGGGTGTGCCCAGGGCCATCGCCTCTAGCAGGACCAAGCCTTGCGTTTCGGTGCGAGAACTAAAGATGAAGATGTCCGCAGCGCGGTAGCAGTCGAGTAATTCGCGGCTGCGCTCCAGATAGCCGACGAAACGCACCTGTGCATCGAGTTTAAGGCGCATGGTTTGACGCTGCAATGCGGCGGCGGCGGGGCCTTCGCCAGCGAGAACGAGCAAGACTTCGGGGTGCGTTTGTTTGATCTGGGTCAGGGCATGCAGCAGAAAACCGATGTTCTTCTCATGCGCGATACGGCCGACAAACAGCAGCAGTGGTTGTTCAGGGGGAATGCCATGCTGGGTGCGGAAACGGCTGCCATCGCCGCCGCTAAAATCACTTAACTCGATCCCAGTGGGGATCACTTGGGTGTGGGTATCAATACCATAGCGCAGCAACGTATCGAGCATGGGTTGCGACGGTACGATAAGGCCATCGAGCGCCGCGCATTGACTGCGCGAGAAGGCACGCGCCAGGTAGCGCATGAACGCCTTGGGCAAGAGGGGTACGTAATGAAAAAGGTATTCTTCAAAAAAGGTGTGATAGGTTTCCACCACCGGCACGCCCAAAGCCCGCGCGATTTTCAAGCCAGCGTAGTGCGCGACGAAGGGCGTATGGATATGCACGAGATCGAAAGCCGTCGTTTGCAGATGCGGAATCAACGCGGCGATTTTGTGCGATGCCATGATCCGGTCTTCCGGATCGAGCCACACACTGCGCGCGGGAATGCGAACAATGTTTTTCTCGTCGGCGGTCACGCTGCCATAGTCCGGGGCAATGAGCGTGATTTCATGGCCTTCGCGTTGCAACTCGCGGCGCAAGGTCATGATCGCGGTGGAAACGCCATTCACGCGCGGAAAGTACACATCGGAAATCATTAAAATGCGCATCGTTTTTACACCAGCAGAGCGAGCGTCGCCAGCGCATAGCCGATGACCGCACCGGCTAACACATCGCTCGGATAGTGCAGGCCCAGAATCACGCGTGACAGTGCGACAAGCAAGGTGAACGGCACCAATACCGGTGCCAGCCACGGGTAGTAGGCGAGCGCCACCACGGTAAAAGTAACGGCATGTAAAGTATGCCCAGAGGGAAAGCTGAATTCATCCAGCGGCGCGGCGCCGCGCAGGATCGCCGCGTGCAGATCGCACGGGCGGGGCCGCAGCGTTTTCTGCTTCAGCCACTTGTAAAGGGCCAGCCCAATTAAACCGGCGGCGATCATATGCAGCACCGGCTTGAACGCGAATTCGTGTTCCACGATCACTAGCAGCGCCATCAGCACATACCAAAATGCGCCGTCGCCTAGGCGGCTTATCGTGCTGAAGAAACGTTGTACCAAGCGGCTGCGGTTGGCGCGATTGATGCGTGCGCAGAGGGCGGCATCCGCGGCGTTAATTCGGGCGAGGACTAAACTCAATTCGGTTTGCATTCTCACTCCTTTCGCTCGCTTGTACCACCTCGAAAAGCGCGTGTTCGAATTGGGTGTAGATCGTCGCCCAATCGTTGTGTTCTGCGGTATGACGCGCGGCGTGGCCCAGTGCGCGTACCTGCTGCCGGTCTGCCGTCAGCTCTTGCGCTAAAGTACAAAACATCGCCGCCTCATCGCGCGGCGCCAGCAATCCATTTTCGCGCTGCGTAATTAATTCGCACGCAGCGGCATAGTCGTAGGCGACGACCGCAAGTCCGCTCGCCATCGCCTCCAAGGTGACATTACCGAAGGTCTCGGTCAGACTGGGAAAAAGAAACACATCGCCGGAGGCATAATAGCTGGCGAGATCGGCGCCAATACGCATGCCGGCGAACACCGCATCGGGCAAGGCGCGTGCTAACTCGGCACGCATTGGGCCATCGCCCACCAATACCAATTTGGCACCCGGCAAGCGCGTGCGCATGCCGGCGAAGGCGCGCACGACCAGAGACAAATTCTTTTCCGGCGCTAAGCGGCCCACATACAGCGCGACGAGATCTTCCGGCCCCACCCCCCATTCGGCGCGCAGGCGATCGTTACGCCGGGCCGGGTTGAACAATTCGATATCGACGCCACGCGCCACGACTTTCAGATGGCGGTAACCCTCCCGTAGCAATGCATCGCGCATAGCACGGGTCGGCACCATAGTGAGCCGGGTACGATTGTGAAATTTGCGCAGATAGCGCGCGATGGGCGTCTTCAACCAGCCCAAGCCATAGTGCTGGCTGTAGTGATGAAAATTAGTGTGGAAATCGGAAGTCACGGGAATCTTGAGTGTGAGCGCCGCCGATAATGCCGACCAGCCGAGCGGGCCTTCCGTCACCAAATGCACGACATTCGGCCGCTTTTCGCGCCACAGCCGGATGAGCGATGCCTTGGCGGGCAAGCCCATGCGCAAGCTGTCGTAGCGCGGAATGGGCAGGCCGGGTTTGAGTACCTGCTCAAGATTCAGTTCGGCCAGCCCGGCATCGTGTGCGCCTTGGCGCGGACGTATCAGTTGGATTTGATGATCGCGCGCTTGTATCGCGCTCACGATGCGGCCTATGGTCATAGCGACACCATTGACCTCGGGTGGGTAAGTTTCTGTCACCACCGCAATGCGCAGCAGCGGGCGCGCACTCGGCAAGGTATCGAATTGAAAAAGGGGGTGTTCCATGGGCGCGAGCATGCCGCGCGCCAGCGTCAGGTTTGTTGCGTTTTGTTGAAAGTTTGATGACGCAGCGCGGGTTGGCGTTCGGCATGCGCTGATTCGCAACAAGGATGCCTACAGGCACGACAAATACCGGCTGTTTCGGGCGGGAACTTGAGTGATCTTAGCTTACGCCGCCAAGCGCCGGCCTTCGCGTAGGATGACGTCGATGTCCGTGGCGGGTACCGGGCGGCTGAAAAAGTAACCTTGCATTTCCTGGCAGCCGAGACGGCGCAGAATATCGATTTGTTCGCGTGTTTCTACCCCTTCGGCGATCACCGTAAGCTTCAAGCTTTGCCCGAGCAGAATGACCGTGTGGGCGATGGTGGCGTCGTGCTCGTCGGTGCCGAGATTGCGCACAAAGGATTGGTCGATCTTGAGCTTATCCAAAGGGAAGCGCCGCAGATAGGCGAGTGAAGAAAAACCGGTACCGAAATCGTCGATGGAGAGCTGAATGCCCAGATTGCGTAAGGCGTGCAAGGTAGCAGTCGTGCGGCCGGCATCGTGCATAGCCACGCTTTCGGTGATTTCCAATTCCAAGTAACGTGCCGGTAGCCCGGTCTCACGCAATACCTCCTCCACCAGATCGATAAAGCCGGGATGTTGGAATTGGCGCGCCGAAATATTGACCGCCATCACCAGCGGGTTGCCGTGGCTAAGCCAAAACTTGGCTTGAAGGCACGCGGTGCGCAGCACCCAGGCACCGATCGGCACGATGAGTCCGGTTTCCTCAGCCAGCGGAATAAATTGCATCGGCGGAACCAGGCCGCGCTCCGGGCTATTCCAGCGGATCAATGCTTCGACGCCGATGACTTCGCCACTGTGCAAATTCACTTGCGGTTGATAATGCAGTATCAATTCCTCGCGCGCCATGGCGCGGCGTAATCCGTGCTCCAGCCTCAGCCACTGCTCGGTGCGTTCGGAGAGGTCTTGGGTGTAATGCCGGAACCCATTGCCGCCTTCGGTGCGAATACGGTTAACGGCCGCTTCCGCATTTTTAAACAGCGTTTCGGCGTCTTTGCCATGATCCGGGCTGCTTGCCACACCGATGCTCAGGGTAAAGAAAAATTCGCGTTCTTCCACCAGAATCGGTTCGATCATCGCTGCTTGCAGGCGTTGCATCAGCAGCGCGCCTTCCTCCGCATTCGGCAATTGGGTGACGAGCAAGCCGAAGGTCGCGCCTTCGAAGCGGAAGAGTTCGGTGGTAGGCGCGGCGCCGGGTGTTTGCGCCAACGCCTGTATCAAGCGTTCTGCCATGGCGCGGATCAAGGTGTCGCTCGCGGCATAACCTTGAGACTCCAACACCAGCTTGATGCGATCCGGCCGGATTAAAGCCACCGCGCAGCAGGCATCAGGCTGTGCGAGGAGATTTTCCTCTAGTCGCGCTCTAAATTGACGGCGGTTCGGGAGCCCCGTCACTGCATCATGCAAGGCTTGATGCAGCAGGCGCTGCTCGGCTTTTTTGCGGTCCGTGATATCAGTCAAATACAAATGGCACACCTGCAAATCGGACAGCAGGTGTGCTTCGCAATCTAAAATGTGTTCTCCGATTGCATATTCCCACAGTGCGTATTGCTGGTTCGAGCACTGCAAATCCGTCAAGTGCTGTGAGAGATCGGCAGGCAGTAGCGATTGGAGTTGGGGCAGGCCGAAGCGCGCGCTAAGGTTCAGCGTCGCCTCGTTCGCAAACAAAATTTCCCCCGTCTGGTTGAGGCGCAACATCGGATTTGGGCTGCGCTCCGGGAACACGGCGAGCATTTTCCGGTCGGCGGCATCGCGCAAATACCTGCGAATATAGTAGGCGATGAACAGCGACAACATCAGGCCGATGAAAGTGAAGCCCTCCACGATTTTTATCATGGTCAGCGTGTTTTCTCGCGTTTCTTCGCCGTAACGCATGACCTCTTTACGGTTTTTCTGTACCAGGGCATCGAGTTCGGGGGCGATGCCGCGCTCCGCCACGCTCACCTCGGCCAGGGTGGCGCGCGCTTGATCCCAATCGATGCCGGGATGACCTAGATTTTTATCCAGTTCTACCGCGAGCTGGCGGATGCGATTGACCTCGGCCTCAATGCGGGTCAATTCGGGGGAAGAGCCATGCATCTCGCGCAAAGTGCGCAAGTCTTCCCAGGTTTCGCGTTGTGCTTGCTCAAAGCGCGACAGATAAGCTTGGCGATCAGTATTAGCGTAGTATTCGTAGAGAATGGGTTTTTGCTTAAAAATGGCGTGGCGCAATTGCGAGAGAGTATCGAAACGCGGCACGCTGTGCTCGGTGAGCCGCGCGCCGGCGTCTATGACTTGGCGGCCGTGTAAGTAAACCAAACCCGACAGCGTAGCGCCCGCGAGCAACACGACCAAGTATGCCGCGAGAATTTTTCGATTGAATGACGACATATCCGCCCAAATTCATAAGTTTTGGCGGAGTGCCTGGCGTACTACACTACCGGAGCCAGGTACCGAGAATGGCGCCAGCCGAGCGTAATTCACGCAGGATTTCCAAGCCACCCTGTATAGCGGCACTCGGCAGGGGATGCTTTAATTCCTGCGCGAGTTTTTTGAGCAATTTTTCGCCGCTGATAGGTTTACTGTTCTGGAGCAAAGCCAGCAAATGCGCCGAGACCGGGTTCAAGGCGACGAAATTGACACTGAAATCGGCGTTGCGGAATACGAGTAGATAAGTGGGTTCGGCGGGCGGAGTACGCGGCTTATAGTCGGGCCCGATGCGCTGTACCGGGTACTGGTATTGCAGCAGCGCGAGTACCGGATTCAACACCGGACGGCCACTGGCCAAATCGCCCGCGGCGTCGATGCTATCCAAGGGAACATCTTTGTTCGAAACCGAGAGCGCTAGTTCGATCCATTCGTAATGCGCCAATTCCAGCATAAACGGCGGGTCGCCCGGGCGCACGCCGCGTTCTGCTTGCAGGTACTGCACGAACTCATCCGGAATCTGGCGGAAGAAAGGCGTATGGCAGCGATGTTCGGCAAAAAATTCGCGTACCAGCTTCGCCCATTTGCGCGCGCCCAGGACACGATGCAGCACCGGAAAACAGGCGAGCAAAAAGCCTTCGAGATTGTTGTACAGCAGATCGTTGTAAATTTTCATGCGGCGCGCGGGCACGCCTGTGGGCCGCGCATGGGCTTTGGGGTCGCGAATATGGCGTGCGAATTCGAATTGAAACGCTTGGAATTTAGGCGCGGTAGGTGCGTTTGGCATGCGCGTGGCCTGCTTGGATATGGGCGATCTGCGCGACTTCGCGCGCCAGTTCAGCCAGTGGCGGGATATTGAAATCGCGCTCTAGCAGGGTGGGATGCACGCCATGCACGGCGTAGGTTTGATCGAGTAGTTGCCACACCGGGTCAATCACATCCGCACCGTGGGTATCGACGAGTAAATCCGCGGCTTCCTGGTAATGCCCTGCCATATGCATGTACGCGATGCGTTCGGTGGGCATGGCGCGAATAAATTCGACCGGATCGTAGCGGTGATTCACGCTGTTCACATACACATTGTTGATGTCCAAGTGCAACAGACAATCGGCTTCTGCGATAACGGCGCGAATAAAATCCGCCTCGCTCATATCGGCGATCGGCGCCATGACATAGAACGACGCATTCTCCAGCGCGATGCGGGTTTCGAGAATGTCTTGTACGCGCTTCACGCGCGCTGCGACGTAATGCACGGCCTCTTCGGTAAACGGGATCGGCAGCAGGTCATACAAATGGCCGTCGTCGCTGCAATACGATAAGTGTTCGGTATAGAGCTGAATGCGGTGGGTGTGCATGAAGGATTTGATGCGCTTCAACAGCATCTCGTCCAGCGGGCTCGGGCCGCCGATGGAAAGCGACAAGCCGTGACAGACAAAAGGATAGCGCTCGGTGAAGGCGCGCAAATCGCGCGCCGTGGCGCCGCCGAAATCAATCCAATTTTCTGGCGCGATTTCAAAAAAACCGATGGCGTCCGGCACCTGGACTTTCAACGCATCGAGTAATTCGCGCCGAAAGCCCAGGCCCGCGCCATGAAGTGCCGAAGCATGCACGTTGCGGGAAGCAGGCCGGTATTACTTCTTGTCAGCCGGAGCAGGCGCAGCGGCTTTGTCGTCCATCTTGCCACCGCACTTACCTTCTTTGGCTTTCATGCTGTCTTTGGTTTTCATGCCTTTTGTGGCGCCGCATTTGCCTTCACCGCATTTACCGTCTTTCATTTTGGCGGTGTTGCCACATTTCCCCTCTTTCATTTTGCCTGCCGCTGCGTCGTGTTTCATTTTGGCGCCGCATTTTGCATCCTTGGCTTTCGCGTCTTTCTTGTCGCCACATTTGCCGTCAGGCATTTTCTTGTCGCTGGCTTTCATGTCGCTGGCGTCCGCGAGCATATAACCGCTTTTGAGGGTGCTCATGCCGAACGGATTTTCGGCGGCGGTAGCGATGGGGGAAGCAGCGAAAGACACCGCAAAAGCGGAACCGATAGCGAGAGAAAGTGCTGTTTTTTTACCGTTCATGTTGACTCCAAGTTCACTGTTAAAAAATAAGGGCAAATTCGCCCGGTGATACCTCTAAAACCATGGCTGAAAAAGGTGCGGCTTAATCCTTTTTATTTTGCTTGGCCGCAAGTTCCTGCAAGATCCGCGTTTTGGCTTGGGAAGACAGCTCCACCGCGTTAACGCCTATCTGCTCAGATTCTTCAATCCGCTGGCAAGCCTGGCGGATCAGTTGCAATTGCCGCGAAAATTCGCGGCAGCTATCGCATATCCATAGATGCAGGCGCAGGCCGATTTTTTCCCTGAGCGTGAGCCGCCGGTCTTGCGATTGTGAGCGCAAACGGCTGGCGTCTTTACATTTCAACACCGTGTTCTCCTTTACGCCGTTTGGCCGCCCCAGCGGATTTCGAGGCATTGCTGTAGGCCCAAACGTGCGCGATACAGCATTACCCAACAATTGGTCGAGGTGATTTCCAGTTCCTTACAAATTTCCTCAGTACTCAGGCCATCCATTTCGCGCAGATGAAACACCCGGGCGTGGGTTGGCGCGAGCGCCTCCAGGCAGCGCATGAAAGCGTCCCAAAAACGCTGCTGGTCGAGGGTGGATTCCGGGTCGCCCCATGTCCGTGGGTAGTGCGCCCAATGGCCGGTGGCGTCGAATAAAGCGTGCTCCAGCGCCGCCAATTCTGCCTCCGGGTCTTCGCTGGGCGGGTTGTACTGCGGCTCTTTGGCCCGCTGCCGAAACAGGTCGAGAATTTTGTGCTTGAGGATGCCGGTGAGCCAAGTTCTGACGGAGGATTTCCCCGAGAAGCGCGCCCAAGCCGCCAGCGCGGCCAGCAACGTCTCTTGCACGGCGTCTTCGGCGGCGGCCTCATCGCGCAATTGCAGCAGGGCGTAGCGATATAAATAGTCGCCATGCTCGGTTAGCCAAGCGGCAGGGTCACAGGGGGGGCAGGGGGTATCCATAGCGAGCGTCAATCTAGCGAGTTGCCCGGTAAAACACAAGCCACAGCGGCCCTTGAAATTTTGACCGCCATCCCTAATCTAGAAAACAAGGCATTTGGTCGAAGTGCTGGCGACAGTGCTTCATGTTTTTATTTGATACGGAGGTGATTAGCATGGCCAATATTTCGCGTTACGATCAGTTCAATATCGACACTATGTTCGATGATTTATTTAAGGGATTCCTGGTGCGTCCGATGCGCTACGAAAACGCGCCGAAGGTGGCCGACATCAAAGTAGAGGTGTCGGAGAGCGGCCAAAATTATGTAGTCAAGGCCGAGATACCAGGGGTGCGTAAAGATGAAATCCAGGTGTCGATTGACGGCAATGTGGTTTCTTTGAGCGCTGAAGTGAAGCGCGAAAGCGAGCAACAGGACGACGCCAAAGTCATCCATTCCGAACGCTATTATGGGCGGGTGGCGCGCAGCTTTAGTCTCGGCAGCGAGATCGACGAGGCGCAAGCGCAAGCTAAATACGCGGATGGCGTACTGGAATTGACGCTACCGAAGAAGGCCGCGGCCAGCGCTAAGACGCTCACCATCCAGTAAGTACAATCCTCAATAAGGCGGCGCCAGCCGCCTTATTTTTCTTATCTGCTTTCATCGCGCCCTTTCCTGGCATTAAAATAGGCCGATTCTCCTTTCTGACTTTAAACGACTGACTATGGCTCTTTCTCCCTCGCTCGCCGCCGAAAAGGTGCAGTTGCTTTCCGAAGCGTTGCCTTTCATCCAACGCTTTTTCGACAAGACTATCGTGATCAAATACGGCGGTAACGCCATGACCGAACCGCGGCTGAAAGAAGGCTTCGCGCGCGACGTGGTGTTGTTGAAACTGGTGGGCATGAATCCAGTGATCGTGCATGGCGGCGGCCCGCAGATCGGTGAGTTGCTAAAACGCATTGGCAAGCAAAGCGAATTCATCCAAGGCATGCGCGTGACCGACGAGGAAACGCTGGATGTCGTAGAGATGGTGCTGGGTGGCCTGGTGAACCAGGAGATCGTCACGCTCATCAATCTGCACGGCGGCAAGGCGGTGGGCTTGACCGGCAAGGACGGCAACTTCATTCACGCGCGCAAAATGTTGGTGCCGAGCAAAGAAGAGTCCGCGAAAATGCTGGACATCGGCCAGGTGGGCGAGGTCGTCGCCATCGACGCGGAGCTGATTCACTTATTGGATTCGCGCGATTTCATTCCGGTGATTGCACCGCTCGGCGTGGGCGAGCACGGCGAAGCCTACAACATCAACGCCGACGTGGTAGCGGGCAAACTCGCGGAAACGTTGCACGCCGAAAAACTGATTCTTATGACCAATACGCCCGGCGTGCTGGATAAAGCAGGCAATCTCTTGACCGGGCTCGGTTCGGAGCGGGTAAAAGCGCTCATCGCGGAAGGCACCATCGCCGGTGGCATGTTGCCGAAAGTGAATTGCGCGCTCGATGCGGTGCATAACGGCGTAAACACCTGTCATATCATCGATGGCCGGGTGGAGCATGCGCTGCTGTTGGAAATTCTGACCAGCGAAGGCGTGGGCACATTAATCAAGCGCACCTAGCTCGGCTGCGACCCAGCTTGTACGTCCGGCACGCGCGAGATCAACGCGCTTGAAATCCTCCCGCGTCTGGGTGTTCGATCTCGACAATACCCTGCACAACGCCGTCCCGCATATTTTTCCTCACATCAGCCGCGCGATGACGGCTTATCTGCAAACCCATCTGGGCTTGGATCAGGCGGCGGCGAATACGCTACGCGTGCATTATTGGCGGCGCTATGGCGCGACCTTGCTGGGGCTAATCCGGCATCATCCGCAAATCGACCCGCGGCATTTTCTGTGGCATACCCACCAGTTTCCGCAACTGCATTCGATGCTGGTGTTCGAGCGCGGCTTGCGCGGGCTGTTGCGCTATTTGCCGGGCAAGAAAATTCTGTTCTCCAATGCCCCCGAACATTACGCGCGCTGGGTGTTGCAGGCGCTGGGCGTGGCGGATTTATTTGCCGATGTGGTGTGCGTGGAGCGCACCGGTTTCCGGCCAAAACCCGCCGCGCACGGCTTTCGTCATGTGTTTCACGTGCATGGCATACGCCCCAGTCAGGCTATTATGGTCGAGGACGACTTGGATAACCTGCGTACCGCCAAACGCCTGGGGATGCGTACCGTGTGGGTAACAGGCGCGAGTAAGTCCCCACCTTTTGTGGATGTCAGGGTAAAATCCGTTTTGCGGTTGCGGCGCACACTCAATAAGCTGTAAGAAAAATTCTCTGGGAGGGGATCATGGCAGGTAAAAGCGGCGAAAGAAAAAATCAAATCCTGCAAACACTGGCGGAGATGCTGGAAAAACCGCAGCAGGAAAAAATCACCACTGCCGCCCTGGCCGCCAGGCTCGATGTATCGGAAGCCGCGCTGTATCGCCATTTCGCCAGCAAGGCACAAATGTTCGAAGGCTTGATCGAGTTCATCGAGCAGACCTTATTCGGGATGATCAATAAAATTAGCGCCGACGAAACCGATGGCATGCGCCAACTCGACGCGATTCTGGCTTTGCTGTTAGGCTTCGCGCAAAAAAATCCGGGTATGACCCGGGTGTTGATCGGCGATGCGCTGGTCAACGAAAACGACCGGTTGCAAACCCGCATCAATCAACTGCATGACCGGATCGAAGCGACGCTGCGCCAATGCTTACGCGTTGCCGCGACGCAAAACAGCGTTTCCCCCGAACACGATACCAATGCCGAGGCCAATCTCATGCTCGCCTTCGTCATCGGACGTTGGCATCAATTCGCTAAAAGCGGTTTTAAGCGCTTGCCGCTTGATCAATTCGAGACTCAAAAAACCCTTCTCCTCAACTTGGTCTAGTTTTTAATCCAACAAATCAATCGGCTGTAGATAATACTCGGCTCAATAGCTTCCTCATTATAAAGTTTCCTGATTAGCCACAATGTTCAGCCGCTCGAATAACCCACTCAGGGTGGGGTGAAGTGACTGACGATGCTCGAAGCAGTCTGGCCAGAATGACGGACAGGTCGAAGCGGCGGTTAAATCGATATTGGAACTCGGCGAGGTAACGATGAGCGTACTTGGAGAAATCGAACGCATGGTAGGTACCAGAGAACGCTGTCTTCAGATTGCCCAAGAGGGTATTTCACAGGCCACGCCGCCGCCGGTGACGGTGCGCTCGTGCGTGGCGCCAGATTCGGTAACGGATCGGAAGCACCACAATCCATCGGAAACGACATTAGCCGACGCGCGCAGCGATTTCTTCGCCCACTGGGCAATCGCGTCCTTGGTAAATTCCAGCTTGGTCAGACAAACGAACAGTTGGCCGGTTTCCGTGGTTTGCACCGCAGCAAGAAAAGGCACCTTGTTCTCCGAACCCCGACCGCTCTTGCCGCCGGGCAATTCCCCGCCCAGATAAGCGTCGTCGATTTCAACGCGACCGCTAAGTTGGCGCGATTCTTCCCGTCCCGTCATGACTTGCATCAGCTTGTGCTTCATCAGCCAAGCGGTCTTGTAGCGTACTCCCAAGTGACGCTTGAGTTCCAGCGCAGAGATGCTGTTCTTCGCTTGACTCAACAAGTGCATACCCAGAAACCAGCGTGTCAATGGCAGCTTAGTCGCGTGGAAAATCGTCCCGCAAATTGCCGTGGTCTGTTCCCGGCACATCGAGCACTGCCAGTAATGCAGTCCACGGCGCTCAAAGGTGCTATGGTGCGTGCCGCCGCATTTCGGGCAAACAAACCCCGTAGGCCAGCGCGAAGCAACCAAGGCGGCTTGGCACTTATCTTCGGTTCCGTAATTTTCCATGAACTTGGCCATCGACAGCCCTTTTTGAAACTGAATTTTGTTGATTCCCATCGCGCATCTCCTCTTGTCTGTATGCGCTTATTATCAGGATCAACTAGCTCACCAGATGAGCCTGCTGAGTTTCGTGGCTAATCAGGTAAAGTTTTGCATTCAATTGCCGATAATAGGCTGCACAGCCAACTTTCCGGAATGTCGATACGTTGCCAAGCGGATTCGGAGTTGATTCGTTAACTATCTTTAGATTGGGAGTCAGTATGAAAGCGCAGACGGTATCTATTAAACGTACTACCTTAGTATCAGCATTTTTGGTTGGCGTGGTTATGGTGTTTATCTCGATGTCAAATGCGCGAGCAAATGGTCTTCCGCCGGAAGTTCAAGCAAAGGTAGATGTATACAAGAAAAAGCTGGTTGAGTGGGCGACCAACCCCGCCATTGTTGCTGCAGTAAAGGCCGCCAACGCGAAAGGTGGTTTAGCCGGAATGGGAAACGCTAAATGGACTGAGCTAGATGAAAAAGACCCAGTGGTTTTGGCATTTCAGAATAACGAGGCAGGAAAGATCATCTCTAAGTGGGATACGGATACAGGCATCAGCAAGCTCTATTTACGCGACGAAAAGGGCAACTTGGTAGCCTCCAGCAATAAGCCGCTACTGTATAACAACGGTAGCAGACCTTGGATCGCAAATCCCATGAAGGAGGGAAAACCCTGGTCTGCTACGGAGGTCAAGCCCGATCCCGCCACGCAAATTAAGGGAGTGCATGTCTCGGTACCGGTACTTGATGGCGGCAAATCTATCGGCGTCTTGCATTCCAGCGTCGTAGCAGAATGATGTGCCGGTCGCGCGTTCACGTTCTCAAACGGGAGTGAATTGCGCGCTTGCGCTGGCATGAACTATGAACCGAGAGAGAAAAAAATGAACATTCTTAGCACCTTTAAAGTGGGCACCCGCCTAGGCGCGGGCTTCGGCATTATGCTGGTCTTGCTGGTCGTGCTGAGCGTCATTGGCTTGAGTAGCATGGCGCAGATACAAAGTAATTTGGAGTGGATAGTCAAGCGAGAATACGCCAAGGTGACGCTCACCAATACCATGCGCGACGCGGTGCGCTATCAAGCGGTGGCGCTACGCGACGTGGTACTCCAAGAGGATATTTCCTTCAAAAAGAAAGAGCTCAAGCTGATGAAGGAGGCGCGCAAGAAATACAATGCCGCCGCCGAAGATCTAGATAAAATGATTAGCGACCCCGCTGGCAAAGAAGCGCTGGCCAAGATAAAAGCTGCCGACTTGGCCGTGCAGCCTGGGGTAGAGGCTACATTGGATTTCTCGCTCAGCGATAACCGCCTAGAAGCGGGCAATGCGGTGCGTGACAAAGTTCGCCCGCCGCAAGGCGATTTGCTTAAGCAATTGGATGAGATGTTGAAAGGGCTGGAAGAAGGGGCTAATAAGGCAGCCGATCAAGCGCAAAACACGTACAAAATAGCGCGGCTGGGGATGATGTTGTTGGGCTTGGCCGCTATCGTTCTGGGCGTTTTGACTGCGATATTTATCACACGCAGCATTACCCGTCCGCTCGATCAGGCGGTAAGCGTGGCGAAGCGCATTACCCAAGGCGATCTCACAAGCGACGTGGAGATAACTGGCAAAGACGAATTGGCAAATTTATTGCGTGCGCTTAAAGAGATGAATCAGACCTTGTCACAGATTATCGCTGGGGTGGCAGAGGCGGCTAATTCCGTTTCGACCTCGGCGCAGGACGTATCTAGCGAAGCAGGGCAGGTTAGTACTCGTGCCGAAATGGAAACAGAGCGCGTGATGCAAGTGTCGGCGGCGATGGAACAAGTCACTGTGTCGATCTCGGAGGTTTCATCTAACGCCGCGAGCGTGGCGCTCGCCGCTTCCAAAACACAGAAGGCGGCTGCCGAGGGTAGCGCCAATATCACCCGCGTCGCGCAAAACACCCAGCGCATCGTGTCGAGTGTGGAAAATTCCAGCAGTACGATCCAAGAACTATCGGAAGCAATTCATAAAATCAGCGAGGTGACGCGGGTGATCAAAGAAATTGCCGAACAAACCAACCTGCTCGCGCTGAATGCGGCAATCGAGGCGGCGCGCGCCGGAGAACAGGGTCGCGGTTTTGCGGTGGTAGCGGATGAAGTGCGCAAGCTCGCCGAACGTACCGCGACTAGCACTACTGACATTTCGCAAATGGTACGGAGCATTGATAGCAAGACCGCGGCGGCGGTGGATTCCATGCAGCAAGTGCGTAAGGAAGTTCAAGAGGGCGCAGCTACCAGCCTACAGACGCAAGAGATTTTGGTTAATATTGTCAGTTCGGCGAATGAGGTGAATGAAATGGCGCAATCTATCGCCAACGCGACACTAGAGCAAAAAACAGCGAGCACCGATATTGCGATCAGCATGGAAAAAATTTCCACCATCGCCGAGGAAAATACGGCGAGTATTCACCACGTGACTGACACCGCAAGCCGCTTGACCGACACCGCTGCTGAATTGCAAGGTATGGTGAGGCAATTTAAATTGGCATAACACCTTCCCTTTTTACGCATACCACGCAAGCCAAATCCCGTTTCAGGCGCACAGTACGCCATTCCATAGCGAGGCTATTCAGCAGCAATAATTTACCGTTCAGCGTTTCGCCGCATCCAACGATAAGCTTGATGGCTTCCGCCGCTTGAGCGCAGCCGATGATGCCGACGAGTGGCGCGAACACACCGTTTTCGGCGCAACGCATTTCATCTGCCTCGCCTGCTTCCGGGAATAAGCAGTGATAGCACGGCGCATCGTCTTGGCGCAGATCGAATACTGCCACTTGACCATCGAAACGCACCGCGGCGCCGGATACCAGGGGCTTGCGGCTGGCTACGCAGGCGCGATTGACGGCATGCCGAGTGGCGAAATTATCCGAGGCATCGATCACCACATCCGCTTGCGCCACACATTCGCGTAGCACTGCGTTTTCCGCGCGGTAGGGGATGGCTGTCACGGTGATCGTTGGATTTAGCGCACGCGCCGTTCGCGCCGCGGATTCGGCTTTGTTCTGGCCCAGCGCAGCGGTTTGATGCGCGATCTGACGCTGTAAATTGGTGAGATCGACTGTATCGTTGTCGCATAGAGTGAGTTGCCCCACGCCCGCCGCAGCGAGATACAGGGCGACCGGTGAGCCTAAGCCGCCCGCGCCGATCACCAAGACGTGCGCGCCTAATAATTTTTCTTGGCCTTCTACGCCGATTTCATTCAGCAAGATGTGGCGGCTGTAGCGTAGCAGTTGATCGTCGGTCATCAATGGGTTCGGCGTTGGTTGAATTTCAATTTGATGCGAGATTGTGACGCGCCACACCAGCTTGGGCAAGCTGCGGAATAAAGTAGACGGGTAGTTTAAACGCGAAACGCTTTAACGGTAGTCGCGCCATTCAGGTGGCGTGTCGTCATGATCGCCATGCGCGTGATGTTCGTAGACTTGCGCAAAAATACGGCGCGTACGTTCGCGCTGCGGCGGTTGGCTCAGATTTTGGCACTGAATGTTTTCAGAGTAATAGCTCAATGCGCGCCGCAGTTTGGCGAGGAGGGTGTTATCCAGATGAAAGCCTTGGTCGATCAATGCCAGTTCGATTTTCTCCAAAGTGTAGTACGGTAATTCGTAGCGAATCAGCAGGCCGGTGTCGCCTACTGTGCTCAACACGGTGAGATGCGGTAAATCGTGGAGTAATAACAGGGCTTCTTTCGCTTGGCCCAGCGGCAGGCGAGTGAAGTTCAATTGACGGGTTCTTTCGGTATCCGCGTACTCCATCTGTATTCCTTCCCGTCAGTTAAAGGGCCGCTTTCATAATCAAGAATAGCCCCTTGGCTTAGATTTGCAAGGGACGCGCTCCTTTCACTAGCGGTCGCTGGCGGCGACAGCTAAAATGACATGTTTTTTAGCGGCGCGGCTAGTCCGCGAATCTCATGAGCCAAGATCCGTCTTCCGATGCCATAGACCAACGCCAAGCGGCGCTGCTCTATCATCAGTTTCCTAAGCCCGGCAAGTTGTCGGTGGAGTCTTCCAAGCCCTGCGCCACGGTGGCGGACCTCACGCTTGCCTATAGCCCCGGTGTCGCCGAGCCGGTGCGCGAGATTGCCAAAGATCCGGAGAACGCCTACCGTTACACCAACAAAGGTAATCTCGTCGCAGTGATCACCGACGGTAGCGCGATCTTGGGCCTGGGCAATCTCGGCCCTTTGGCTTCCAAACCGGTGATGGAAGGCAAGGCAGTGCTCTTCAAACGCTTTGCCGGTATCGATGTATTCGATATCGAGGTGAATACTTCTACGCCCGCGCAATTTATCGAAACCGTGGTGGCGATTGCGCCGACTTTCGGCGGCATCAATTTAGAAGACATCGCCGCGCCCCATTGCTTCGAGATTGAGAAAGCCTTGTCGGCGCGGCTCGATATTCCGGTGTTCCACGATGACCAGCATGGCACGGCGGTGATTATCTGCGCCGGGCTCATGAATGCGCTCGACGTGCAGGGCAAGCAACTCGGCGAGGCGAAGGTGGTCTGTTTGGGCGCCGGGGCGGCGGGCTTGGCTTCACTCGATCTCCTGATGGCAATGGGCGCCAAACGCGAAAATATTTTGGTGCTGGATAGCAAAGGCGTAATCCACGCCGGCCGCACCGATCTCAATGTGTATAAGCAAGCATTCGTGCAAACGACCGAGCGGCGCACCTTGGCCGAGGCGATGTGCGATGCGGATGTGTTCATCGGCGTTTCCGGCCCGAACTTGGTGACGCCGGCGATGCTGCAAAGCATGGCGCCGAAGCCCGTCGTGTTTGCGCTGGCGAATCCGGACCCGGAAATTCGCCCGGAACTCGCCCACACGGCACGTAGCGATCTCATCATGGCGACCGGGCGCTCCGATTACCCGAATCAAGTGAACAATGTGCTGGGCTTTCCCTACATCTTTCGCGGCGCTTTGGATGCGCGCGCCAAACGCATCACGCGCCCGATGTTGATTGCGGCGGTGTACGCCATCGCCGCCCTCGCCAAAGAAGCGGTGCCGCAAGTGGTGTTGGATGCGTATCAGTTGACTTCTCTCGCCTTCGGCCGGGATTACATTTTGCCCAAGCCCTTCGATCCGCGCCTTATCGAGCGTGTGCCGGCGGCGGTAGCCAGCGCGGCCGGCGGAGCCTGATGCGCGTGTTCCCGATTGCCGACACCCCGGCCCACGAAGAGCCGCGCAAGCTGGCCTTGCTGCTGGTGCTATGCATAGTCTGGCTGATTCCGGGCCTGGTTGGCCACGACCCATGGAAGCCGCAAGAAGCCGTGACCTTCGGCGTCGTCTATCACATGCTGCACTCCGGTGATTGGCTGGTGCCGACCTTGGCCGGCGAGCCCTATTTAAATTTTGGCCCGCTGTATTATTGGACTGCGGCAGTGTTTGTGAAATTATTCGGCTGGGCGCTCGCACCCTATGATGCGGCGCGGCTGGCGAGCGGCTTCTATATGACGCTGACGCTGGCGGGCACGGCGCTGGCCGCGCGCGAACTATATGGCCGGACCATGCCCCGCTTAGCGCTGGCGCTGCTCATCGGCAGTGTCGGCTTACTGGTGCATGCGCACGAGATGGTCACCGACACTGCCTTGTTGGCCGGCTACGCGCTGGTGCTATGGGGGTTTGCGCTGAGTGGCCGCCGTTCGAATCCGGCGGGCCTGTTGATCGGCCTGGGTTTGAGTGTCGCGTTTCTGGCGCGCGGGCTGGTGCCGTTCGCGGTAGTGGTGCTGACCGCGGCGCTGTTGCTGCTGTTTGCGGCGTGGCGCACGCGGCGTTATGCGCGAACCCTGATGATTGCCTTGGCAGTGAGTTTGCCGGGCTTATTGATTTGGCCCTGGCTGTTGCACGAACAGGCACACGAGGCTTTTTTTTGGTGGTGGCGCGTGGAAAATCTGCCGCTCATCACCAAGTTTTCTGTCACCTATGCGCGCAGCGAATTAAATTATTTCTTACGTTTATTGCCTTGGTTCGCCTGGCCGGTGTTGCCCATCGCGCTATGGACGCTGTGGGGATATCGAAAAAAGCTGCTGCATGAACCACGCTTCCAATTACCGCTGGTATTTTTCGCGATTACTTTTGCGTTCACGAGTTTGAATGCGGAAACGCGAGACATTCACATGCTGCCCGTGTTGCTGCCGTTGACGCTGCTCGCGGTGCCCGGCGCTGAAACGTTACGACGCGGCGCGGCAAATGCGCTCGGCTGGTTTGGCATCATGACTTTCGGTCTGTTCTCGGCTTTCGTCTGGCTCGCTTGGCTGACGTTGATGACTGGCTTTCCGGCGCGTTTCTATCAGCATATTTTGAAATTTGTGCCGGGTTATACGCCGAGTTTTGCGTGGCTCGCATTTTTCACCGCAGTGCTACTCACGGTGTTGTGGTTGTTGCCTTTGCGCGGTTCGTTTCGCTCCGGCAGGCGTGCAGTTTTTCATTGGGCGGCGGGGATTACGCTGGCGTGGGGACTCAGCGCCACGCTGCTGTTGCCGGGCATCAATCATGGCCGGAGTTACGCGACCTTGGTCAAGACCTTGCAGCACCAATTGCCGCCGCACTACAAGTGCATCGGCAGCGCGGGTTTGGGAGAGGCGCAACGCGGCGTGCTTTATTCCTATGCTGGGATTACCACGCAACGTGTGGAGCGCGTCGAATTCGAGGCCTATGGCTGCGACTTATTTTTGCTCCAGACCGATCCACGCCAACGCGATGCACGGCCGGGCGCCGGCTGGGTAAAGTTTTGGCAAGGCAGCCGTCCCGGCGATAAATCCGAAGCCTTCGTGCTATTTAAATTACAGGCGCCACGCAAATGATTCCCCGTACTGCACGCGATTGGCTCATCCCTGCGCTCCTCGCAACACTGGCGATCAAACTGGTGCTTGCCGCCACCTTACCTTTCTCCGGCGATGAAGCGTATTTCCTGATTTGGGGCCAGCGTCCGGACTTCGGTTTCTATGATCATCCGCCGATGGTGGGTTGGCTGTTGTGGCTTATGTTGCACATTGGCAATGCGGAATGGGTGTTGCGTTTACCTATCGTGTTGTTCACTAGCTTTATCGGCTATGGGCTCTATCGTTTGCTGCGCGAATGGGATGAAGAAAAGGCGGCGCTGGCGGCGCTGTTGTATCTGGTTTCGCCAGTCAACTTGATCGGGGTGTTGATTACCACCGACGCTGGCTTGATTGTGTTTAGCTTTATTACGGTGTGGCTATTAGCGCGCGCTTTGCAAAGTGGCAAGACCTCCTTGTTCGTTTGGGCCGGCGTCGCGTTCGGCCTGGCTTGTTTATCGAAGTATTTCGCCGCGCTGTTGGGTCTCGCCATTATTGTTTATTGGGCAACCACGCCCAAAGCGCGCGCGCAAAGCCGCGGATTCCTGTGGTTATTCGCGGCCTCCTTGCCCTTCATCGCGCTCAATGTGTATTGGAACTACAGCCATTGCTGGGCGAACATCATGTTCAATGTGTTCAACCGCAACGACGACGCCAAGCTCGCTTGGTACAAGCCGCTGGTTTATTTATTGATCCATGTCTATCTCGCCACGCCGTGGGTGGCGTGGTGGCTGATCCAGAAGCGTAAAGCCCTACCTGCCGTGTTGCAGGACGAACGATTTCGTTTGTTCGCCGTAGTATTTGCCGTGCCGATGACGGTGTTTGCCTTATTGTCACTGGAAAAAATAATCGGTTTGCACTGGCTGCTCTCGTTTTATCCCTTCTTGTTCGCCTTGCTCGCGCTGTGGCTGAGCCATGCGGAGTTGCACCGGGCGCTGCGTTATATGGTGGTCTTTTCCGGCGTGCATTTGGTGGCGATTGCGGTGATTGGTTTATTGCCGATGTCGGCCTGGCAAGGCACGCGCTATACCGATGGCGCAGTGATTATGCTCAAGCCAGCCGAGTTGTTGGAGCGCTTGGAACCCTATCGCGGAAAATTCGCGCTCGCGAGCGATGGTTATTCGACCGCGGCGATTATGTCCTACCATGCGCAGGAAGATTTTTTGGTGTTCGGCGAAGCCTCGTCACACGCACGCCACGATGACATCGTGACCGACTTCCGCGCGCTCCAAGGCCACAATATTTTGGTGTTCTTGAAGAAGCCGCCGGAGTTCGATAAGTACGGCCCTTACTTTAAGTCGATCGAGTTCAGTGATTTCACGCTCTATGGCGCGAAGTTTTACCTGGTATTGGGGTATGGCTTTAACTATGAAGCGTATCGCGAGGGCGTGTTGCGCCAGGTGAAGGAAAAATATTATGCGATTCCCAGCTATCTGCCGATGGGGGGGTGTTATTTCTGTGAGCGGTATTTCCCCAATGAAACTTGCCGCCCCAAGCGCACGCCATGACAAGCGCGCTTGATTTGATTCGTTTGCTGCGCCCTAAACAATGGGTGAAGAGTTTGTTCGTGTTTGTCGGGCTGCTATTCGGTCACGCCTGGGGCGATACGCACCTGGTGTGGCGTGTGGTCGCGGCGGCGGTGGGGTTCGCGCTGGTGTCGAGCTGTGTCTATATTCTGAACGATATCGCCGACCGCGATGCGGATCGCAAGCATCCCCGCAAACGCCACCGCCCCTTGGCTCAAGGCTCGGTGAGCTTGAATGCAGCCATCGCGCTCGCCGTGTGCGTCGGAGTGGCGGGCGGGGTGCTGGGTTATTACGCATCCCCTATCGTGGCGGCGATGCTCGCCGTCTATGGGCTGATGAATATCGCCTACAGCCTGGGACTCAAGCGCGTGGTGATTTTGGATGTGTTCATCATCGCCGCTGGATTCATGTTGCGTTTACTTGCCGGTACCAGCGGCGTCGGCATCCCGCCGTCGCAATGGCTGCTGCTGTGTGGACTGATGCTGACTTTGTTTCTCGGTTTCGTGAAGCGCCGTGCCGAGTTGGGTGATGAAGTTGGGGATAAAGCAATACAACGCAAAGTGTTGCGTGATTACAGTACGACGCTCCTGGATCAAATGATCACCATCGCCGCCGCCGGTATCATCATGAGTTACAGTTTGTATACACTGAGTGCCGAGACCATAGAAATGCATGGCACGTCGCTACTCATGCTTACCGTGCCGTTCGTGATGTACGGCGTATTCCGTTACCTTTTTTTGTTGCATCAGCATCAACAAGGTGAAGATCCTGCGAGTGAGGCGCTGCAGGATCCGCATTTGCTGGTGACGGTGTTGTTGTGGTTGGTGGCGACGCTGTGGTTGATTGCGCGCTAAGCATTGAATTTCTGCGGCGCGCGAAATCAATCCGAGGGCGTTGCGATGACCGGACGTGGCTCCGGAATTTATTTTATCCGCGCCCTTGTTTCGATAAAAGGGGTGAGCTAACTTGCATCTTGGAAACTGAGTTGGGAAGCGCCATGGAAATAATGAACAACGGAGTCCTTGATTCGCTCGTGAACCAAACCACTTCGCAAGAGCAGCGCGGGGTGCTGGTACTCAAAAAAGCGCTAGACGCCCAAACTCAGGCGGCTTTATCCTTGATTCAAGGCATCCCTCAACCGCCTTCGGTTTCCAATCTGCCACCGCATCTGGGGCAGACAGTCAACACCACCGCTTAACATCGTACTATTCCCCCTAGTGACAGCCGCACCTTAAAACCGGATAATCACATCCTCTTTAGAAAGAGGTGTGAATGATTACGCGAATCGGTTTCGGACTGTTGATCGCCGTTCTGCTAGGCGCCTGCGGCCCGACCACGTCCAGCAAAAGTCCGTTTCAAGGCACCGATATTACCGGCGTCGATTGGGGTAAAGATTTTAATCTCACCGACCATCATGGCCAGCGCCGCACGCTGGCGGATTTTCACGGCAAAGTCGTAGCGCTGTTTTTTGGGTATACCCATTGCCCCGATGTGTGTCCTACCACCTTGGGTGAGCTAGCGCTGACGCTCAAAAAATTGGGCAAAGATGCCGACAAGGTGCAGGTGCTTTTCGTGACCTTGGATCCGGCGCGCGACACGTCGGCGGTGTTGGCGCAGTATGTGCCTTCCTTCAATCCCTCGTTTTTAGGGTTGACCGGATCGGAGGCGGAAGTCGCCCAAGTTGCGAAGACGTTTAAGGTGTTCTATCAAAAACAAGATAAGGGGTCGAAAGCGGGCTATTTTTTAGATCATAGCGCCAATACTTTCGTTTTTGACCCCCAAGGGCGCTTACGCCTGATGTATGGATTTGGCGTTGGCACCGGGCCAATTATTCATGACATCAATCAGTTGTTATCTGGGAAATAAGGGGGCGGTGTGTTGGTTTACGTAGTGCGTATTGCCGATAACTTGAATTTAAGTATATACTTATAAGTTAACTTACATAGGCTAAAGCAACCTTAATGATTTAAGGTTATTCAAAATCCAGCCCAGAAATCGGGCGCGTGCAGGAGTCGAGCATGGCGGCGGTAAGCATAGCAAGCAGAGAGCAATACAATTTCGACGTGGTTCGCCAATTCACGGTGATGTCTTTGTTTTGGGGTGTGGTCGGCATGTTGGCAGGCTTGTATATCGCCGCCGAACTCGCTTGGCCTTTGCTGAATTTCGACATTCCCTATATTACGTTTGGCCGTCTGCGCCCAGTGCACACCAGTGGCGTGATTTTCGGCTTCGGCGGCTCGGCTTTATTCGCGACTTCGTACTATATTGTGCAGCGTACCTGTCAGACACGCCTGATTTCCGATGCGCTGGCGAAATTTACCTTTTGGGGCTGGCAGGCGGTCATCGTGCTGGCTGCGGTCAGCTATATGTTAGGTTATTCCCAGGGGCGGGAATACGCCGAAATGGAATGGCCGATCGATATTCTGATCGAAGTGGTGTGGATCGCGTATATGGTGGTGTTTATCGGCACCATCATGCGCCGCAAACAGCCGCATATCTACGTCGCCAACTGGTTCTATCTCGCCTTTATTCTGGCGACAGCGTTGCTGCACACCTTTAATAATCTCGCTGTACCCGTCAATTTGTTTTCGATGAAGTCCTATAGCCTGTTCGCCGGCTCGCAGGATGCCATGGTGCAATGGTGGTACGGCCACAATGCGGTGGGATTCATATTGACCGCCGGGTTTCTCGGCATGATGTATTACTTCGTGCCGAAGCAGGCGGGGCGTCCGATTTATTCCTACCGTTTGTCTATTGTTCACTTCTGGGCCTTGACCTTTCTTTATATGTGGGTGGGCACGCATCACTTGCATTGGACGGCGGTGCCCGATTGGACCTCGACGCTGGCGGCGACGTTCTCCATCATGCTGCTGCTCCCCTCTTGGGGCGGCATGATCAACGGCATCATGACGCTGTCCGGCGCTTGGGATAAGCTGCGCACCGATCCGATCATGCGTTTTCTGGCGGTGGCTTTGTCGTTCTATGGCATGTCCACATTCGAAGGCCCGATGATGGCGTTGAAGAGCGTGAACGCGCTGTCGCATTACACCGATTGGACTATCGGCCACGTGCATTCCGGCACTTTGGGCTGGGTGGCGATGATCACCTTCGGCTCTTTCTATCACATGATCCCCAAGCTATGGAACACCAAGCTATATAGCGAGCGCCTGGTGTATTGGCATTTCTGGCTTGCCACCATCGGCATCCTGCTCTACATCGTGGCGATGTGGATCTCCGGTATCGGCCAAGGCATGATGTGGCGCACCTTCGATGATTTCGGTAACTTGAAATATTCGTTTGCCGAAACGGTCGCGATGGTCAGGCCGTTTTACGTCATGCGCGCTGTGGGCGGTCTATTCTTCTTCTCCGGCGTGTTGATCATGGTTTACAACGTATTCAAGACGATTCGCCAGGGCACGCAGGAAGCGGCCGAACTGGAAGCAAAATACGCTGCCAAGCTGGCGCAAGCGGGCGCGTGAGCGCAGCTCAGATTTTAAGGGATTGCAATGAACTTCAATTTCAAACACGAATGGATTGAAACCAACGTCGGCCTGATGCTGGTGATCACAATGATCGTAATCAGCATCGGCGGCCTGGTCGAAATCGTCCCCTTGTTTCTGATTAAAAACACCGTCGAAAAAGTCGATGGCGTGCGCCCCTATACGCCGCTTGAATCGCGTGGCCGCGATATCTATGTGCGTGAAGGGTGTTATCTGTGTCACTCGCAAATGATCCGGCCCTTGGTGGAAGAGGCGGCGCGCTATGGACACTACTCCTTGGCGGCGGAGTCTCAATATGACCATCCATTCCAATGGGGTTCCAAACGCACCGGGCCTGATCTCGCGCGTGTCGGCAAGAAATACTCCAATGAATGGCATGTGCAACATTTACTGGCGCCGCGTTCCATGGTGCCGGAATCGGTGATGCCGAATTATCCGTGGCTGCTTACCACGCCGCTCGACACCTCCGATCTCGTGGATCGCATGAAAGCACAACGCACCGTAGGGGTGCCGTATTCGCTGACCGACGCTGAGTACCAGCGTAACGTGAAGCAGTTTGGCGCGGAAACCGCGAAGTGGTTGCACATCCCCGACGCCCAAGCTAATTTGCTGAAGCAGGCGCAAGAAGGGAATTACGACGGCGACCGCACTAATATCAGCGAGATGGACGCATTAGTGGCCTATCTGCAAGTGTTGGGAACGATGGTCGACTTCAGTAAATACGATGCCGAGTATCTTATGAAGGGTCGTGGTACACCGTGATGATTGAATGGCTATCCAACTCAGGTAACGTTAAGGCGCTTGGGCTAGTGATTTTTTTCATGATTTTTGTCGGCATTGTGCTGTGGGTGTATGGCAGTAAAAAGCGCAGCCAGGAATTGGAATCCTACAAAAACATTCCGTTTCTGGATGACGACTCGGAAACCAAGGAACATAAGCCATGAGCAAGGAAAAATTGCAATCGCAAGCGGTGCAAACCACCGGTCACGCCTGGGACGGCGACTTGCAGGAATACAATAATCCGCTGCCGCGCTGGTGGGTGTGGGCGTTTTACGCAACCATCGTTTTTTCGATTGTGTATTGGCTGTACTTTCCCGCTTGGCCGGTGGGTAATGGCTTCACGCCGGGCTTGGGCAAGATCACCTATATTGATGAGAAGGGGGTGCAGCAAACCACGCATTGGAATACGCGCGCGGATTTGATGGTGGATTTGAATGCCAACGCCAAAATCCAGCAGCCCTACTTTGCAAAAGTGCAGGCGCTGCCGTTCGACAAAATTGCAAAAGATCCGGAGCTGAATAATTTCATCGCTTCCGCCGGCAAGCAATTGTTTGCCGATAACTGTGCGTCCTGTCATCAAGCGGGCGGTGCCGGAAAAGTCGGCTTCTTCCCTAATTTAGCAGACGACGATTGGCTCTACGGCGGCACCTACGAAAAAATTCAAGAAACGATTACGGGTGGCCGCCACGGTTACATGCCGCCGTTCGGAGAAGCCTTGAGCAGCGAGCAAATCGAGCAACTCGCAAACTATGTGCTGTCGTTATCCGGCGAGAAGGTTGATGCCGCCGAGGCAGCGGCGGGGAACGCTTTATTTCATTCCGAAACTGCCGCCGGTTGTTATTATTGTCACGGCAACGATGCCAAGGGCCGTCAAGTGATCGGCGCACCGAATCTCACGGACAAGATTTGGCTCTGGGCCAATGTGCCGGGTGCCGAGACTGCGGCGAAAAAGATCGAAGCGGTCGAGACGGTCATCAAAAATGGCGTGAATAAAGGCGTGATGCCAGCGTGGGGTCAACGTCTGAAGCCGGAACAAATCAAGGTGCTTGCCGTCTATGTACATGAGTTAGGTGGCGGCAAGTAGGCCGTATGGGTGGCACTCGCCACCTCACCCAAATCTAAATAGACCTCGCTCATCGGGCGGGGTCTTTTCATCTGAGGAGCCAGGATGCAGGCGGGCATTGAAGAACAGAGTGCGCTTTATCAAAAGCGCATTCCGATTTTCCCGCGCTCCATTCACGGGCCATTTCGTAACTTCAAATGGATCGTTCTGGCGCTCGCCTACGGCGTGTTCTTTGGTCTCGTATGGCTACCGTGGCCGCGCGCGCACGATCCCAGCCAAGCCTTGCTGTTGGATATCGCGGCACGTAAATTTTACGTGTTTGAGCTGATTGTTTACCTACAAGATTTAATCTGGTTGTCCTTGTTACTGTTTATTGCGGCCACGCTATTGTTCTTCGTTACCAGCTTAGTGGGCCGGGCATTTTGTGGCTATTTCTGTTTTCAAACGCTATGGACTGATTTTTTTATCTGGGTTGAGCGCGTGATTCAGGGCGAACGTCCGGCGCGCATCCGGCTCTATAAGCAGCCATGGAATGTCGAAAAGCTATTCAAGCTTGGCGCGACGCATCTGATTTGGCTATTGGTCGCGTTCTGGACGGCGTTTACGTTTGCCGCTTACTTCACTTACGCGCCGCAATTATTGCGCGATTTCTTCACCGGCCAAGCAAATCCGGCGGCGTATTGGACGGTGGGGATACTCACCGTCTCGACGTATATCGCGGCGGGGCTGGCGCGCGAGCAGATTTGTACTTACATCTGCCCTTATGGGCGCTTCCAGAGCGTGATGTATGACGCGGAAACGCTGACAGTCAGCTACGACGAAAAACGCGGCGAGGGCCAACTGGGACGGGCTGCGTTGCGCGCCGGCATGAAAACGCTTGAGGAGCGCCACGCTGTGCAACACGGCGATTGCATCGATTGCGGTTTGTGCGTGCAGGTGTGTCCAGCGGGCATCGATATTCGCAATGGTCTTCAGTATGGATGTATTTCTTGCGGATTGTGTATCGACGCATGCAACAGCATCATGCTTTCGTTGGGTTTCCCACGGGGCCTGATTCGTTATGATGCAGAGACCACGCTTAAGCAAGGACGGCCGCCGCGGCTAGATTGGAAGCGGCTTAAAGTCCTTGGATACGGCGCGGCCTTACTCATCATGTCGGGTTTTCTCGGCTATAGCATTCTGAGCCGTGTTGAATTCGATGAGGCAGTGAATCAAATTCGCCAGCCTTTATATGTGGTGTTATCCGATGGGGATATCCGCAACCGTTATCAGCTCCGTATCAGTAACCGCGCGGCGCACGATGAAACTTATCACCTTGGTGTCCGCGGCATTCCCGAAAGCGTGGCGGATTTCGGCAATTTCCACAACGTCGCCGTGAAAAGTGGAAAGAGCTTAATGGTGCAAGTGAGTGTGAAATTGCCGCCGCTACAGGCGGCGCAAATTAGCGCATTCGAGTTTATTGTCACGCCCTTAAGCCGGCCGCAAGAAGCGCATGCGAGTCCGGCCCGGTTTTATTCCCAGAAAGAGGCTTCATAAGTATGCTTACGACCCTATTTGGCGGCACAGTATTAATTGTTGTTTTGTACTACGGCTTGCGTTTACTCAAATTGCCGAACTACTGGTGCGGGGTGGTGAGCGCAGCCGTACCGATGGCGGCCTACAGCCTGTTTGCTGCGCGTGATTGGCCGGGGCTGGACGTGGTGACGATGCATGTCACGGTGTTCGCCGCCACGGCCGTGGTGTTGAGTTTAATCAATGGCCGGCGTCGGGTGCACGGCGAGAAATTGCATTGGGCGCCGAAATTGTTTATCGGATTTTTTGCCGTGCTGTTCGTGCTCTTGGCTGCGTTTGCCTATATCGCGACCAATGGTTTGCCCGACTCGATCGCAAAGCGGGTGATGCCGGGCGGCGAAAGTGGCGGCGTGCATACTGCGTTCGCCGGAGTGGTGCCGCATGGTGAAGACGCTGCGAAAGGAATTAGCGAGCATCTCAAACAACGCGACCGGCAAAGCCGTCTCGGTTGGCAAATCACCGTGGCAGGCTTGGATCGCCTCGCCTTGAACCAAGCAAGGGAAGTCACGCTGCACGTGCAAGACCGCGCTGGCGCGCCGCTCACCGATGCGAGCGCACAACTGATTCTATCGCGCCCGGCGCAGCGCGGAGACGATGCCATCGTTACTTTTAGCCCGGGTGCGCCGGGGTTCTATCGTGGCAGCTTGCAACTCACAGAGACCGGCCAGTGGCATGCCTTGTTGCGGGTCCAATACGGCAACGATGCGATCGAGATTGAGCAGCCTATCGTCTCTGTCCTTGCCCCATGACCGAGGCGGCTGCTTGTTTTCATTGCGGGCAGCCGCTGGTGCCCGGCGCGGCGTTTAAGGTTGAGATTGCGCAGCAGTTTCAGCCGATGTGCTGCCGTGGTTGCCAAGCGGTGGCGCAAGCTATCGTCGATAATGGACTCGCCGCATACTACAAAAATCGCACTGTGCTGCCGGGACGTGGGCAAGAAGTGCTGTCGGCGGAATTAGACCAACTGCGTTTGTACGATCACCCGAAAATCCAGCAAAGTTTCGTGCTCGATACCGGCGAGCACATCAAGCAAGCGGTGTTGATTCTCGAAGGCATCACCTGTGCCGCTTGTGTCTGGTTGAACGAACGCCATTTGCTGCAATTGCCAGGCGTGCGGCTGGTGAATGTGAATTACGCCAGCCACCGCGTACGCATTTCTTGGGACCAGCGCGAAATTGCGTTGTCGACAATTCTGGCTGAGATTCAGCGTCTCGGTTACCACGCGCATCCCTATAATGCGCAAAGCGCTGCGAACTCGCGCGAGCGGCGGCGCAAAAAAGATCTGCGGCGCTTGGCGATTGCGGGTATCGCGGCGGCGCAAGTAATGATGCTAGCGGTCGCGCTCTATGCGGGGAGTTGGTATGGCATGGAAGCGAGCACCGCGAAATTGCTGCGCTGGCTGAGCCTTGCGCTCACTTTGCCGGTCATGATTTTTGCCGCGCAACCATTCTATAGTGCCGCTTGGTCGGCGTTGAAAATGCGACGGCTGACTATGGATGTGCCGGTGGTCATCGCTTTGTTGTCGGCATTTGCGGGCAGCGTGGCCAATACTTGGTTGGGTCAGAGTCATGTGTATTACGACGCGATCAATATGTTCGTTTTGTTTTTGCTCGGCACGCGCCTGTTAGAACAGGGTGCGCGCGAACGCTCGATGGAAGCCGCGGAAAATTTGTTGAAGCTTGCCCCGGCAATGGCGACGCGCGTGACCGAAGATGGCCATCAACTGGTACCGGTGCTGGAATTGATCGCGGGAGATCGGCTGCTGGTGAAACCGGGCGAGACCTTTCCCGCTGATGGCACTGTAGAGTCTGGCGCCGGTGGCGTCGATGAAGCGTTACTCACCGGCGAGAGCCGGCTGGTGGCAAAGCAGCCGGGCGATCAGGTGATCGCGGGCAGCATCAACAGCGATAGCCCGTTGACGGTGCGTGTGACCAGCATCGGTGAAAACACGGTACTCGCAGGCATCGTGCGCCTACTCGATCAAGCCTTGGCGGAAAAGCCGCGCTTGGCGCAACTGGTCGATCGTATCGCTGCGCAATTTACCTGGGGACTACTCGCGTTGACGCTGTTGACCGGTGTGGCATGGTGGTGGATCGATCCGTCGCGGGTCTTCGATATCGTGCTCTCGGTGCTGGTGGTGACATGCCCCTGTGCCTTGTCGCTGGCCGCTCCGGCGGCGCTCGCCGCGGCGGGCTCGCATCTCTTGGCGCGCGGTGTGTTGGTCACGCGCGGGCATGCGCTGGAAACTTTGGCGCGGGTCGATCATGTGGTGTTCGACAAAACCGGCACGCTCACTTATGGCAAGCCGGTGTTACAAGCGACGTATCCGCTGGCGGAATGGGATGCGCAGCAATGCCTGCGCTGGGCGGCGAGCTTGGAACAAGCGTCGGAACATCCGCTAGCCGCACCGTTTTTGGCGAAAATCGCGGCAGACGCATTATTGCCGGTTATAGACGCGCACAACGAACCGGGGCGGGGCGTGAGTGGCATTATCGCGGGTAAGCGTTATTTTATTGGCCGCGCCGAATTGGCGGGGCATGCGGCTGCGGATGCAGTGACTGATGGTGCGACCCAAGTGTGGCTGGCAGATGAGACGCGGCTCCTGGCAAAATTCGTCCTCGCCGACGCATTGCGCAGTGACGCCAAGCAGTTGGTCGAAGCACTCAAGGCGCAAGGCTTGCGGCTCAGTATATTCAGCGGGGATGACAGCGCGACGGTGCGCCATATCGGCGCGGAACTAGGGATAGCTGATTGTCGCGGCGAACTGAAACCGGCGGACAAGCTCGCCGCTTTGCGCACACTGCAAGCGGCGGGCGAAGTGGTGATGATGCTGGGTGACGGCGTGAATGACGCGCCGGTGCTGGCCGCAGCACAGGTGTCGCTGGCCATGGGCGCCGGCACCCAAGTCGCACGCGCGACCAGCGACATGGTGTTGTTGTCGGAACGGCTGATGGAAGTCGCTCACGCGCTTGAACTATCGCGCCTAAGTATGAGCGTGATGCGACAAAATTTTGCGTGGGCAATCGCCTATAATTTGATTGCAGTGCCACTGGCAGCATTGGGGTGGGTGTCGCCGTGGCTCGCGGCGCTCGGTATGTCGGCGAGTTCTTTAATTGTCGTGGCGAATGCGCTGCGCTTAAAATAGCTTATGAATTCCATACTCGTTTTTTTGCTTGGGCTGACGTTCTTGTTCCTGGTGTTGATCGGGCTCGGTATTTTTTGGGCCATCAAAAACGGCCAGTTCGAAGACATGGAAGGCCCGGCCCAGCGCATCTTGATGGACGACGATGATCCGCTGCTGCCAGGTCGACGTTCGGCTGGAGACACCTTGAATAAAGAGCCCTAAGTCTATATAATTATTCCCTAATATTTATTGGAGTAGGTCATGTTTAAGACTATTTTGTCCCAAGAAAACTTACCCATGACGCTGGTGATAGTGCTTGTCGCGCTGGCGTGGCTGTCCTTGATTTCGGTGTTGATCGCCAACGCCTAAGGCGATCTGTCCCATAAAAAAAGCGTAGCGGGTGATTACCCGGCTACGCTTTTTTGTTATGGCGGCGAGTGCTACTTAGACGGTTTCGCCCGCCTCTGCCGCAATAATGCTCTTCATTTTTTGCATCGCTTTTTGTTCGATTTGGCGAATGCGCTCCGCGGAGACGCCGTACTCCGCCGCCAAATCGTGCAGGGTGCGTGCGTTGTCTTCAGCCAGCCAGCGCGCCTGAATGATACGGCGGCTGCGCTCATCCAGATTATCCAACGCTTTGGTCAAACCGTGTTCGCGTAGCCCTTCAAGTTGTTTGTGCTCCAGTTGCTGCGCCGGTTCGGCGGCGGGGTCGGCGAGATAGGTGAGCGGGCCATAGTTGTTGTCTTCATCATCGCCCACCGGTTCGAGCGCGACATCACCGCCATTGATCCGGGTTTCCATTTCGATCACTTCTTCCGGCTTCACGCCCAATTCTTTGGCGATATGTTTGACTTCGTCCGGGCCTAGCGTACCTAGCGCTTGCTTCATGCTGCGCAGGTTGAAAAACAGTTTGCGCTGTGCCTTGGTGGTGGCAATGCGCACCATGCGCCAGTTGCGCAGAATAAATTCGTGCATCTCGGCTTTGATCCAGTGGATGGCGAACGACACTAAGCGTACGCCACGCTCTGGGTCGAAACGTTTGACGGCCTTCATCAAGCCGATATTGCCTTCCTGAATCAGATCGGCTTGCTGCAAGCCATAGCCCATGTAGCCGCGAGCGATGTGCGCCACGACGCGCAAATGCGACATCACGAGCATGCGGGCGGCGTCCACGTCGTCCTCATCGCGCAGGCGGCGAGCGTAGTCAGATTCCTGCTCGGCGGTCAGTACCGGCAATGCTCTTACGGCTTGAATATAGCTTTCCAGGCTGCCAACCGTGGGGTTGGGTAAGGCGACTGCATTGGTCATCGATTTCCCTCCAGATATAGAACTATATTAGCACTCTGTGTTAGAGAGTGCCAATGCTTTAAGTAAGTTCACGGAAGTCTGGCTATTTTTAGTAAAAATCTAATAAATCATGGTGTTGATTTGTATAGTTGGCCGGGTTAGAGGCACGGGGGTAAGCCCAGCTTATCCCTCATACGCTCCATTCAGTAGCCTAAGGGCGGAAAATGTTTAATTTCCGCCCCTTGAGCTGAAACATCCTTGGCTCAAGTTATCTTGCTTCGTTGCCGCTAATACTAGCCTAAGAGGCCCCCGCATTTTTGAGGAAACCTGGAATCGAAAGTCTTCGGTTATGCAAATGAAATTAGTTCTACGGCGTGTCTGGCAAGCAGTCTTGCCGATGGTCTTGGTGTTGTCCACGCACTCCGTCCGTGCGGAGCCTACTGAGGGATATATTTTTGGAATCGGCCCACAACAAGCCGCAACCGAACTTGCCAAGCGCTGGATGCCGATCATGCGTTATCTAAGCGAAAAATCGGGCGTGCCCTTGCAATTTAGAACGGCGAAAGACATTCCCACCTTTCAACAGCAAATGAAGGAGGGGGTCTTTGATTTCACTTTTAGCAGCCCTTACCACTACATCCTATTTCATAAATCGACTGGCTACGAGGCTTTT
>JANYAU010000027.1 GCA_025361165.1 Betaproteobacteria bacterium | reverse complement strand
GCACGCCTGGCGCGTGCGCCACATCGCGCCGAATGCATGGCCTTTAGTGGTGTTGCATCCGGCGAGTTTCCCCACCAAGGCGTATCGCGACTGGCCGCTGGAATACTTTATACAACTCGGCAAGCGCATTGCGGCGCAGTGGCCCAACGCGGCCTTTGTCATCACCGGCGGCCCTGAAGATCGGCCGCGCGCGACCACACTCGCGGCGCAACTCGGCCCACGTGCCGTGAGCTGCGCCGGGCACCGCGGCTTGCGCCAAACGGCGGCGATCTTAGCGGGCGCCGATCTCTATGTCGGCGTAGATACCGGGCTCACGCATTTGGCCGGCGCCTTGAATGTGCCGATGGTGGCGCTCTATCATTGCCTACATCGCGGCAGCCATCTCGCGCCGCTCAATCATCCGCAGCTCAGGGTGGTCGAGCATCCGCGCGTAGAGACTGACTGTGACGAACAAAGTGCGATGGCGGAAATTAGTGTAGAGACAGTGTTCACAGCCGCCAGCGAATTACTAGCGCAAGCAGCGAGCCACGCATGCTGACCATTCTGCACACCGAAGCTTCTAAAGGCTGGGGCGGCCAAGAAAACCGCATCCTGAACGAAGCGATCGGCCTGACGCAGCGCGGCGCACGTGTGTTAATCGCGGCACAACCGGAGAGCGGGCTAGCGCGCCGCGCTGAACAGCAGGGTATTCCGGTGCATTTAGTGCCGATGCGCTCGAACTTCGATTTCAAAGCCCTCGCGCAACTGCGCCGCATTATGCGTGACGAGCTTGTGGACGTGGTCAACACCCATAGCGGACGCGACAACACGCTGGCGGGCTTTGCCGCCAAAACCCTGCGGCGACGCCCGGCAATCGTGCGCACACGCCATCTTGCACTGCCGATTACTGCACGCTTCAGCTACACCTTCATCCCAGACCGCATCGTTACCGTGAGCCACTATGTCGCGAGCTATTTAATCACCGCCGGTGTGCCGCAAAACAAGATCGAAGCGATTCCCACAGGCGTGGATCTCACACGTTACGATCCCGAACACACGCCGTCCACGCTGCGCGCGGAGTTAGGTGTAGCCGACGATACGCCGCTGATCGGCACCGTCGCTATCCTGCGCTTGAAAAAAGGGCATCGAACTTTGCTCGAAGCGATTCCCGCCGTGTTGGCACACTTTCCGCAAGCGCGCTTCGTGTTCGCCGGTGATGGCCCGCAGCGCGCCAATATCGAAAAAGCAATTGCCGAACTGGGCCTGGGTGAAAGCGTCCATCTGTTGGGGCTGCGGGCAGATGTGCCGACGGTGTTGCGTGCGCTGGATGTCTTCGTCTTGCCGACTTTTGAAGAAGCGCTCGGCACTTCGTTCGTGGAAGCTATGGCCATGCGCGTACCGGTTATCGGCAGCCGCGTCGGCGGCGTGCCGGAAGTAGTGCGCGATCAAGTCACCGGCTTATTGGTGAATCCACAAGACTCCGCAGATTTAAGGCGCGCGATCTTAGCGTTGTTATCCGACCCGGCGCATGCCCGCTCCATGGGTCAAGCGGGCCGTCAGGTGGTCGAACAAGAGTTCACCAACGACATCATGTGCGACCGCATGTTGCAACTCTATACCGCGCTGCTAGCGGCACGGGCAGTGAGGTAAGGAATGGCGCAAGCAGTCCCGGTTCTGATGTACCACCACGTAAGCCCCGCACCTGGCTTAGTGACCGTTTCGCCGCGTACGTTTCAAGCGCAAATGACAGCACTCGCGCGCGCCGGCCACACTACGCTCAGCGCCGTGCAATTACACGACTACTTGAGTGGCACGCAAACCGTGCCGGACAAAAGTGTAGTGATCACTTTCGACGACGGCTATTTGGACAATTACATTTACGCCTATCCGATACTAAAAACACTGGGCTTGCACGCCATCATTTTCGCCGTCACCGATTGGATCGGTAAAGGCGCGCCGCGCGCGTTCGATAGCAACGGAACAGCTCTACCCGCGTGCCTTAACCACCGCAGTTGTAAAGCAGCGATTGCCGCCGGCCAAGCGGACACGGCAATGCTGCGCTGGTCTGAAATCGAAATCATGGAGCGCAGTGGCACGGTGGAAATTCATAGCCACAGCCATCGCCATGTGCGCTGGGATCAACGCTATACCGATCGAACGGAACAATTGAGTCATTTACGTGACGATCTTGCGGCCTCGCTACACACCTTACAGCAGCGGCTAGGTACACGTGACTACCACCTCTGCTGGCCGTGGGGTAAATTCGATAGCGACTACCAGCACGTGGCAGCAGAACTCGGATTCACCGCGCAGTACTCGGTCGATCCGCATCCGAATACGGCCGGTATGGGAGCCAACGATATCGGACGTTTTACCGTCAAAGACGCTCCCGCGCTCTGGCTCGCCTCGCGGCTGTGGCTGTACTCGCGCTCTGGCATCGGCAAGCTTTACAACAGCGTTTCGGGAAAAGGGCACGCACATGGCTAAGATCGCGCTGCTGGATGTAACCGCGACCGTGAGCTACGGCGGCGTGCAAACCGCCGTGTGGCAACTCGCCTACGCCTTGGCGCAGCGTGGACATACCGTCAGCGTTATCGGTGGTGAGGGCGCAATCCGGCCAGCTGCGGACAAACCGGCGATTGAAGTGCTGACTTTCCCCTTTCGTGCGCGCAACCACATTCCCAATCTCGGCACGCACTTTCGAAAATTGGGCGAGCGGCTATCCTTTTTCGCACACGCCAAAGACAGCGTATTTGCGCAAAACTTTGATTGGATCATCCTCACCAAGCCCTATGATTTTCTCTGGGCTTGGCGCGCGCCGCGCGGTAGCGCCACGCGTTTCGCCTTCATGAGTGGGGGAACCGATTTTAGTTGGGGCGACCGCTATTTGGCGCGTCACGTCGATGCGTGGCTGGCGTGCAGCCATTTTAACGCATGGCAAATCGCGGCCCGCTATAACCACTTTCCACAGGTGATTTTCAACGGCGTCGATACTGCGCAATTCACGCCACACGGCGATGTAGACAACCCGCGCGCCACATTCGGCTTTACGCCCGATAGCCTGGTATTCGGCTTCGCCGGCCGGCTGGTCGGCTGGAAAGGCCTAGAATTCGTGCTGCGGGCACTGGCCGAACCGGCACTGCAAGCGTGCAAGGTGCATCTTGCGATAGTCGGCGAGGGTCCAGTCAAACCCGCCTTGCAAGCCTTGGCGCAAACTTTAAACATCACACACCGAATCAGTTTCCATGGCGCACTGCCGCATGCTGCGCTACCCCTGTTCTACCGCGCCATTGACGTGGGTGTTTTCCCTAGCATTGCTGATGAAGCCTTCGGCATCACCATCGCCGAAGCGATGAGTTGCGGCAAACCCGTCATTGCCAGTTATATCGGTGGCATTCCCGAAGTGGTGGGCAATGAAGGCAACTGCGGGCGCTTGGTGCCACCGGCCGATGCAAGTGTGCTCGTTCAAGCTATGGTCTGGTTTGTAGAAAATGCACAATTACGCGCCCGCATGGGTGCCGCTGCCCGTGCCCGCATCGTCAATCATTTCACCTGGGATATGAGCGCAGCGCGCGTGGAAACTGCGCTGCGACTGAAACCCGTCTAGATATGCGCATCGCCTACTTTGATCCTCATCCGCTCACTCGCCCTTTACCAGCAGTGATGCAAATTATCCAAACGGTGGACGCGATTGCCGCGCTCGGCGTGGAGATCGAATTGATCGTGCCCGATGCAGGCGCGCCGCACGCCATTCGCGAAGTGCTGGGGCGCGATTTGAATCCACGCGCCCACATCACGCTCATTCCCGATCTCAGCCGCCATTGGTGGTTTCCCCTCCACACCAACCGGCCGTTTTTTTGGCGCGCCAGGCGCTACCTCCAGCATGGACATTTCGACGCGCTGCTGGTACGCAACCTCAAGTTAGCTGGACGTTTGCTCCACGCTCCCGCCTTAGCACCCTTATTTTTTGAAACGCACGAAATTTTTACTCAAAGTTTTCTCGACGCGCATCCCGCCACATCGCGTACCACACGGCGCAAACATGCTCACCTACTTAAATTGGAACAGCGCGTCTACACCCAATCCACTGGCCTAATCACGATTACCGCCGCCTTGGCGCACGATGTGCGCACGCGGTTCGACACACGCTGTCCAATCAGCGTTGCGCCGGATGGTGTCGATCTCGCGCGAGCTGAAACCGCGCGTGCCTCTACCGCCCCGAGCGCCACGCCCATCCTCCTTTATTTAGGAAGTCTGCACCGCTGGAAAGGCGTTGAAACCTTAGTCAGCGCCATGCAAGAAGTGCGCGACGCAGTGTTGTGGATTGCCGGTGGCGAGGCGCAACGCATCAATGAACTGGAGCGGCAAGCGCACGCATTAGGCGTGAACGAAAGCGTGCGCTTTCTCGGCAAAGTTCCACCGGCGCAGCGTTTCGATCTGATCGGCGAAGCGACGATTTGCCTATTGCCGCTGACGCACGACAACATAGCCAGCCGCTACACCTCGCCGCTGAAGTTGTTCGAATATATGGCAATGGGCAAACCCATCATCGCCGGTGATTTACCTTCGATACGCGAAGTGCTCGCCAGCGAGTGTAATAGCCTGCTGGTGCCGCCCCAAGATCCGCTTGCACTGGCCGCCGCGATCAACCGGCTGCTCGCCGAGCCGGACTTAGCGGAAAAACTGGGACAACGAGCGGCGGCGGATGCGAAAGCGTATTCCTGGCAAGCACGCGCGCAAACGATTCTGACGCAAATACAGCATGTGCTAGCCGGCAAAGCCCTTGAGCGGACATGATATGATCGCACCTTTCAAGAGCCGCGCTTTTCTGATGAATGTTGTCACTTATCTGCCCCACGGCGCGATACCTGATGTGCGCGGCTTCGCGCCGGCCATCGTGGCGTGGAATTTGACGCGCCATCTACGCTTTTCTCAATCTCACATTATTTGCAATCGCGAAGATTATATTCGGCGCGAAGAAATATACCCCGGCATTGGGCGGGTGCACCGGCTCAAAGAAGGATGGATTTACACCCGTTTATTTAAGAAGATTTCTCGCCTCGACCCCTATCCCTTGCATCGGCGGGCCGCCAAACTTGCACGATCGCTCGCGCCGGATATTGTGCACGCCCATCAACTTGAGTTTCCCATAAAGGTATTCTTTAAGGCCTTGGGCCGTCACCTCCCTGTCATCGTGCACGCGCATGTCACCCACCGCGCTTTCGATGCCACACGAGGTATTGCCGACAAATATATTGCCGCATCCGACTACGTACGGGAACGTTTGATCAGCCAAGGCGGCTACCCCAGCGAACGTATCGAAGTAATCCATAATGGTGTGGATACAACGCTATTTTGCCCACCCACTTTGGAAGAGCGCGGTCTGCTGCGCCAAATTCTTGGCATCCCCAATGAAGGGCGTGTCGTACTTTTCGCAGGCCGAAAACAAGAAGTAAAAGGCTTCCATATCTTTCTGCGTGTGGCAGAAAAACTGCTCGCGCGCCACCCGGATGTTTTCATCGTGGCGGCCGGCGGCGAACCGCGTGAATGCGCCGCGGAAAGCACCTACACAGCCCGCAATATTTTGCGCGCTCGGCTGGCCGCGGGAGGGCGTTATTTTGATCTACCGCCCATGCCCCAATCGCAACTCGCGAATCTATTTAAGATGTCAGACATCGCCCTGCTTCCGTCATTGCAAGAGCCGCAAGGAATGACAATGTTAGAATCGATGGCCTCGGCTTGCATTACGGTCAGCTCCCGAGTGGGTGGAATCCCCGAATCGATATCCCATGGCGAGTCTGGGTTTTTGTTAGAAAATCCGCATGACGCGGATGCAGCGTTGCACCTGGTAGGGCAGGTACTGGACAATCTCAAAAATCTTGATGCATTGCGGGCTGCAGCTCGAAAAAAAATCACGGAAAACTTTTCCTGGGACAAGCTCGCCATGCGCATGGAAAATATTTATTTCGACCTGGCCGCTGGACACGCTCCGCTCTGAGAAGCGTCGCAATGAAGCTAAGTGGTCGGCGGCGCGAGTAACACGCGCTTTCCCTGGTACACCGGACTCACTAGGAAATAATATGGGCATCTCGCCAGGTACGCTAAAATTGATTCCTCTCACACTGAAAGATAAAAACCTCTCCGGTCAGGTAATGACCTTTGGCGTACAGCGGGTTGAAGGCCAGGCGGCGGATATCGAACGCGCAGCACAACAAGTGGATTATCCCCTGCGGAAACTGGCGGCGCAGGATGTTATTTATGACACCCTTGCGCCACAACTACATAACCGTGCGCATCAAGACACCTTATTCAAAATTCTCGGCTTCAACGCGACACATAGCATCGATTTTTTCCCGCATGAAAATCCCACCTTCGTGTTCGATTTGAACCATACCGTGCCAGAGAGCCTGCATGGAAAATATGATCTGGTGTATGACGGTGGAACCATGGAGCATTGTTTCAATGTTCCGCAGGTGCTAGCGAATGCAGTTCATTTACTCAAAGAAGGGGGCATGGTCATACACCACCTTCCGTTGAACTGCCAGATCGATCACGGATTCTATCAGTTTTCACCCACGCTATTCTTTGACTTCTATTTCTCCAATGGGTTTGAAGACATGGAAATGAAAATCCATTTCCTCAATCCCATAGAGGAAAGCTACTTCACTTATGATCCGCGCACCGATAAGGCCCTTCCATTTTCTTTTGGCTATGAAGAGATATATGTCTTTTTCAGCGCCCGAAAGAAAGCCGCGCAGCAATTCATCGCCTTTCCAATTCAGTCCCGCTATCATCACGCGTTTACCGAAAACAAACTTAAACGCCAAGCGGAACACCTCCGAGCACAATCCACCGTCAAGACGTTATTTGACCGCCTTCTGCGAAAATTAGTTGGGGACCGATATCCCGATTTAAAACGAAAAGGGCACTGCTTACTCGATAAGCGACGCATGCGACGCCGTGTAAGCAATTATAAAAAGCATAGCATTAAGGTTTAACGAAGTGACCACCCAAGGCAGTTCCCGCTCATCACACAAAGCCATCATTGGATTCGCCTTAATCGCCGCGCTGTATTTTGTATGGCCCATCCCCCATACCATCACTTTGCGTTTTGTATTGCTGGGCGCCACGCTGCTTTATTTTGGGCTGCTCGTGCGCGGGAGGTGTGGCGATTTCCGGGGTAACCGTGAAATTACCCTGCTCGTCACTTTGTATCTCACCCTATCGGCCTGGATCGTCATTAACGCGCTACTAATTTCGCCCGAACCCGCGTGGGCTTTGGATGAAATTCAGGGGCAATGGGGCAATGCCGCGCTGTCTTTAGTGGCGGGCGTATTGATCAGCGCTGCGGTACAACGCCGGATAATCAGCGCACCAGGCGTGATCATGACGCTACTCGCCGCACTCGCCGTCCACACGCTTTACCTCGATGCGTCTTCGCTCCACGCTTGGTTCACGAAAGGCGTATTGCTACGCCGTTCCGAAGGACTCACCGGAGGCCCGGACAAGAGCAACTATCTCACCATTGCCTTTCTCGGCTTCCTGTTCAGCGAAGTCTATTACCGCAGCGTGCGACAGTCGCGCTTTGTTCCCGTCAACCGCTGGCTGTTGGGTGGCATGATCGTCCTTGGGCTATTTGCGTTTTATCTAGAAGAAATCCGCAATGGCCTGGCGCCCATTGCCCTGATACTCGCATCATTTCTGGTGCTTTATGTTATCGGCCACAAAGATAAAATAAAATTGGGCCAGCTTGTGCGAAACGCCGTGTTGCTTGCGTGCATTGCGGGTGCATTCGTTTTGTTTATCGTAAAAACTGACCCGCGTTGGCACAATGTTGAGGAATCTGCCAAGCTCGCTTGGCAAACCCAGGATAATTCCGCCTGGCTCAACGACGATCCATCTCATCAACAAAAGTCGTTGCCGAGCGGCCATCCGGTTGAAGCCTCCACCTATCTCAGAACAGTCATGCTCAAGGAAGGATTGCAAATCGTGGCCGCGCACCCGCTAGGCGTCGGCTATGGCCGCAACGCCTTCGGGCACGCGCTCAAAGCCAAGTATGGCCAAGGCACCGGCCACAGCCACAGCGGTCTGCTCGATCTGGCGATTGGCGTTGGCATACCGGGCGTGGTGTTGTGGCTGGCATTGCTCGGCTACGGAGCCTATGTCGGCGCTGCTGCTTTCCTGCGGCGCAATAGTTATCCGGGCTTGGCCTTGCTGGTGCTCGTGATTGCTTTCGGGGTACGCATGATTTTTGACAGCGTGATCCGCGATCACATGTTGCAGCAATTCCTATTTACCGCGGCGCTGCTCGCCACTTTAGCGCTACCGTTGCGCACTGCGGAGAGCAAGCCCGTCTGAACCCATGCCCCCAGAACGTTCCAAGATCATCGTCATCCGCCGCGACAACATCGGCGACCTGGTTTGCACCACACCCTTGTTCGCCGCGCTGCGTGCGCGCTTCCCGGCCGCGTGCATTTGCGCGCTGGTCAACAGCTATAACGTCGAGGTGCTGTCCGGCAATCCGGATGTGGATACGATATACGCTTATACCAAAGCCAAGCACCGGCCCGCGGGAAAGAGCGTGCTGGGTGTCTATCTTGACCGCATCAAGCTGTTCGCCGCGCTACGCCGGGAGCGTTTCGATTTTGCGATTATCGGCGGCGCGCGCTTTTTGCCGCGCGCACTAAGTCTCGCGCGCATGATCCGCCCGCGCCATATCATCGGCTTCACCGAAGCCGGTAAACGCGGCACGCGCCATATTGACATTGGCATCCCCTATACGCTGCCCACGCCACTGCACGAAACGGAAGATATTTTTAGGCTGCTGGCGCCGCTGGGCATTACTGGCACCCCGCCGGGATTGCGGGTGATTGCCGATGCAGCCGAATCCGCGCGGGCACGGCAAGCCTTGGATCGGATATCGCCCGCAACGCTGACCATCGGCATCCACATCAGCGCGCGCAAAATCAGCCAGCGCTGGCAGGCGGCTGCGTTCGTGCAATTGATTCGGGCGCTGCATGCGCGTCATGGTGCGCGCTGCATGCTGTTCTGGTCGCCGGGCGCCGAAGACAATCCGCTGCATCCGGGCGACGACAACAAGGCGGCAGAAATTATGCGCGGGCTGGCAGACATTCCTATCCTCGCCTTTCCCACGCACGCATTACCGGCTTTGATCGGCGGGCTAGCGGTGTGCGATTTTGTGATCTGCAGCGACGGGGGTGCAATGCATCTCGCCGCTGCGCTGGGTAAACCTATTGTGTGCTTCTTTGGAAAATCCGATGTCGTGCGCTGGCATCCTTGGGGCGTGTCGCATGTGGTGCTGCAAACGCCCTCGCGCGAAGTGACGGATATCACGCCACAGGACGCGCTCTCCGCCTTCGAACGTTTAATCATAGCGGCAAGAAGCTATTGAGGATTACTTAACGCCATGACACGACTTTGCCACACGGAGAAATCTCCCCTGCCCCCTCTTTTCCAAAGAGGGGAACCTACTACAAGCGCCGCTTAGAAGGTTCCCCCTTTGACAAAGGGGGCCAGGGGGATTTGCAGCTATCAAAATCGTATTAACCATCCCTCGGCGCATACTCCGGCAACCAATCGCGCAATTTTTGTTTCACCTCGGATTCACTGCGTATTCCATCTTGGGTAAGCCATCGATACAACTCTTCTAGCCAGACTTGTTCAGCCGGCCTGGCACGCGCAATGCGCAATTTCGGGTGCGGCGTGGGCAAGGTGTGCTCATCGTCGGTGAGCAATTCCTCAAACAACTTCTCGCCGGGCCGCAGGCCCGTAAACACGATTTTGATCTCGTCTTCGCTAAAGCCCGAGAGCCGAATCATGTCGCGCGCAAGGTCGACGATTTTGACCGGTGCGCCCATATCCAACACAAAGAGCTCCCCGCCCTGGCCCATCACACCCGCCTGCAACACCAACTGCGCCGCCTCGGGAATCGACATGAAATAGCGGATGATGTCCGGATGCGTAACCGTCACCGGGCCGCCCTTCGCGATCTGTTCCTGGAATTTGGGTATCACACTGCCCGTACTGCCGAGCACGTTCCCAAAGCGCACCATCACAAAGCGCGTGCCATCGGCACCTTCCAGCGCTTGGCACACCATTTCCGCACAGCGCTTGCTGGCGCCCATCACATTGGTGGGGTTCACCGCCTTATCCGTAGAAATAAACACGAATTTTTTCACGCCATGCTTGATCGCCATTTTGCCCAGCACATACGTGCCCAACACATTGTTGCGCATCGCTTCCCAGGCGTTTTCGTTTTCCATCAGCGGCACATGCTTGTAGGCAGCGGCATGAAACAGCGCGCTGGGTTGGTGGATCGCGAGTACTTGATCCATGCGGCTTTCATCTTTCACATCGCCGATGACGCATACCAGGGGAATTTGAGGGAACCTCCCTTGCAATTCCTGCTCGATGCGATAGAGCGCAAACTCGCTCGACTCGAACAACACTATGCGCGCCGGCCCAAAGCGGGCGATCTGACGGCACAATTCGGAACCGATCGAGCCGCCCGCGCCCGTCACCATCACCGTGCGGCCATTGATCAATTCGTGTAAGCCCGCGCTATCCAGCACCACCGGTTCGCGTCCGAGCAAATCCTCCACTTCGACTTTGCGGATCTGCGAAACCGTCACGCGCCCACTCAACAAATCCTCGAAGGCTGGCACAGTAAGAACCGACAATCCGGAAGCGGTGCAAATTTCCACCGCGCGGCGGCGTACTTGGTGCGAGGCGGAGGGCATGGCGATAATGGCGTGCTTCACCTCGAGTTGTCCGGCCCACTGCGGCAAGGTCTCGAAATTACCCAAGACCTTAACGCCGTGCAGCAATCGCCCACGTTTGTCCGCGCTGTCATCCAATAAGCCTACTGGCTGCCACTCACGGCTACGCGCCAACTCCTTGAGCAGACTCACCGCCGCATCGCCCGCACCAAATACCAACACCGGCTCCCCTTGGCTGGCGATCAAACCATGCACCCGATGTTCTTTCCAAGCACGATAAGCGAGACGACTGCCGCCCATGATCAGCAAGAGCAAAATCGGATCCATCAACAACACAGAGCGCGGTACGCCTTCATTTAGCTGCGTGAGCCAAAGCAGTGTCGGACTCGCGGTGGCAGCCACCGCCACCGCAACGAGAATGCGTTTTAAATCCGGCAAGCTGGCATACCGCCAAATACCGCGATACAAGCCAAACGCCAGGAAAATCAAAGATTGAACTGCCACAACGATCGGCAAGCTAAGCAACATCGCATGCACGTAGGCCGTGGGGAAATCGAGATTGAAACGAAACCAAAATGCCAACAGCCACGCCAGCGCCGCCGTTACGACATCGTGACTAAACGCAAGCCAGGTTCGTTTACCCCAGGGCCATCGCCGCAGCATACTTAGGCTGCCTGCGATCGGAATTTGCGCCAACGTTGGTCAATAAAGATCAGGCCCAGCGCGTAGGCTAGCGTGACGCCGCCAATCGCTAGCCATTGCATAGCAGGCGGGGCGTCGCGGACAGAAAGAGCAGTGAGAGTGCTAGTGAACATAGCGACATAGGATACCAGCGCCGTGCCGCGGTGTCCCAAACCCATCCGGACCAGCCGTTGATAATAATGATCGCGATGCGCATGCCATAAGGTTTCACCACGGCGGCCGCGTTTCGCCAGCGTCACCGTCGCATCCACGATGAAAGGTGAAAACACCAGGAATGGAAACCAAATTGGCCAGAGGTTTGCCTGAATCCCGGCAATGCCGAACAAAGCCGCCAACAATCCCAGTGGAACAGAACCGGCATCGCCCATGAAAATACGCGCCGGATAAAAATTGAATAAAAGAAAAGCCAGCGCTGCGGCTGCAACCGCACCGGTCATTGCGACGAATTCCCAATCGCCCACCAGCGCCGCCGCCAGCGCATAGGCACCGAAACCAAATAAAGCCATGCCGCCCGCCAAACCATCCGATCCATCCATGAAGTTATAGAGATTTGCGCTCCACACCAACGAGATCATGGCACAGACATATCCCCACCATGGCCACGCGCCTTGCGCCGTGCTCGCCAGCGCCAAACCTGCAATGGCAATTTGAACCATCAAGCGCCATAGCGCGGCGACCCCCTTAAAATCGTCGAGCAAGGAAATTGCGATCAACGGTGCAATGAGTGCTAGCAGCATCACACTCTGCGCATTTTTTAACGCGAGCCACGCACTCGCGACGCCCAGCATGATGGCCAGTCCGCCGATGCGCGGCACGGGGTGTTCATGCAGTGAGCGCTCATTGGGACGATCGAGCAGCCAGTTACCTAGCCGCGAATTGAGCGTAAAGAGTAAGAGGATGAAGGTCACGCCAAACGCCAGTACGACCGGCAAAATAAAATCCGTCATGCCCGTCTCGTTGCAAGATACCAATGCACCGTCTCACTCAAACCTTGGTCTACTGTGTAGCGTGGTGCCCAACCAGTTTCCTGCCGGAACCGCGCGTCATCGACCGCGAGTGAATCGGTCAAGCGTCTTACAGCCTCGACACGCCCCGTAATCCGCGCTGCCAAATGCAAACCCCATGCGGGGATCGGCAGCAAGCGTGCCGGCACATCCATCTGTTGCGCCAATCTCCGTATCAACTCCGGCGTCGAAACATCTGCGCCATCACGCAATACATAAGCACGCCCCGGTTCCACCGGCCGCGCCAGCAAGGTCACGATGGCGTCCACCAGATTACCAAGATAAAGCAGACTACGCTGATTATGAATCGCGCCCAAGGGTAAGGGGTACCCCCCGCGAACCCAAGCCAGCAAACGCAAAAAATTCCCCTTCACTCCCGCGCCATACACCAATGGCGGGCGCAACACAGTCACACCCATGCCGGTTTCGGATTCGATGCGGAATAAGGCGGCTTCCGCTTCCTGCTTTGAAATCGCATAGGGGTCGGTAGGGTGGAGAATACTCGCATCGCTAAATGGCTTACTCTCAGTTCGCTCACCGATGACTTTCACCGTGCTCAGATAAATAAAGCGTTTAACCCCGGCAGTAGCGGCGGCCCGTGCCAGCGCAATGCTCCCTTCCGTATTCACGCTGCGGAAAGCACGCAAGGGATCCGGCTCGGTCTCACGCATAACATGCACGCGCGATGCAAGGTGTACGACCGAATCAACGTTCATCAGCGCATCGCGCCATGCCGTGCCCGAGCCAATCTCGCCGACCATAGCCACCTCAACTTGCGGATATTTGGCGCGCAGCATGGATGCGGCCACAGATGTGCGTACCGCCGCA
>JANYAU010000157.1 GCA_025361165.1 Betaproteobacteria bacterium | reverse complement strand
CCGCTTCAACGCCAAGGTCAGCTATGTTTCCACACAAGCGGAATACACGCCGCCGGTGATCTACAGCAACGAGGCGCGCACCAAGCTGGTGTATCTGGCCGAAGCGCGGCTCGCGCCTGAAGATGCGGTGAAGCTTCATCCCGGCCAGCCCGTCGATATTGTTTTGCCATGAACCTAAAAAAGCTGTTGAACCGCAAAGGACGCGAAGGTGACAAAGGATGGGCGAGGCATGCCTCGCCCCTACCAATAGTCGTCTCATCCAGCGGATGGTTGCCAAATCACCGCAGTCCTTCTGTTTTCCTTTGCGTTGAAAAACGGTTTTTAGGATGAACGATGCGGTGGCCATCGATGTCCGCGGACTGTCCAAGTCCTTCGATGGCAAGCGCGTGGTGCGCGACCTCACGCTCACGGTTGCGCGCGGCGAAATCTTCGGTTTTCTCGGACCCAACGGTAGCGGCAAAACTACCTCGATTCGGATGTTGTGCGGGCTGTTGATCCCCGACGCGGGCGAAGGGCACTGCCTCGGCTACGATGTCATCCGTGAGACGGCGCAAATCAAGCGCGAAGTCGGTTATATGACGCAACGCTTCTCGCTCTACGAAGATCTCTCGGTGCGTGAAAATTTAGATTTTGTGGCGCGCATCTATGGCGTGCAAAATCGCGCGCGCGTGGTAGACGCCGCGATCGAACGCCTGGGGCTCGCGCAGCGCCGTGAACAATTGGCAGGCACGCTTTCCGGCGGCTGGAAACAGCGCCTGGCCTTAGCGGCCACCACGCTGCACAATCCCAAGTTGTTACTGCTCGATGAACCCACTGCGGGCGTGGACCCCAAAGCGCGGCGCGATTTCTGGCTCGCCATTCATCAACTCGCCGCCGATGGCATTACCGTACTGGTATCGACCCACTACATGGACGAGGCTGAGCGCTGCCATCGTCTTGCCTATCTCTCCTTCGGCCAGATTCTGACCCAAGGCACGCCGAGCCAAGTGGCGGCGAGTTCCGGCTTAACCACCTGGGTGGTGGCGGGGGCGGATTTGATGCAACTTGCCGAGGCTTTGCAGCGCTTGCCGGACGTAGCGCAAGTAGTGCCCTTCGGCGATGCGCTGCATGTTTCCGGCACCCATGCCGCTCAACTCGAAGCCGCGCTCGCGCCGTATCAAGCGCGTGCTGAGCTGACTTGGACCCAAACTCAGCCTGGGCTGGAAGATGTGTTTATCCAACTCGTGACCGAGGCTGGGGAGGGCAAGGCGTGAACCGGTTTTCCTGGACACGTTTCGTCGCCGTGGCGGTGAAGGAGTTCATCCAGATGCGCCGCGACCGGCTCACGTTTGCGATGATGGTGGGCATTCCGCTGATTCAGCTCGGCTTGTTCGGCTTTGCCATCAATTCCGATCCCAAGCATTTGCCCACGGCGTGATCAACGCCGACCAAAGTGAATTTTCGCGCACGTTTTTAGCGGCGCTGAAAAATAGCGGCTATTTCGAATTGGTACGCACGGTGCACAGCGAACACGCAGCGGAAGCCTTATTGGCGCAGGGTGAGGTGCAGTTCGTGGTGACTATTCCGGCGCAGTTTTCGCGCGATCTGCTGCGCGGCGAACGTCCGTCCATACTCGTGGAAGCCGACGCCACCGACCCCAGCGCCACCGGCAACGCCATCGCGGCGCTCAATGAATTGGCTAGGAGCACACTCGCGCGCGATCTCAAAGGTTCGGCACAAGCTGCGGCGGGTGGAGCGAGCGCCATCAATTTGATTATCCATCGCCGCTACAACCCCGAAGGCATCACCCAATACAACATCGTGCCGGGGTTGATGGGTGTGATTCTCACCATGACCATGATTATGATGACCGGGCTGGCCATGACGCGCGAACGCGAACGCGGCACCATGGAACATCTACTGGCGATGCCGGTGAATCCGCTGGAAGTGATGCTGGGTAAGATCGTGCCGTATATTTTGGTGGGCTACATCCAAGTGATGTTGATTCTGGTCGTGTCCACTTTCATTTTTCACGTGCCGATCGAAGGTTCGCTATTATTGCTGCTGGTTTGTGTGCTGCTGTTTGTCGCGGCCAATCTCGCGGTGGGCATTATGTTTTCCACTATCGCGCGCAACCAAATGCAGGCGATGCAAATGACGTTTTTCTTTTTTCTGCCGTCGCTGCTGCTTTCCGGCTTCATGTTTCCGTTTCGTGGCATGCCCGTCTGGGCGCAGCGCTTGGGCGAAATCTTACCGCTCACGCATTTTCTGCGCATCGTGCGCGGCATCATGCTCAAAGGCAATGGCGTGCCGGAAATCTGGCCGCAATTGTGGCCTTTGGTGTTGTTCATGGTGCTAGTGATCGCGCTCGGACTGAAGCGCTTCAAGCGCACCTTGGATTAATTTTGCTGTATCACGGATGCATGCAGAAGCAAGATACCCCCGCATACTTGTAGCTTGATGCGGGCAAGCATTAGCCTCGCCCTTGGTTTCTTCCAAACTTTACAGAAAAGACCTCTCACTATTTAAGGCTGCGCAGCCAAGCGATGTTGACTATTAAGCAGCGCCTTGTAATTATCGAAATAAATCTGTTTATATACAGCATATTACCCCCCCCCTCTAGATGCACATTTGGCATTAAAGAAACCACCCCTTCGGTCGTTAGTGTTAGCTCGGGTAAGTCATTGGGATCAGCCGGGAAGCCAATATGAAGCGAATAAATGCCAGAGCGGTATGGACAGTTTGCCTCGCACTAGGACTGGCGAGTGGTACGGCGGTGATCGGCGCGCCCTATGGAACAGCGGCTGGACTAGCCATCGCTGCGGCGTTGTTGCTGGCTGGGGTTATTTCTGCATGGCAAATCACGCGCCTGCAAGCGGCGCGGATCGATGCGGTCATGGCCGAGCAACAGCAGGCGTGCGATGCAAAGCTACAAGCGGCGGCAAACCAGGGTATTACCGGTTTGGAAGATTTTTGCGCGCGTACGGTGCCGGTCTGGGCGCGCCAAATCGAGACGGCTCGCGCCGAAACTGAAGGGTCGATCACCGCGCTTGCGCAACGCTTTTCCGGCATTTCAGAGCGCTTATACGGCGCGGTTGCGGCTTCGCAGCAAGCCTCATCGGGTATAGGCGATGAAAACGGTACGATCAACGTGATCGAAACTAGCGAACGCGAGTTGAAGACGCTGATCGATACACTCAAAACCGCGCAACACGCACGCGACGCTGTGTTTGATGAGATTCGCGGCTTGTCGCGCTATACCGAAGAACTGCAAAAAATGGCGACGGATGTCGCGGCCATCGCGGCGCAAACCAATTTGCTGGCTTTAAATGCCGCGATCGAAGCCGCGCGTGCGGGGGAAGCGGGGCGGGGTTTTGCTGTGGTGGCCGACGAAGTGCGCAAACTCTCTGGCTTATCCAGCGATACCGGCAAGAAGATGTCTGAGAAGGTCGGCGTGATCAACGCCGCGATGGTCGGCGCCTGTAAGGTCGCAGAAGAAGCTTCCGCGCATGATGCGCAATCAATCAAAAATTCAGAAGCCACCGTACAAAATGTCATCGGCCGCTTCGATGGCGTGGCTACCCGCTTGAGCGAATCCACCGAAATGTTGCAAAAAGAAAACAACGGTATCGGTATCGAAGTAAATGAAGTGCTGGTGTCACTACAGTTTCAAGATCGGGTCAGCCAAATTCTGACCCAAGTGCGCGGGAATATGCAAAAGCTGGAAATCCATCTGCAGGAAGCGAATGACGATACACGGCACATTGATGCGCATGAATGGTTAAACGAAATGCATCTGAGCTATGCCACCGAAGAGCAACGCCTGAACCACGGCGGCGCACAAGCAAAAACCGCTTCCGCGCAAGAAATCACTTTTTTCTGAGGAGAGCCCCCATGGCCAAAACAATTATGGTCGTCGACGATTCCGCCTCGCTGCGGCAAGTAGTCAACATTGCGCTGACCGGCGCGGGTTACAAGATTATCGAAGCCTGCGACGGCAAGGATGCGCTAGGCAAACTCAATGGCGAGAAAATCAATCTCATCATCAGCGACGTAAACATGCCCAATATGGATGGCATCACCTTCGTCAAGGAGCTGAAAAAACTGGCCAACTATAAGTTCACGCCGGTGATTATGCTCACTACCGAATCGCAAGAAGGCAAAAAAGCCGAGGGCCAAGCCGCCGGCGCCAAGGCCTGGGTGGTGAAGCCGTTCCAGCCCGCGCAAATGCTCGCGGCCGTCTCCAAGCTCTGCGCAGCCTGAGCAAGCATCATGAAAATCACCGCCAAAACCAAGAACGGCATTTGCCGCCTCCAGCTAGAAGGCGAAATGACCATCTACACCGCGCTCGAAATGAAAACGCAATTGCTGCGACACCTCGCCAAAGCGCGCGAATTAGAAGTCGATCTATAGCAAGTCACAGAAATCGACAGCGCGGGCCTGCAACTGCTGATCCTGCTCAAGCGCGAAACCGCCGCCCGCGACGCCGTGCTGCGCCTCACCGCGCACAGCGCCCCCGTCACCGACGTCATCGACACCCTCAATCTGGCCGCTTATTTCGGCGACCCGATGTTGTTGGCGGCATGAACCACTAGTCCACCCGGAGCACCTGACATGACCACCCCAAACATGGATAGCGCGCTGCAAACTTTCATCGAAGAATGCGGCGAACTCTTGCAGCAAATGGAAGACGCCCTGCTGCGCCTGGAAACCGAACCGGAAAACCAAGACATCATCGATGCGATGTTTCGCGCCGCGCACACCATCAAGGGCTCGGCCGGCTTGTTCGGGCTCAATGAAATCGTGGCCTTCACCCATGTGGTGGAAAATGTCCTGGATCAGGTGCGCAGCCATACGCTGCCGGTCACGGGCGAATTGATCGCCGTGCTGCTGCCGGCCAGCGACCACATCGCTACGCTGGTCGGTGTACCCGCGGACGAGCCGCTCGACGCGGACACGCGCACCGTAGGAAATGCGTTGCTGGCGAGCTTGCAAGCTTTTCTCGGCCACAGCGATGCGCCCGCATCCGCCGAAGCGCGCCCGATGATCCCCCATGAAACGCCGGTGTATAGCAGCGGCGGAGGCGAAGCGGGTACTGACAACTGGCATCTCTCGCTGCGCTTCGGCCCGGACGTGCTGCGCAACGGCATGGATCCGCTCTCCTTTATCCGCTACCTCGGCCAGTTAGGCGAGATCGCGTCGCTCACCACTTTGTCCGACGCGCTGCCGGAAGCTGAAACCATGGATCCCGAGTCCTGTTATCTCGGTTTTGAAATCGACCTGAAATCGGACGCGAGCAAGGCCGAGATCGAGAGCGTGTTCGATTTCGTGCGCGACGACGCCATTATTCACATCCTGCCGCCGCACAGCGAGATCGCGCGCTACGTCGAGTTGATCAAATCGCTGCCGGAAGACGACAAACGCCTGGGCGAGCTGCTGGTCGCCAGCAGCGCGCTCACTCAGCGCGAACTGGAAGAAATCTTATTTATCCAACAATGCCCCGGCCAGCAGCAACCGCAAATGTGCCCGCCCAAACGGCTGGGCGAGTTGCTGGTGGAAAACCAAGTCGTGCAGCGCGAGGTTGTCGATAGCGCGCTGGACAAGCAAAAACAGGTCAAGGAGCATAAGTTTCAGGAATCGCGCCTGGTGCGAGTACAGGCCGACAAGCTCGACAACCTAATCAATCTGGTGGGCGAGCTGGTCATCGCCGGTGCGGGCGCCACCATGCTCGCGCAACGCAAAGGCGATGGCGCGCTAATCGAGGCCAACTCGCTGATCTCGCGTCTGGTGGAAGAAATCCGCGATGGCGCGCTGCAACTACGTATGGTGCAGATCGGCGAAACCTTCAGCCGCTTTCAGCGCGTGGTGCGCGACGTGAGTAAAGAATTAGGCAAAGACATCGAGCTGGTCATCACCGGTGCCGAGACCGAGCTGGATAAAGCTGTAGTGGAAAAAATCGGCGACCCGCTCACCCACTTGGTGCGCAACTCCATGGACCACGGCATCGAATCGACGGAGCGGCGCGAAGCTGCTGGCAAGCCGGTCAAGGGCAAGCTCATGCTCAACGCCTATCACGATTCCGGCAGCATCGTGATCGAAGTCGGCGACGACGGCGCAGGCTTAAATCGCGACAAGATTCTGCAAAAAGCCATCGAGCGCGGCATCGTTTCACCCAACGCCAATCTCACCGACCACGAAATCTACAACCTCATCTTCGAAGCGGGCTTCTCCACGGCGGACGCAGTCAGCAACCTATCCGGGCGCGGCGTGGGCATGGACGTGGTGCGGCGCAACATCGAAGCCCTGCGCGGCACGGTGGAGCTGGACAGCACGCCGGGTGAGGGCACCATCGTGCGCATCCGGCTGCCGCTCACGCTCGCCATCATCGACGGCTTCCTAGTCGGCGTGGGCGAATCGGCTTATGTGGTGCCGCTGGAAATGGTACTGGAGTGCGTGGAGTTATCCGATCTCGATCGTCAGGCGCTGGAACACCGCGCCTATATCAACCTGCGCGGTGAAGTGCTGCCCTTCGTGCGGCTGCACGATCACTTCGAGATCGCAGGCAATGGCTCGCGCCGCGAAAACATCGTGGTGGTGCAATACGGCAGTCACAAGGCGGGGCTGGTCGTCGACCGATTGATGGGCGAATTCCAGACGGTGATCAAGCCGCTAGGGAAAATGTTTTCACGGGTCAAGGGCATCAGCGGTTCCACGATTTTAGGAACCGGCGCAGTGGCTTTGATTTTGGATGTGCCGTCTTTGATTCAGCAGGCGGCGGCCAGCGAAGCCGGTATGAATGGCCAAGCTGGGCGTAATGGGGATGCCGGGCAGGCTACCCAAGTAGGCAATGGCTCGGCAGACCGGACAACCGCGTCTGTTCATTAATTGATTCAAGACTCAACTTTTTAAAGGAGTACTTACAAATGTTCAAGAATATGAAAATCGGGATGCGCCTAGGGCTGGGCTTCGGCCTAGTGCTGGTGCTGTTGTCGGTGATTGCTTTTATCGGTATTACCCGGCTGGCCAAGGTAAACGATTCTGTTGAGGATATCGTCGGTAATAAATGGGCAAAGGTCGTCCTGCTCCAAGTGGGCCTTGCCGGGGTGAACGACATCGGTATTGGATCCCGCGACTTAGTTCTCGCCGATACCACGGATGCTAAACAGGCGGCGAAGAATCGAATCCTGAACGGCCGCGCCGGCATCAGCAAGGCGTGGGAAACACTGAAACCCACATTGACTCAGCCGAAAGGGATTGAGCTGTTTCAACTGATATTGGATTCACGGGAGCGTTTCAGTGCAGCACAGAATCAAGTCATCAAACTTGTGGACGAAGGCAAGAATGATGAAGCGCATGCATTTATCTCCAAGGATTTTCGGACCATAGCCGTAGAATATCGACAACGCGTCAATGCATTGATCAAATTCCAGGCTGACCTGATGGATCAGGTTGGAAAATCTGCAGCGGAATTATACAGTCAGGCGCGCATTTTGATGATTACGCTGGCCATCGCTGCTTTGCTGCTCGGCGCTGGTATCGCCTTCTGGGTTACCCGCTCCATCACCAAGCCGATCAATGTGGCGGTGAGCGTGGCCAATCAATTGGCCGAGGGCGACTTGAATACCAAGATCGAGGTGAACTCTACGGATGAGACCGGCAAGCTACTGCAAGCCATGAAGAACATGGTGGAGAAGCTATCGCAAATCATCGGAGAAGTGCGCTCCGCTGCCGATAACCTCTCCTCGGCTTCTGAAGAAGTCTCGGCCACAGCACAATCTTTGAGCCAAGCATCGTCTGAGCAGGCCGCCAGCGTAGAAGAAACCTCTGCCTCAGTCGAACAGATGTCGGCCTCGATCAACCAGAACACCGAGAACGCCAAAGTCACCGACGGCATGGCGAGCAAATCCTCCACCCAAGCGGTGGAAGGCGGCCAGGCGGTGAACCAAACCGTCACCGCGATGAAATCCATCGCCGAAAAAATCGGCATCATCGACGACATTGCCTATCAGACCAACCTGCTTGCCCTGAACGCGGCAATCGAAGCGGCGCGTGCCGGCGAGCATGGCAAGGGCTTCGCGGTGGTAGCAGCGGAAGTGCGCAAGCTGGCCGAACGCAGCCAAGTC
>JANYAU010000044.1 GCA_025361165.1 Betaproteobacteria bacterium | reverse complement strand
GTCGAGGGGCTCGGATGCTAGCGCATCTCGCCCACACGACGGGTTAATCATGAGTTGCACTTCGGATTTGAACTCGCGGATCAAAATTGATAAATCCTTTGTTCTGAATATGGCGGAAGACGACAATGACGCGGTGATTGTCCGCTCCACGATAGACCTGGCGCATAATCTTGGCTACCTGGTCGTGGCGGAGGGCGTTGAGAACCGCGATGCGCTGGATTTGCTTGTAGTACTCGGTTGTGATCATGCGCAAGGTTATCATATTGGCTATCCGCTCCCTGCGGACGAGTTGGTTTTATGGATTAAGAATTCGCATGGGCGCATCGGGTAGATGGTTTGATATTGCCCGCCATCCACGCTCTGTCAATCGCGCACCAAATAGGTAAATGGACTTTTGGCATTCGTGCCGATTTTAACTGGAATTAGCGCCTGAAAAGACTGGCTTGTGCCCGGTCAAGAGATAATCGAGCAGCTCGCGCACCGAACGAATCGCGTCCCCGAAAGGCAAGCTTTCCGAGCCGCGGAAAAACAGCCCCTTGTTGACATCGCCCTTGAGCGCCGCGGCGAGTTGCGCATCGATACAAAATTGGCCAATGCGTGCGATGCCATCGCGCAAGCCACACTGAATCAGACAGTGCAAACTGGAAGCGCAACGCTCCCGGTCTGCTTTCGCACAGGCTTGCAGCTTACCCTCCCGCTTTAGATAATTTTTGAGCCAGGGCGTGAGGACGGCGCGTGCCGGTAGCCCGGCCACACTCATGAAGGTCACAATCTCCTCGGGGCGCGCTTCTGCCAGCACCTTTTTGAAATTGGGATGCGCATCGCCCTCCGCCGTCACCGCAAAGGGCGTGCCGATCTGCACTGCACTCGCCCCATGCGCTAGCAGATCTCGAACTTTTTCATGGGTGTTGATCCCGCCAGCCAAAATCAGCGGAATGCACTCGCGCTCTATGCCGAATTCGCGATACAGATTGAACACGCCTTCCAGTACGCCGGGGAAGTCGAAGCGGGGGTCATTGATGTCTTCCGGCTTCGGCGCGCCGAGGTGTCCCCCCGCATAACGCGGATGCTCGATCACGATGGCGTCGGGCAGGCGATTTTTGCGCATCCATTTTTTCAGCACAATATTCACGCCGCGTGTATCGGACAAAATGGGAATCAGCGCCACGTCCGGATAACCTTCGGTCAGCTCTGGTAAATCCAGCGGCAATCCCGCACCCATCACGATGGCCTGGGCTCCGCTGGTGCATGCCTGCCTGACCAGGGCGGCGTGTTCGGTAACCGCCTTCATCACATTGACTGCAATCATGCCTTCGCCCTGCGCCATGTCCAGTGCCGCCTTGATCTCGCGGTCAAGCGCAGTCAGATTGAGTTGGTCCAGTACGGCCTTGTCGCGACAGCGTTGACTCTGCTGCATGAGATCGGGGTGGTGGTGCCGCAGATCAATGCTGGCGATCGTTCCCAAAGCCCCGGCCTTGGCGACCGTGCCTGCCAAATGATGAGCAGAAACGCCGACACCCATTCCGCCTTGCACGATGGGAAGCAAGCGCTTTCCTTTGATTTCGAAGTGCGGCAAATTGGTTTGCATCATTCATCCCTCCATACGCCAAAGAAAATCCAGGTAGGCGTTTACCGTGCCTACGGAGAATCTTTAATAGTGGATATGATAGTCCCGTTATCCACTATGTAGCAAACTAGGCTGCAGCACGCGGGGTGACAAAACGAATTACCGTAATAGTTCGGAGAGCGGCATACGCTGTACTAGAGAAAACCCAGACTTCCCATCCGGCTTCAAAATCAAGACCGTCCCTGGCTCGATTAACTCCATCGTGAGTGCGTCGATATTGGGTTTATGCGTGACGAGTACTAAATTCTTCTGCCCCTTAAATTGTGCGATGCGCGCAGAAACTTCTGCCATTCGTTTCGCGGCTTCTTCTTCCGGCAAATCAGTTTGTAAATCCAAGGCGGGCCATACCTGCACCCGGCCAAAAGCGATGCGCGCGGTATCTTGTGCGCGGCAGTAAGGGCCTGCCAGCACCGCTGCTATCGGTATATGCTTTTTCTTGAAGGCGCGACCCATCTGCTTGGCTTCCTCCTGACCTTGCGGCGATAAATTGTTTTGGCTCGCGCAGCCTTCAAAATCGGCGTTGGGGTGGGTGCTATGCGTCATGCTGTCCACCGCACCATGCCGCATTAAGATCACGTAGCCGCCGCGCTTAAGCTGCTGCCAAACGTCAGTTTGGGCGGCCATCGACGGTGCGTTGGAGAAGGCGCACACGGCAAGCGCCGATATCCCGATAATCCAGCATTTCATCATAGGCTGCGATTTTACCCCGTCAAAACGGTGATGACCATATCGTTACGCCGTTCACGCTTTGTGATTGCGCTCAACCGCCCATACGGCGGCTTCCACGCGGGATTTCAGATTCAACTTCTTGAGCAAATGTTTGACGTGGACTTTAACCGTGCCTTCGGTGATGCTGAGTTCGCGCGCGATCAATTTATTGCTCTTGCCGGTAGCGATGCGCTCAAGCGTTTTTTCTTCCTGCTCGGTCAGGCCTGCTTCGGCCGGCGTCTTGGGTTTACTCCCTTGCCGCAAAGCGTGGGCCAGCAGGCCCGCCAATGCCGGGCTGAGCACCATCTGCCCACGAGCCGCCTCCTCGAGGTGAGCCACCAGATCTTCCGGTTCCATGTCCTTCAGCAGATAGCCATCCGCACCGGCGCGCAAAGCCGACACCAAGTCTTCCTGCTGGTCCGACACCGTAAGCATAATCACGCGCGAATCGAGGTCGGCCGCCTTGAGCACTTTGAGCACGTCGATGCCGCTCATGTCTTTCATATTGAGGTCTAGCAAAATCATATCTGGCTGGTGCGTATAGGCCAGATCGATTCCTTCCGCGCCGGAAGAGGCTTCGCCGACCAGGGAAAACCGTCCGGTGCTGTTAACCAACTGCACCACCCCTTTGCGAAACAGCGGGTGGTCATCAACGATCAGCAGGGTTATGCGCTTAGGATCAGACATGGATCAAGCATTCTCATTCTCGTGATGTAATTGCTGCGGGCTGCGGCGGCTGACCGGTACAAAACGGACTTCGACCTGGGTGCCGCCCACTGGGCGATTCATCACTTCCAATCGCCCCCCCAAACCCCGCGCACGTTCTTCCATGATGGCCATGCCATAGTGATGGGTCTGCACACTCTGGTGGTCGATGCCCACCCCATCATCTTCGACCGACACGCTGACCATGCCATCCGCTCCAGTGCGCAACACTACCTTGGCGTGTTGCGCTTTGGCGTGATGAATGACATTGGACAAGGCCTCGCGCACGATGTGTAAGATATGAATCTCTTCGTTGGCCGACAGCCGGCAGTGAACGAGGTGGGTATCGAGCGCAATCTGAATCTGCCCGCGGGCGGCGAATTCCTGCGCGGTATTATCCAGGGCGGCAGGCAGACTTTCCGCTTCGATGCGCAGACGGAACGTGGTCAGCAATTCACGCAACTGCCGGTAGGCGCTGTTCAGCCCCTCGCGCAATTCGCCCAGAATGCTGGTGGCTTCCGCGGATGGATTTTCGCGGCTGACGACGCCGCTCAGACGGCTCACCTGGATTTTCATATAGGACAAGGACTGCGCCAGGGAGTCATGCAACTCTCGGGCAATCACCGAGCGCTCTTCCAGCAGCGACAGCACCCGCTCATGCTCCGTGCGCCTGGCCGTTCCAATTGCCGTGCCGATGTGGCGCGACAGCGCTTCGAGCAAACGCATTTTCCAGGGATCGACTTCTCGCCCTGGTGGGATGATCAATTGCATCACGCCGTGGACGCGCTCCGCATCGCGCAGCGGAATGGACAATACTTGCCTGTCCCCCAGTTCGCGCAAGCGCAAGCCCTCCCCCGCCATGCACTCGGCGCAGGAGCTCAGGCTGCAGAAGGCAACTTCGCCCTGAGCAGGTTTGAGTGTAGAGGCCAGTAGCGAGATGTTTCCCTGCGATTCTGCTTCTGCCAGGCACGCCGAGCCGGAGCCCAAGTCCAGCACTTCTTCAATCTCCCGCAACAACAACAGGTAGGTATCCGCCTCCACTGGGCCGTTATAGAGACGGGCGATGGAGTGATACAGCAGTTCCAGCGAGCGGTTGCTGCGTTCCAAGTCGGCGGTCTTTTCCGCAACGCGCGTTTCCAAGGAGCGGTAGAGCGCCGCGAGATCCGCCGCCATGAGATTGAAGGCGTGACCGAGGCGTCCCAACTCGTCTTCCCCGACATGCGGCGTGCGCGCGTCCAGATTGCCGCGGCGGATTTGGGTAGTGAAAGCAAGCAGCCCGCGTAACGGTGTGAGCAGCGAGGTATGCAAGAAGTACATGGTCAAGAGCACCACGCCGAGAGTGATGAACAGCGTCACGCTGACGGTCATGCGCAGGAAGCGGATGCGGCTATCGGTAGCCTGTTCGATCTGTTTGACGAGGATGTTGATGTCGGCGACGAAGGCGTTGGTGCGCTCCAGCAGAACGCTCATATCGCCATGTGCGCGCTGCCGCTCGGCAAGCGCCGCCAGCATGGGCTTGATGCGCTGCTTCCAGTGTAAGACGACTGCTTGCCGAGCAGCGGCGCTCTCACTGCCGGCGCCGGCAATAGCGGGGTTGGTCAGCTCCGGGCTATTGAGCGACTGTTCAAAAGCGGCGATGGCGCTATCGATCTCGCGCCGGTAGCTAGCGTTTGCCGGTTGCGTTTGCGCAGCGAGTGCCAGCGTGCTCAGCCGGTAGCTTTGCATGCGCAGCGACCCGGCGAGGTTGATTGCAGCGGCATTGCCGCGCGTAGTTTCCGCAATGATCACGGCGCTGCCCATGCCCGCCAGCACCACCAGCGCGACGATCGTCATGGCGCCGGCGATTCGAATCAGCAGTGAATGTCGCAGTGATGTATTCGGCTCGTTCATGGTTGAGTCCTTAACTTAAAACTGTCAGATCAAGTTTTAACTACTTCATCCCCACGTCCACGCAATGACTCGTACAACTGTGCTGGCCCAAGCAGCACATCCTTCAAGCCATCCCGTACACGTTCGGAATCTAGCGCCTGCTTGCTCATCGTGCCGTGTGCTGCCAGCGCGTCCATAATCGCATTCATGATTTCCTTGGCGAGGTCGGGCGAATCGGCGAATTGCTGCTTGGTGCTGTTGATTGCCTGCTGTACCAGAATGTCTGATTCCAAGAGCTTGCCCTTCAGCACGTTATTCACGTACACCAGCTTGTCATCGTCAGTGAGTTCGCCCTCGAACAAGTCGTTCACCTTGGCAATGATCTCGTACAACAATGCTTTCTCTTTTTGTTGCACCGTGCCGCTACCCGCCTCACCGAGCGGGTCGAGCTTTGGATACTCACCGCTCTCTCCCAACGGCAAGGTGCGCTTACCCAGATTTTTCAGGTGGTGGTGGGTCAGCATCACCTTGGATAAATCTATTTCGTCGCGTTCACGTCCGAACTCCAGCAATGGCAGCAGACGTTTGAAAAACCAGTAGCGCTTTTCAATCGCAGTGTTGCCGTAATCAAATATCTGCGACAAAAAGGCATAAATGCGCTGGAATACGCCCAAATCCGCCTTGAACAGTACAAGCGCGTTCAACTCGTTCTGCGCCTCTTCCGCTGCCTTGGCATCATTGCGCGCCTTGGCTGCTTTCAATTGTTCCTGTGCGACCTTGTAACGTTGCAAGATGCGCGACACCACTGGTTCCAGCGCAGCAGCTAGGTCGCTTTGCTTGGCGTTGAAATTCAGCTCCACAGTCACCACGCGCTCCACCTCAAAATCGTCGTAGAAACCCGCCGCATCCAGTTTGCTGCGCAAGTCGTACACCAAATGCGGGTCGGTCACATTGGAAAGCTCCGCCGTGTCGTAATAAGCCTTGAATGCCGTTAATACCTCCTCGGCATCGTTTACAAAGTCCACCACGTAGGTCGTATCCTTGCCGGGATAGGCGCGGTTCAAGCGCGACAGGGTTTGCACCGCCTGTATGCCCGCCAGCCGCTTGTCCACATACATGCCGCAGAGCAGTGGCTGGTCGAAGCCGGTCTGGAATTTGTTGGCGACCAGCAGAATTTGATATTCATCGGTGGCAAAGGCTTCGCGCATTTTGCGTCCGCGCAGGTTCGGGTTCATGGCATGACTGGTTTCACTGAACGCATCCGGTCCCGATTCCTTGTCGTTCACCTCACCGGAAAACGCCACCAGCGTGCCAATCTTGTAGCCTTGTGACTGGATATATTTCTCCATCGCCAGCTTCCAGCGCACCGCCTCCAGCCGGCTGCTCACCACCACCATTGCTTTGGCGCGTCCATTTAACATCGGCGCAACGGTCTCGCGGAAATGTTCCACTACCACCTGCACCTTCTGGCTGATGTTGTAAGGGTGCAACTTCACCCAACGCATGATGCCCTTCAGTGCCGCGCTGCGCTCAACCTCTGCGTCGTCCATTTCCTTGCCATTGTGCGCCAGCTTGAAGGCGGTCTTGTAGGGCGTGTAGTTCTGCAACACGTCCAGAATGAAGCCTTCCTCAATCGCCTGACGCATCCCGTACACATGGAACGGCGCGGGGAGATTGTCTGCACTGGCAGGTAGCTCAGGATGCGGGCTGCGACCAAACAGCTCCAGTGTCTTGGCCTTGGGCGTAGCGGTAAAGGCGACATAGGTAATGCCGCTCTCGGCGGAACGTGTTGCCATTTGCGCGGCCAGTATGTCCTCGGTGGATACTTCACCGCCGTCGTTAAATTCTTGCAACTCTTCTGGGCTCAACACCTGCTTGAGTTTGGCGGCGGCTTCGCCGGTCTGCGAGGAATGCGCCTCATCGGCAATCACCGCAAAGCGCTTGCCCTGCGCCGCAGCCAGTTCCTGCACCGCTTTCAGCGCGAAGGGGAAAGTCTGGATGGTACACACCACGATCTTCTTGCCGCCGGATAGCGCTTCTGCCAACTCGGCACTCTTGCTGGCGCCCTCGCCGGTGATCGTCGCCACCACGCCGGAAGTGCGCTCAAAGTCGAAGATCGCTTCCTGCAACTGCGCGTCCAGTACATTCCGGTCAGATACCACCAGTACGGTATCGAACAGCTTCTTGTGCACGGCATCGTGCAAGTCGGCCAGGAAGTGCGCCGACCACGCAATCGAGTTGGTCTTGCCTGAGCCTGCCGAATGTTGAATCAGGTATTTTCCGCCTGCGCCTTCTGCCAGCACCGTACTAAGCAGTTTGCGTGTCGCGTCCAGTTGGTGAAAGCGCGGGAAGATAATCTTCTGAATCTGTTTTTTACTGTCCCGTTTGGCAACCAGATAACGCCCCAGAATTTCCAGCCAGCTCTCCCGCGCCCAGACTGTTTCCCACAGATAGGCGGTGCGGTGCCCATGTTCGTTAGGCGGATTCCCCGCTGCACCGTTATCGCCACGATTGAAGGGCAAGAAGGTCGTGTGCGCGCCTTCCAACTTGGTAGTCATACGCACTTCCCTATTGCTCACGGCAAAATGCACCAGCGCCCCGTTGGGGAAAGATAGCAAGGGTTCCGCCGTTCCTTGCCCCTTGGGTTTCGGATTGCGGTCAAAGCGGTACTGGTCAACTGCATCCTCGACCGATTGCGTGAAATCGGTTTTCAGCTCCACCGTCGCCACGGCAAGACCATTGAGGAATAGCACCAAATCTATAGCATTTTCGTTATGCAGCGAATAACGCACCTGGCGCACCACGCGCAGGCGGTTCTTTTGATACTTGGCGACGGTCTCGGCATTCATCGCCAGCGCCGGTTTGAACTGGCACAGGGAAAGCGGCTGACGCAGCCCCAGCAGTTCCACGCCATGACGCAACACATCCAGCGTGCCACGGTCATCCAGCGACTTGCGCAATCTATCCAGCAACACTGCCTCGGCACTGGGGCCGTGGTTCTTGCTCAACGCCTCCCACGCCTTGGGCTGGGTCTCCTGCACCCAGGCAATTACATCCGCCGGGAACAGGGCGCGGGCGCGGTCATATTGCTTGGCGTCAGCTTCGGCATACAGCCAGCCCTGCTCAGCAAGGGCGTCGCAGATTTCGTTCTCGAAGCTGATCTCTTTGTGCAGGCTCATCAGGCCTCCGTTATTTATAGGGCAAACGCTCTTCGATCAAACCGGGCAGATTCTCGAACTCCGGGTCTTTGTGCACCAGCGTCGCGCCCAGTTCCAGCGCCGATGCGGCAATCCATGCGTCGGCGAGCGAGAGCGGATGAGTGGCCTTGATGCTTGCCGCGCGTTCCAAAAGGGCAGGCGACTCATGCGACCAGATGATGGGCAAACTCAGGCAGGCAGCATAAGCCTCGCGCCCTGTCGCCTCCCCCTCGTTTTTCCAGACGCGGTAAAGCACCTCCATCAGCGAGATAAAGCAACCGTGGCAGGGTGCACCCCCCGCGCTGGCATCCGCCAATAACGCCGCCACACGTTCTGCGCCTGCCTCATCACCGCGCAAGGTCAGTAATGCGGAGGTATCCAGCAGATAACCGCTCATGCCTCGCGCTGCGTGTCGGCTTTGCGGTCAGCCAGCAGCGCATCCGTCGCTCCCTTTTTTCCGCTGCCTCGAAACGCAGCAATCGCATCCAGATAAGCCGATGTTTGCACGGATTCTGCCTCGCGCCCGGCCAATGCGCGATACGCCTCATTCGACACGATAAACGCCACCGGGCG
>JANYAU010000029.1 GCA_025361165.1 Betaproteobacteria bacterium | reverse complement strand
CCTCCCCCACCACCACCGCCGCCGCGTTTCCCACCACCGCCGCCGCCGAAACCGCCACCGCCACCACCGCCGGTTTGCGGCCGCGCTTCATTAACCGTAATCGCCCGGCCGTCCATCTCCTTGCCGTTCATCGCGGAAATCGCCGCTTGCGCTTCCTGATCGCTACCCATTTCGACGAAACCGAAACCTTTGGAGCGGCCCGTGTCGCGATCGATAATAATTTGCGCAGATTGCACTGCGCCATGGGCGCCGAATTGCTGCTCCAGATCGCTATTGCTGACGCCATAGCTTAAGTTGCCCACGTACAATTTTTTACCCAATTCAAACTCTCCTAGTTAAGACTTCCTCATCGCCGTTCACACGACGACATGCACGAACCGCGATCCCGCATTACCCAAAAAGCCGGTTGATCGGGATCACATAAAAAGCACTATAGTCCAAGTTCAGTGCGGCTGCATGCAGTTTAGAGTAAACGTCATGCTCAATCTGCCGGTGCAGGTACAAAAGAGAAGCCCTTTGGCGCCTGAGGCCGGCTCTCTTCAAACATGTTCAGATAGAGAATAAAGGGCTTGGCCAGACCCGCGTAGGTCAAAGCATACTGATCGAGAAAGCCTTTTCCGCTTTCAGCGGCGTCCGTATCAAATGCGCAACAGTAACCCAAGCGCTGGTAATGCACGACTTCTCCCTTTGGCCCGCGCAGCGCATTAAGGTACTGCCATTCCGCTTCGAAGCCGAGCCCGGTTTTGATCGGATGAGTTTTATCGAAGCCGTAATGCGCATCGGTGGAAACCGCGTCCAGCGCCGCCACCCCGGCCGCAAGGTTGCGCTCGAGATCACGCAATGCCAGGGCGCGATCAGGCGTCTCGGCTTGCAGCAGTAGGTATAAAAAACGTTGCGCCGCCGCATGGCCATGGGCGCTGGCTCTACCGAGCCAGACCATGGCTTCGGGTCGATCTTGTTCCACGCCCTTACCACCGAGCAACAAGCGCGCGTAAAAATATTCCGCTTCGGGCTCGTTTTGCTCTGCCGCGCGCTTGAACCATGTGGCGGCTTGTTTGAAGTCGCGCCCCTCTTTCAAGCGCAGGTAGTGCACACCCAAATGCAATGGGCCTTGGGCGTCGCCCATGATGGCGGCTTTCTCAAACCATTGCGCCGCGGCCTCCGAGTCTTGCTTCACACCCTCGCCGGTTTCAAACATCTCGCCCAAGGCAATGCAGGCGGGCGGGTAATTCGCTGCAGCGGCTTGTTGCAATAAAGGCAAAGCTTCCGGCGCGCTGGGCACGAAACCGCGGCCGCGCCGGTACATTTCGCCCAAGGTAAATTGTGCGGCCGGCACACCCAATTCCGCCAAAGGCTGCAAGCGTATGAAGGCCTGCGGGTAGTCTTTGCTGCGATAGGCGGCCAGCCCATCCTCCAACTCGCCGGCATGGACGGCGAACGAGAACAGCAACAGCCAGGCGCTACAGCATGAGCGCAACATAATCTTTATACAGACAGCGATCCATGACGACGAATAAGCCTGCCGCCCGCGCGCGTTCCGCGGCGGCTTGATTCACGATGCCTTCTTGAACCCACAGGGCGGGCAACTTCAAACGGATGCACTCATCCACCAGTTCATCCAAGTGCTCGGCGGCGAGGAAGGCGTCGACCAAATCGATACGCTCGGGCACTGTGGCTAGGCTGCCGTACGCTGGCTCGCCCAACACCCGCTCCACCATGGGGCGCACCGGAATGATGCGGTAACCGAACCCTTGCATTGCCTTGGCGACGATATGGCTCGGCCGCGAAGGCTTGGGCGACAAACCAACTACTGCGATGGTTTTTACTCGGGCAAGCAGGGCTTTGATCTCTTCTGACGGGGGATTTTGAAACGGCATCCGGGGTATGCGCTTTAATGAGGCGGGACACAAATCATACCCGGCGCAGTCATAATTCAGGGTGCGGGAGAACGGAAATACAGGAAGAAACTGGCGAAATTCTCGCTTCCGGCCGCACATCTTCAGCCGGAAGCGAAGAAAAATTAAACCATGTCTTTCAGGGCTTTGAGTGCAAGCACTTTCACCACTTTACGCGCCGGCTTGGCTTTGAACATCATCTCTGCGCCGGTAAAAGGGTTGACGCCTTTACGCGCTTTGGTCGCAGGCTTAGTGATGACTTTAACTTTCATCAGCCCAGGAATCACGAATACACCGGTCTTTTTCAGGGACTTGCCCATCATGCCGGAGATCGAGGCCAACACGCCGCCTGCATCTTTTTTGCTGATGCCGGTGTCGGTGGACATTTGCGCCATGATTTCGGACTTGGTCGGTGCCTTTGGTGCGGGAGCGGCTTTGCTTTTTGTTACCATTGTTTTCCTCCTTGGGACGTGGGGTTGTTACGGGTGCAAAGAATCGTAACACAACTAAAATGCGTGATAATAGCTTTTTTTAAGCATTTTTTAAAACAAGACAGGCCCCTCTTGGGCCGGACAAAAAAACCGTTCTCAGCAAAATCCCCAAATCAACAGATGTCGATCGCTCACGCTTTCGACTTGCCAATGCGCAAATCCGCACTGCTGTAGCTGTGCGCGCACCTCATCTTCGCGATACGCCGCCAGCAAACTATTGAAAAAATCACGCTGCAAAATTTCGGGCGCGTCCGCCGCGTGTTGCGTCACTAATTGCACCGCATCAGGTCCATCACACACACTGGCGCGCCGGGATTCGCCGCTTGCTTGATCGACTGCCACAACACTAAAGGATTGTGCAAATGGTGCAGCAGACTGTTGCTGAGAATGGCATCGAACGCCTGCATCTCCTGGCTGGTATCGGGTAATCGCAGATGTCGTAAGGTGATACGCTCGGCGCAACCGGCGCGTATCACCGCGGCACGCGCAAGCTGGAGCATCGCCGCTGCGCCATCGACGCCAACCATCTGCACGGCCGGAAACGCATGCGCAAAACGCACCGTGACATCCGCCGCTCCGCAACCCAGATCAAGCACCCGGCCCTGCGAAAAATCAGGAAAGCGCGCTGCGAAGTGCGCGACGAAGGCGTTGTGCGGCACGCTGAAATCAGCCTCGGCATAGGCTTGCGCCTGAACCGGGTCGTCCATCACATCGGGTTCGGGGGTGCGTTGCATACGCGCTATTGATAGAGCCGAGGTTCGCCTTCGGGCCGCGTCTTGAAACGCTTATGCACCCAGAAGTACTGCTCCGGCATTTCGCGTACGCGTTCTTCGATAAACGCATTCACCCGCCGCGCGTCGGCCGCTATGTCATCCGTCGGGAAATTTTCCCAAGCTGGATAAAATTTCAATATATACCCTTGACCGCCCGGCAATTGTTGTGTCACGGCCGGCAACACCACGGCGCGAGCCAAACTCGCCAGACGCGAGACGCCGGTAATGGTGGCAGTCGGCACCCCAAAGAACGGCACGAAGATCGAATCGCGCCGCCCGAAATCCATATCGGGCAAATAATAGAACGGCAGCCCGGCACGGATCGCTTTCACCACACCGCGCACGCTATCTTGGCGCGAGAATAAGCGCGGCGCGTTGAAGCGTAATCGGCCGCGTAATAACAATTGATCCGTTACCGGATTTTTTTGCTTGCTGTATAGGGAGGCAACTTGCACCTCGAGCGAGATACGCAAGCCGCCCATGTCCAAGCCGACAAAATGCGGTGCGAGCAAAATAAGGGCCTGTCCTTGCACCGCCGCTAAATGTTGCTCGCCTTCGATGCGCACGAGACGCCGGATACGCGCGGCACTCGACCACCACAGAATGCCGTGTTCGAAGAAGCTGCGACTCAGCGCCCGGAAATGGCCGCGTACCAAGCGCTCGCGCGCTGCTGGGTTCAGTTCGGGAAAGCACAGCCGCAAATTGGTGCGCGCCACGCGCCGCCGCTCACGCCCCAAGGCATACGCCAGAAGCCCCAACCCTTGTCCGACAAGCGCGAGCAGGGGTAGCGGCAAAAAATGCAGCAACCAAAGAATGAAGATACCGATACGCGCCATCATTTATACCGGTTGTAACTCCATAAATATTGTTCCGGGCAGATGCGCACGATATCTTCCACGGCAGCATTGATTTGGCGCGCGGCTTGGGCGGAATTTTCGCTGAGCGACGCGAGCGGCGGTAGGCAACGAATCACATAACCGCGCCCCCAGGTGAGCCGCTGCGCATAGATAAAGATAATGGCCGCGCCGGTTTTTTGTTGCAGGCGCACAATAAGGGTCATGGTGT
>JANYAU010000008.1 GCA_025361165.1 Betaproteobacteria bacterium | reverse complement strand
CGTTCGGGTTTACACAACATAGTTACCAAAAAAAGGGAGCATGGATCTTCGCTCTCCCACGTACTTACCACTACGCAGTACCAGGGGCATGCGATCTCATGCTTCCCAACCTACAACCCTATTTTGCGACATACAAGGGGGCTTGTTCGTGGCTCGGCACCCATCCCTAGGGCTTAACCGAGAGACATGAGTGTCTGACCCTATTTTTCTATTTTTACTATTTTTATTTCGTCGCTCCGCCAACAACGTTAAGTTACTTTGACCTCTGCTTCCCCGCATCTCTGCGGTGAAACGCTATTTTTTGGTTCAAACAGATGATCTCGCGCCTGACCCAGGCTGGCTTTGGGCTGGGCGCAACAAAAGACGGCATTGTCCACAGGCTTGCTGCCACCCTCAGAGGAGAATATAAAAAACCACTTGACACATCCATACCAGTTGGTAGGTAATAGAACCTATGGATTCCGGACTACTCGATCAAACGCGCGACAAAATTCTGAATGCCGCCTACGGTGAAATACACCGCAGCGGGTTTCAGGCGGCAAGCATCGCCAATATTTTGGCCGATACCAAACTCACCAAAGGTGCGCTATATCATTATTTCCCAGCTAAGCGTGTACTCGGACTGGCAGTGATAGACGAGGTAATCCAGGCGGGTTTTGAGGAAATGGTATTCCGTCCGCTGCGTGAGGCAGAGCATCCGGTTGAGGAATTGCTGGATATTTTGCAGCGCAAATCCGAATATCTGAATGAGACGACCGTCAAACTGGGCTGTCCGCTGAACAACCTGATGCAGGAGATGAGCCCGCTTGACGAGGAGTTTAAGGAGCGCCTGACGCGGATACTCAAGACTTGGCAAACGACTGTGCAGAATGCGCTGGTGCAAGGGCAGCGGCAACGCCAGATCAGCGCGGACGTGGATTGCGAGGCAGCCGCGTTATTCATCGTGGCCGCCTGGGAGGGTTGTTGGGGAGTGGCAAAAAACATGCAGTCGATAAAAACATTTCGGCTTTGCATGGCGCAGTTGCGAGTGTATGTATCAGGTCTGAAAACCACAAGGAAAGCAAAGTAAAAATAGAGTGGCAGCGCAAGCTGCATTTTATTTGAGCAGTGAGATACCGTATGGTCGGTATGTTTTAAAAATTCATTTTACAAGGAGAACGAAAATGAACTTTGACAAAGAACTGGATGCACGCGGATTGAATTGCCCACTACCGATTCTGCGCGCCAAAAAATCTTTGGTTGATATGTCCGCTGGACAGGTACTGAAAATTGTCACCACCGATCCGGGCGCAGTTAAAGATTTCCAGGCCTTTTCCAGGCAGACGGGCAATGATCTGCTCTCTTCTGCACAAGCCGGGGCTGAATTCATGTTCTTCGTGAAGAAAAAATAATTTCAATCAAGGATAGCCAAATATGAATGTTGCAACTGCCATTGAAACTCGCCGCTCGGTCAAGGGATATGATCCCGGTCACAGAATGACCGAGGCTGAAGTAAAGAAACTCCTGTCACATGCCATGCTCGCGCCCACGGCGTTCAACATTCAGAACTGGCGTTTGGTGCTGGTGAGAGACCCGGAACTTCGCCAGGAAATACGAAAAGTGGCCTGGGATCAGGCGCAGGTGACTGATGCACCTCTATTGCTCGTGCTGTGCGCCGACCTTAAATCCTGGGAGAAAGATCCTGCACGTTATTGGCGCAATGCGCCCCAGCCTGTACAGGATTTCTTGATTCCCGCGATTGGCCAATATTATTCTGGCAAGGAGCAGGTGCAGCGCGATGAAGCCATGCGTTCCTGCGGCATCGCGGCCATGACGCTGATGCTGATGGCGAAGGAAATAGGCTACGACTCCAGTCCAATGGACGGCTTTGATTTCGCCGCTGTTGGCAAGCTCATCAACCTGCCGCACGATCATGTAATCACTATGATGCTGGCCGTGGGTCGTGGCATTAAGGAACCTTTGCCGCGCGGCGGACAGTTGCCGATGGACCAGGTGGTGATTGAAGACCGGTTTTGATTCTAGGCTGGGATGCTACTTGCTGTGGTAAGGAGGGCCACCGCTAATCCCCCGCTGGCTTCGCCAGCGACCGCTTTATCAAGGGGTAAGAGTACGATTCTTCTTCTATTGCCACCGTCGACCATGGTTTGCGGTTGCAAAAGACCCAGCTCAAGTAGTATGTCGAACCTCTTGGCGCTTGATTCGTTTTGGGAGTTGGGTTCTATCAGGCGCACAAAGCAGCACGTACAAGTCGCCCATCTGTACGACGAATCTCACTTCTTCCATGCCCTCCGGGTACTCCGTGGCGGGAAGATTTATTCTGCTTTAAATCAGAAAAAGCAGCGTCACTTTTCCTTTGGACAATGCGCGATGCACTGCACTTCCGGAATTTTCTTGCCGCCGCAGGTAAGGAAGCACGCGTCGTAAATCGGCTGGCATCCACTCTCATTTTCGTTCCGTCCTGATACGAGATCATCTGAAACCTAACGTGTATTGGCTGGGCCAAATGTCAGCTTACAAAGCGACATTCCGCTCGCCGATTGTCATAACTTCAATCCACCCCGCACTTGTTTACCGGCTGGACAGCAATAGATTCCATTTGGAATTTCAAGCAAACTTTTTCACACCCGCTTTCTTTGCAGCCTTCTGCAAATCTTCGTCGAGCGTGGCCAGCGGTATGCCTAGTCTTAAGGCCAGTTCGAGGTAAGAGGCATCGTAAGCGGATAGCTTGTATCGCCGCGCCAGTTGCAAAGTATCAGACAGCGCGTGTGCGAATGTGGCCGCGTCCACCTCAATATCTACGCCTTCCAGCATCTCAAGAAACGCCCCGCTCCGCGCTTCCGTCACCAAGGTTTTTGCTTCCGCTTTGGCAATGACGTTTGCCACCTCCAGTCCCCATGTCACGGGTACAAGTGCGTTGGCCTTTTTCATCGCATCCAGCACTTTTCCGGCATAGGCAAGTTCTTGTGGCTTGCCATCACCAAAAAACCAACGCATGGTCACCGAGTTATCCAGGACGAAGCTCACGCACGCCCCTCCTCAATGAGTTCCTTGATGTTTACACCACGCACCGGATCGGCCAGCATGAATGCCTTAAGTTTTTCTGCTGCCGCCACTTTGTCCTTCGTCCTCACGCCCGCGCTGGGCACGAGATCCGCAATGGCTTCCCCGCGATTGGTGATGGTAAAGCTTTTGCCAGTTTTAACCTGACGCAGCAATTCGGGAAGCTTTGTTTTCGCTTCATACGAACCAATTTCGATCTTCATAATTTTCTCCTGCAATGCGAGCTTAATGTAGACCAGTATATAGACTGGTCTGATTAAAATCAATATTTCCCTGCGGTGAAATGGAATAAACGAGTTTATTTGTCCTTCGGACAATGCGCGATGCACTGCACTTCCGGAACTTTCTTGCCGCCGCAGGTGAGGAAGCACGCATCGTAAATCGGCTGGCATCCACAGTCGTTTTCACATTTCTCTTGCCGCACTTGTTTGAATAGTTTGTCGCGGCTGGGTTTATCCGGTGGGGTAGGGGCAAAATAATAAGGGTCGGGCCACGGGGTGTAGTAGTAGGGCCAGGGGCCATACCCCAAATGGTAGCCCCAGCCCAGCGACGAACGTAGTTGGTAAAAATCGAGTTCATGGCGATAGCGCTCCAGCTCAGCCTCGTAGCGCTTGAGCGCGTCGCTATAGCGGGCTTCCACTGTGGGTTCGATGGCTTTGAGGCAGACTTGATATTTACCTTGGCAGTCGGTTTGGCAAGCGGCTAACTTCGGTTCGCACCTTGCTAAGCATGCGCGACCGGCGGCATCGGTGGGCGCTTCGTAGCGGTAAACGGTTTGATAGCGCTGGCCGGCACAGCCGCTGAGCGCCGCGATCACGATCATGCAGCATCCTATTGTTAAAGCTGTGCGCATTGATTTTTGCCGCCTAGTAAGTTAGCTATGAGCATAGCCCATCTTTACACCGCTTGCCCGGCTACCCAAGCAGATGACCACGCCCATTGGAAATTGTAGCCACCGAGCCAGCCGGTGACATCGACTACTTCGCCAATAAAGAATAAGCCTGGCGTCGCTTCCGCCTCCATCGTTTTGGATGACAGCGCGCGCGTATCCACGCCGCCCAAGGTGACTTCTGCCTTGTTATAACCGAGCGTGCCCGCCGGCATCAGTGTCCAGCCTTGCAAGGCGCGGACTATGGTTTCAAAGTCACGATTGGAATATTCAGCGAGCGGCTTTTCCCAGCCGTGCAGCGCGCACCATTCGTGCGCGAAGCGGCGCGGCAATTTTTCCGCCAGCAAATTCGCGAGCAGCGTTTTGGTATGCCGATGTTCAGCTAGCCAAGCAGCGCTGTCGCTGTCGGGAAGCAGATCGATCTCGATGGCTTGCTTCTTGTCGTGTGCGTGGTATTCCTGCATTTGCCAGTAACTCGAAATTTGCAAAATCGCCGGGCCGGACAGGCCGCGATGCGTGATTAGTAGCTGCTCGCGAAAAGTCTGCTTGCCGCCCGGCACGCGCGTTAGGGTGTCGAGCGACACTCCGGCGAGTACTTGCAGTGGCGTGAGGGTTTCGGGCGCCAGTGCCAAGGGTACGAGCGCGGGCTTGGGCGGCACAACTGGAATATGGAATTGTTCCGCGATCTGATAGCCGAACGGGCTCGCGCCGATTTTCGGTGCAGCTAAACCACCGCAGGCAATCACCAATGATAGACAATCAAACTCGCCTTGCGTCGTGTGGATACGGAAGCGCGTATCTTTCACACTAGCGCGTTGTTCCACCCGTGAAACCTCGCACGGCATCGCCCATTGCACTTGCGCTGCATCGCACTCTTTTTTGAGCATGTCGATAATCTGCTTGGCCGAGTCGTCACAAAACAACTGGCCGTGCTCGCGTTCGTGATAGGCGATGCGGTGCCGTTCCACCATGGCAATGAAATCGCGTTGCGAAAATCGCGCCAGCGCGGAACGGCAGAAGTGCGGATTTTGCGAAAGAAAGTTTTGCGCGCCGATTTCACGATTGGTGAAGTTGCAGCGCCCGCCGCCCGAGATGCGGATACGTTCGCCTAGCTTTTGCGTGTGCTCGATCAGCAGTACTTTGCGGCCGCGCAGGCCAGCTTGCGCAGCGCACATCATGCCGGCCGCACCGGCGCCGATGATAATGACGTCAAAGTGCATGGGAGTTACAGAATAGGCGCAGGGAAGCTATCCAGTTAGCCGAATAAGCGCTGCAACAACTCATCCCTAGTCATTTTAAGCTGTGCCGCTACGTCGCCGAGAATGCTGTTCAATGTGCCCAGCCGGAGCGGGTCGTGATGGGGGATGGTGATGTGATGTTGTGTAGGGTTGTCACAAGTTAAGCGAATGTGGCTTCCGGTTTGCCGGGTTACCTTATAGCCAAGGCGCTCCAGTTTTTTGATCAATTGCTCGCCGGAGAGATCTCTTGGCACTTTCATACGGCGATAACTTCGTCTTTCACGAAATGCAACCGAATGAGTTTAGGTATATTGCCCGCCTCGAAATGACATAACACCGCATCGCGGGCACGCGTATGCAACTGCGCTAGATCGTCTGCTTCGGTAAAGATTGATTCGCCCAGGGCACGCGCGGTATAGCCGCCCTCGGGTGACTCTTCTACAAGAAAAATAATCTCATTCATCGTGAATCTCCGGCGAGAGCATGCTGGTGCAAAGTATAGCACCATACCTCTCCTCGCTAAATTACCTTGCCGCATCGACATTGCGCTGCAACCAATATTCCAACAGCGCGAGGTGCCACAGTTTATTGCCTTGGATGCGCGTGTGATATTGCTCTGGCGCGGCCAAGAGTTTTTCTACATAACTGCGTTGATAGATGCCGCGCTCGTGGCAGGCGCGCGAGTTCAGAATATCTTGCATGAAATCTAAAAATTCGCCGCGCACGTATTTGAGCGCGGGCATGGGGAAGTAGCCTTTAGTGCGATCGATCACCATATCCGGCAGCAGGCCGCGCGCGATGCGCTTTAACACATGCTTACCATCCGATTGCAGCTTGAGTTCCGGCGGCATTTGCGCCGCCAGTTCCACCAGTTCGTGATCGAGAAAGGGCACGCGCGCCTCCAGCGCCCAAGCCATGGTCATGTTATCCACGCGCTTCACCGGATCGTCGGTGATGAGCATGGTGGCATCCATGCGCAGCACTTGATCGAGGAAGGTGTCCGCGTGCGGCTCGCTCAGATGCGCGCTCACGGTCTGCGCGGTGTAGTCCGGGCCGTGGTAAGCGGGCATGACGGTTTGCAAATATTCGTCGTGATCGCGGTCGAAATAGTGGCGGCGGAAGCGTTCCAGCGGCGTGCCAGCGGTATCTTCTTGCATGCGCGCATACCAGTAATAGCCACCGAAAATTTCGTCCGCACCCTGACCGCTTTGCACCACTTTCACCGTTTTCGATACTTGTTCGGCGAGCAGATAAAACGCCACTGCATCTTGGCTCACCATCGGCTCAGCCATGTTGTCCACGGCTTCCGGCAGGCGCTTCAGCACTTCGCTGTTGGCGATGCGATATTGATGATGGCGCGTGCCGAAATAATTTGCCACTGCGTCCGAGTATTCGAATTCGTGGCCGCGTTCCTCCGGTTGATCTTCGAAGCCCACTGAGAAGGTGAGCAAATCCGGCACGCCTTGCTCGGCGAGAAGCGCCACCAGCAAACTCGAATCGAGCCCGCCTGAGAGCAGCACACCGACTTTCACATCGGCAATTTCCAGCCGTTTTTTTACCGCCGCTTTGAGTGCCGCGTGAATTGCCTCGACCCACTCGCGCTCGGTGAGTACCGTCGCGGGCCGCTGTGCGCGCAGTTGCCAATAGCGGCGTGGGGTGGCGTTGCCGTGCGCGTCCAGCGTCAGCGTCGTGCCCGGTGCGAGTTTGCGAATGCCTTGCAAAATCGTGCGCGGCGCGGGTACTACGGCGTGCAGGGTGAACTGATGGTGCAGCGCCACGGGATCGATAGTAGTATCCACGCCGCCCGCGGCCAGTAGCGCCTGGGTGTTGGAAGCGAAGCGCAAACCTTTCGCGTCTTGGCTGTAGTACAGCGGCTTGATGCCGAGCCGGTCGCGCGCGAGAAACAGTGTTTGCGCGCGGCGATTCCATACGGCGAAGGCGAATGCGCCGTGCAGATGTTCGGCACAGGCTTCGCCCCACTCGGCATAGGCTTTGAGGATGACCTCGGTATCGCCGTCGGAAAAAAACCGATAACCCCGCGCTTGAAGCTCAATGCGCAATTGCGGATAGTTGTAAATAGTGCCGTTGAAGACCAGCACCAAGCCCAACTCCGTATCCACCATGGGCTGATTCGAGCGCGGCGAGAGGTCGATGATGGCCAACCGCCGATGTCCGAACGCGAGCGGGCCGTCAATATGCGTTCCTGCCGCATCCGGCCCGCGCCGCGCCAGTTGCGCCAACATGCGTTCGATCATGCTGCTATCCGGCGCTATGCCATCGAAGCGTAATTCACCTGCAATGCCACACATGCTAATTCGTCCTTTTAACTATTCGACCACAAGGGCGGTTCATCCATCAGCGCAATTTGTTCGCGTAATTCGAGAATTCTATCCTGCCAATAGATTTGCGTATTGAACCAGGGGAAGGCAATGGGAAATGCCGGGTCTTCCCACCGCATCGCGAGCCATGCCGAATAATGGATCAAGCGCAGGGTGCGCAGCGCTTCGATCAGATGTAACTCGCGCGGATCGAACTCGTAGAAATCTTCGTAACCTGCGAGCACATCCGCGAGTTGGCGCGCGCGGTCGGCGCGTTCGCCGGAAAGCATCATCCATAAATCCTGCACCGCTGGGCCCATGCGGCTGTCGTCGAAATCGACGAAGTGCGGGCCGTCGTCCGTCCATAACACATTCCCGGCATGGCAATCGCCGTGCAAACGCAGATGCTTGACGTCTCCCGCGCGTGCGTAGCAGTGGCGCACACTCTCCAACGCTTGATCGATCACGCTGCGATAAGCGGCATCGAGATCGGGCGGAATCCAATTATTGTTCAGTAGAAATTCGCGTGGTGCGATCCCGAAGCTGGCGATATCCAGCGTCGGGCGATGCTGGAATGGCGTTAGCGCACCCACCGCATGAATGCGCGCGATAAAACGTCCCATCCATTCCAAGGTGTTGGGGTCGTCCAGTTCCGGTGCGCGTCCACCGCGACGTGGATACACAGTGAAACGAAAGCCTTCATAGGTGTGCAAGCTGCGGCCATCGACGATTAGCGGCGCAACCACCGGAATCTCACGCTCAGCTAATTCCTGTGTGAAAGCGTGCTCTTCTAAAATCGCGGCATCCGGCCAACGCGCGGGGCGGTAGAACTTCGCGACTACCGGCGAGGTATCTTCCAAGCCGATCTGATACACGCGGTTCTCATAGCTATTGAGGGCGAGCAAGCGCCCATCGCTGTGTAAGCCGATACTGTCTACTGCGTTCAATACTGCGTCCGGCGTGAGCGTGGCATAAGGCGTGGAGGTGGAATTCATATGTCTATTGTACGGACAATGACTGTTCCTTGCCGCAAGCGAGTGGTAGATCCGGTACTTTTTAGGCTCCACCTTCTGGCTGAGGCGCCAAGGCAAGCGCATGGGCATGCAACATGGCTTTTCGGCTCTCCGGTGTCTCTAGGCTGATGCGGCCGATGGTGCCGTCGCGATAATCTTGCAGCAGCATGAGCGCGGCTTTTTCACGATCGTATTCACCGCCTTTCAGGCGGTAGCTGCGGCGTTTAGCGACAGCGTCAATCAAATCTTCGCCATCCATGTCTTCCACCGAAATACTGTAACGGGCGCTCAGCAGCGTGGGATAGCGTACGAGCAGGATGTCGCCGAGAAAGGCGGCGACTGCTTCGGGGATCACGGCATTGCGGCCGATGGCGTGGCTGGCGGCCAGCATCATGCCATCGGTGTCGTGTTCGATTCGCGGCCACATCATGCCGGGGGTATCGATTAATGTCATGTGATCGTTCAAGTTGATGCGTTGCTGACTTTTGGTGACGGCGGGCTCATCGCCCACGGCCGCGATACGGCGTTTCAGCAGCGCATTCATCAAGGTGGATTTGCCGACGTTGGGGATGCCCATGATCATCATGCGCAAGGGTTTTTCGGAGGTGCCGCGATGCGGCGCAAGTTTTTCGCACAGACCGGGAATCTTTGCGACGTCGCTGGGTTTTTTGCACGAGAGCGCCACTGCCGTGACATCTTTTTGCGCATTGTAGAACGTGAGCCATGCCTTCGTGGCGGTAGGGTCGGCCAGGTCGGCTTTGTTCAGAATTTTAAGGCAGGGGCGCTGGCGGAACAGACGTTGCTCGGTAATGATCGGGTTGCTGCTGGCCTGCGGCAGGCGTGCATCCAGAACCTCGATGACGAGGTCGATATTCTCCATGGTCTCGGCGGTTTTTTTGCGCGCCGCCAGCATGTGTCCGGGAAACCATTGAATGGCCATTGTTGAATCACGCTTTAATCAAAGGCGTATTCTACTCCAGCGCAATATAATGAAACTTGCATCGGGCAGGTAAAAGCCATCTAAATGTGGAGGCAGTATGGACGCAGACGGATTCACGATTCACCAGTTAGAACTCGGCCCCATGGAGAACTTTATTTACGTGGTGGAAGACCACGCCACGCGTCGCGCCGCCGTAGTGGATCCGGCATGGGAAGTGGATAAAGTAATACAGCTAGCCGAAGAAAAAGGGCTGACCATCAGCGATGTGTTGCTGACCCATAGCCACGCTGATCATGTTAACGGTGTGGCCACCCTGTTGGAGCACGCGCCGGCACAAGTCCATGTACTTAAATCCGAGGCGGATTTTTGGGGTAAGCAGGGGTTTCCGGTAGTACACCACTATGGCGGAGATGAGCTGCTCCTAGGAAAAACGCCCATACAATTTTTGCATACGCCGGGACATACGCCAGGCTCTGCCTGTTTTCATGTGCATGACCAATTACTGACGGGGGACACGCTGTTTGTTTATGGTTGCGGCCGTTGCGATTTGAAAGGCGGAGATCCGGAAGCCATGTATCACACTTTAAAAAAACTGGCGCAACACTTCCCGGCAGAAACGCGCATTTTGCCGGGACATAATTATGCCCACGAGCCGAGCACTACGCTGCGCGATCAAATTTCGGGCAATCCTTTTATGCATTTCCATAATGTGGCGGATTTTGTGCGTTACCGCATGGTGGAGCATAAGCGCGAGACGCCTTATGGCCCGGTCAAAAACCCAGAATCCTAAGCATCACGGATGGCTAGCGCCGTTTTTGATAAGTGCCCATCAGTTGCGCTTGCGTTAGCACGTGCCCAGCCATAGCGAGCTCTACTTGAGCCTTAGTTGCATGCCCCTTGTCCGCCAGCACAATATCGAGTGCATATAGCTTGAAGAAATAACGATGTCTGCCAATCGGCGGACACGGCCCGCCATAATTCGTGCGTTGGAAATCCGTGATACCTGCTACGGCGCCACTAGGCAACTGCTTGACTGCCTCGGGCAGTCCAGTCGTGTTGGGAGGTAAGTTGTACAGCACCCAGTGCACCCACACCATGCGCGGTGCTTGAGGGTCGGGCGCATCCGGATCATCCACGATCAACACGAAACTCCGTGTATTCGCGGGTGCATCAGACCAAGTGAGCGGTGGCGAGATGTCTTGCCCTTCACAGGTGTAGCGCGCGGGGATTTCACCCCCGTCGTGAAAGGCACTCGAAGTCAGTTGCGGCGACATGATCGATTCCTCTTAAGGCGAGTTCATGGAGGCATTCCGGAAACAAAAACCCCGCCGCAGCGGGGTTTTCTGTTCAACTTATTCCGAAATCCGATCCAGTGCTGTTCACTTGAACCGGGAAGCGATCTGATTCAGGGTTTGACGCATATCGTCCCACGCCTTTTCCGTGCCGCCTTTCAAATCTTCCCAGGCACCTTCCGTGCGGCGGGACAATTCGCCCAACTTGGCTTGGGCCGCTGCCCGTTTGGAGGCCAACCCCTCAAGCTGCTTCTCGAACTCGGCTCGAAGTTCCGCTTTGGCTAAACTGGATTGCAGTTTCAACTCATCGAAGACGGTATCCAAGTCCCGGAGCTGCGCTTCGAGCTTTTGTTGAAAAATTTGCTTTGGGGAACGCCCCGCTTTTGACGGATGTTGCAGAATGCGGTCGATTTCCGCCTCGGCCTCCTGCCAATCCTGCGCCGGATCACCGCCGAGGAAATAGCGCCGCTCCGCGTGAAAATAAGCCGCTTCGGCGATCATCTGATAACGTTGCTCGGGCGTAACGGCGGACTCTTGACGTGTGGACATTATTGCTTTGCTTTCAGTCGCGGCAAGAGGCTTGGCAGCAGCGTGGCTGGGCTCTTTCTTACTACTTGATTTAGATTTCACTTCGGGCATGACAAAAACTCCTTTTTGACAATGCGTTAGAGGCAAACACCTTTCCAACACGCAGCAATAAATCCCTATTGACTGCACTATGACTGACTTGCTTGTGCGAGAAAGGTTCAGGGCAACTGTTACCGCAAGGGTGATTTCATTCTAGTTGCTAATTCGCAAAAAGGTTGGCTGGTTTGCCCTTTATCGACACGGACTCACGCAAACCGCTGGCCATGCTCACGCGTGGCGTGGAAGGTGACTTGCGGCCACTTTTCCATGATGATTTGAAGATTGTAGCGGTTGGTGGCGAGATACACGGCGTTGCCGTCCACATCACGGGCGATGCGGCCGAATTGCTCTTTCTCGAAATTGCGCCAGGTGTTTTCATCGGCAAAGGTGAGCCAGCGCGCGGTGTAGATGTCGGCTGCGTCATACACCGCATCCACCTTGTATTCGGCAGCGAGCCGGGAGGCCACGACTTCGAATTGCAATTGCCCCACCGCGCCTAACAGAATATCGCCGCCGGTGAGGGTTTCGAATACCTGAATCGCGCCTTCTTCGCCCAACTCGCGCAAGCCCTTCTGCAATTGCTTGGCTTTAAATGGGTCACGCGGACGCGCGGTGCGAAACATTTCCGGTGAAAAGTAGGGGATGCCTTTGAAGCTTAGCGCTTCGCCTTCGGTGAGCGTATCGCCGATCTGTAACTGGCCGTGGTTATGGATGCCGATGATATCGCCAGCCACGCCGTCTTCCATATGCACGCGCTCGTTGGCCATGAAGGTCAGCGCATTAGCGAGCTTGATCTCGCGTCCCAAACGCTGGTGCTGCACTTTCATGCCCGATGTGTAGCGTCCGGAGCAAATACGAAAAATGGCGATACGGTCGCGGTGCTTCGGATCCATATTGGCTTGAATCTTAAACACAAAGCCGGTGAAGGGCGCTTCCGCCGGTTGCACCAAGCGGCTGCCACCATCGCGCGACTGTGGCGGCGGCGCCCAATTCACCAGGGATTGCAGAATCTCTTGCACGCCGAAGTTGTTGATGCCGGAACCGAAGAACACCGGCGTTTGCTTGCCGGCCAAAAAAGTTGCCAAATCAAACGGCGTGCTCGCGCCCTGAATCAATTCCACATCATTGCGCAAATGCGCCACTTCGTCCGGAAACAGTTGATCCAAAGTCGGATTGTTCAAGCCCTCGATCAATTCGGTCTGCGTACTTATTTTTTCTTCGCCCGGCGCAAAGCGCAGCACGCGATCATTCAACAAGTGATACACGCCGCGGAAGCGCTTGCCCATGCCAATCGGCCAGGTAATGGGCGCACAGTCGATCTTCAATACCGATTCGATTTCTTCCAGCAATTCGATGGGCTCGCGCACCTCGCGATCCATTTTGTTCACGAAAGTGATAATGGGCGTATTGCGCAGGCGGCATACGTCCAACAGCTTGATGGTCTGCACCTCCACGCCCTTGGCCGCGTCGATCACCATCACCGCCGCATCCACCGCCGTCAGTACGCGATAGGTATCCTCGGAAAAATCTTCGTGGCCCGGCGTATCCAGCAGATTGATGGTATGGCCGGCGTAGTCGAACTGCATCACCGAACTGGTCACCGAAATGCCGCGCTGTTTTTCCACTTCCATCCAATCGGAAGTGGCATGACGCGCGCTCTTGCGCGCCTTCACTGTGCCCGCCATCTGAATCGCGCCGCCGAACAGCAACAGCTTTTCCGTGAGCGTGGTCTTGCCCGCATCCGGGTGGGAGATGATGGCGAAAGTGCGGCGTTTGGCCACATCGCGCAGCAGGTCAGGAGGGAAAGGCGTATCAGTCATGGATAACAATGCGTACAAAGAAGGGGGTTGCAATATCCCCACAAAAAAACAAAACCGCCAGCCAGGTTGCGGCGGGCGGCGAGAGGCACGTAATGATATCAAAAATGGCCTGGCGCGTGTGCCTTAAGCCATCTACCATTGGATGGTGCGTAACATTTGGAGGGTAATTAAATGCACCGATTTATCGCGATAGTTTTAGTGCTCTTGCTAAGTGGCTGCGGGGCGGATGTGATCGGCGCCGCGGCAACGGGCGCTGCGACCAAGGCCGAAGAAATCAAACAAGCAAAAAAGACCGAGGAGCAAGTTAAGCAACGCTTGGATCAGGCGAACCAAGACGCACAGAAACGGCTGGAAGAAGCGGACAAAGCAGCCAATCAGTGAGCTAGCTTGCATAGCGCCCGGCCAATAAAAAACCCCGGCATGCCGGGGTTTTTCTCAAGCTGTTGTTAACTTAAACAGGCTTGATGTTCGATGCTTGTTTGCCTTTAGGGCCGGTCGTTACTTCAAAAGAAACCTTTTGGTTCTCTTGCAGTGACTTGAAGCCGTCGGCGTTGATCGCGGAGAAGTGCGCGAAAAGATCGTCGCCACCGCTATCGGGAGTGATAAAACCAAAACCTTTAGCGTCGTTAAACCACTTTACTGTACCTGTTTCCATTGCATTTTCCTTAAATAAACTAATGTGAGCGACATGCCCGATCTATCGAATATCAAGGAAAAAGAGGCCAACCAGAGGTACCGCAACTTGAAGCTTGAATCCCACAGATGCCTATTAGTACCATGAATACCCACCTCAGTTCAACGTATTTCTATCAAAATCCGAAGCGAAACCCCATTTTGCTCAATCCGGGTACCAGAATAGGGGGCAAGAGACGTGCGGCTATATGAGGACGCCCTGAGAAGACGGTAGGATTAGCATGGCGTGATCCCCTTGAAAAATAAGTCTATCGATAAAAAAGTTGAAAATCGAAATGAAGATGCTGGCAAAAAAGGCGGTCCAAAATCCGGAAACTTTGAAGCCTTTGACGAGAGAAGCCACGAGCAAAATCATCAGCGCATTGATCACCAGCAAAAACAACCCGAAGGTCAGCAGCGTGAGCGGCAGCGTAAACAGAATAAATAAGGGTCGCACGATCGCATTTGCCAAACCCAACAACAAAGCCGATACGAACAGCGATGCTTTATTCTCAAACGTTATCCCGTGAAAAATAAAACTTGCCACCCAGAGTGCAAGCGACATCAAGCCCCAATGCGCTAAAAACTGCCAAAGGCCGTGCAGCATGTCTTCATCCTTCTGTGTAGAGGGTGCTTATAATACCCCTGTCGCATTCAGCGTAGCGAAAAGGCGTGCTATAAAATGATATTGTATAAAAGAAAGGCCGCGCCCCAAGTGTTTTTCTACTATAAAGCGATTGCATGAAAGAGGGCCCAAACAAATGAGCGAGAAAACTTCTAAGAGCAAACAAGCGTGGCAAGCCGAACTCACCCCGGAACAATATCGCGTGTGCCGCGAGAAGGGCACCGAACGGGCATTTACCGGCCAATACTGGAACAGCAAAGAAACCGGGCGTTATCGCTGTACTTGTTGCGGCGCAGAACTATTTGGCTCGGAAACCAAGTTCGATTCCGGTACCGGCTGGCCGAGTTTTTGGGCGCCCATCGCGGTGGAAAATGTCGCCACTGAAACCGACAAGAGTTTGTTCATGGCAAGAACCGAAGTATTGTGTAATAGCTGCGGCGCCCACCTGGGGCATGTGTTCGAAGATGGCCCGCAGCCTACCGGCCTGCGCTATTGCATCAATTCCGTTGCGCTCAAATTCGACCAGGATAAATAAACTGCCGGCGGCAGCGTGCTGCCGTTCGCCTAGATACCATGAAGATACCCAAACGAATTGAACCGCTGGTGCAAGAAGGCCTTGTTGATGAGGTTCTGCGCCAGCTCATGAGCGGCAAAGAAGCGATGGTCTTTGTCGTGCGCTGCGGCGAGGAGATCCGCTGCGCCAAGGTTTACAAGGAAGCGAACAAACGCGCTTTCCGCCAGAGTGTGGATTACACCGAAGGCCGCAAAGTCAAAAATAGCCGTCAGGCGCGCGCCATGGAGAAGGGCAGCAAGTACGGCCGCAAAGCGCAGGAAGAAGCCTGGCAAAGCGCCGAGGTCAGTGCCTTATACCGGCTCGCCGCTGCAGGCGTGCGTGTACCGCGGCCGTACAATTTTCTCGACGGTGTATTGTTGATGGAACTGGTTACAGATAGTGATGGCAATGCCGCCCCCAGGCTCAACGATCTCACGCTTACGCCAGAGCAGGCGCGCGAATACCACGGCATGCTGATGACACAAGTGGTGCGCATGCTGTGCGCCGGCATCGTCCACGGCGATTTGTCCGAATACAACGTGCTAGTCAGCAGCGAAGGGCCGGTCATTATCGATTTACCCCAAGCCGTCGATGCAGCGGGTAACAACCACGCTTTCAGCATGTTGGAACGCGACGTCAATAATCTCACCACGTACTTCGGTCAATTTGCTCCCGAGCTTCTCCTCACCAATTACGGCGGGGAGATATGGTCGCACTACCAAAGCGGCAATTTGCATCCAGAGATTGCACTGACAGGCCGCTTTGAACGCAATGAAAAACCGGCTGATGTGGCCAGCGTGATGCGCGAAGTGAATGACGCACTCAAAGAAGAAACGGCACGTCAACGCTATAAGCTGGAAATGGGAAAATAGGGTACTTGCCCGGCGCGACGAACAAATTAACAGAGAAATATTTTTCTCTTCCTGGAATAAAAGGGCTGCTTAGCTGTTTACCCCGGCGTAAGTCCCTAAACTTCAATTTGAGGAGATGAAAAATGAACCGCATTGCAAAATATCTGGGTGCCGTTTTGCTCGCCCTGTCCTTAGCAGCATGCGCTACCGATTCAATGCATGCCGCGCCCACTATGATGTCCGGTGGCGTGATGGTGAATAGCGCCGGCATGACGCTCTACACCTTCGACAAAGACACCGCCAACAGCGGCAAGAGCGCGTGTAACGGTCCGTGTGCCTCGCTGTGGCCGGCGGTCGCTGCTTCGGGTGGCATGATGAGCGGTGATTATTCCGTCGTTACCCGCGACGATGGCGGCAAGCAATTGGCCTACAAAGGTAAGCCCGTCTACTTGTTTGCCAAGGATCAAAAGCCGGGCGATATGTTGGGCGACAACGTCAAAGACGTGTGGCACGTCATCAAATAATATAGGCCGTTCTCCCGAATGCCCTCTCCCATTGGGGGAGGGCGCAACGCAGGCTAATCTAATAATGCAGCGGCCGTTCGGCCCTGTACTCGCTTCACTCGCCGTTGAATAGCGCCTGATTCGCCAGGGCTGGTGATGGGTCGATGCTCCTCAGGCAAGACATCGTTATGCTTTGTGTACTAGCGCACAGACCACAAAATTCTCAGCGTTTAATTTCTATTCCATAGGACGGTGAGCGCGCGCTCTGCTATCGCTTCGCGCGACTCGTCGGTATCTTGTCTCGCCTAACCACTTGTTAAACGAAGGAGAATGAATAATGGAAGCGCATGATCCGCAACGTAGAACCGTATTGCGCGGTACGCTCGCCGCTGGGGTCACCCTAATGCTCTTCGGCTGCAAAGCCAAACAAGAGGAGAGCCTGCCCACCTCTCAGACCGGCCCGGCACCCGTGAGCGAGGCCTCGTCGGCAGCGGCGCCGAGCACTAAAATGAGCCAAGCTCAAGCGCAATACCAGCCGCAGCCTAAGGGCACACAGAAATGCGCGAACTGTACTAATTTCATTGCCAGCTCCAACACCTGCAAAGTAGTTGAGGGGCAAGTTGCATCGGAAGGTTGGTGCATCGCCTGGGTGGCCGCTTAAGGTTTTGAATTTTCTTTAGCGCTTCATCCTAACTCTTGGGCCTGTGTGCGTGCCGCTCACTAATAGTGCGGCGGCCGCTCGCTGTCTTCGCCCGTCGCCGCTGCAAGCTCCTGCATGTGTATAAGCAGGGATTCGCACATCGCTTGGAGTTGGTCGATCTGTTTCTGCTGCTGATAGACCGTGGTGCTCAGCTCCTGCACGGTGTCTTCCAGATAGGTGATTTTGGATTCGATGTGTATCACGCGTTCTTCGGTCATAGTGCTGCTTCCTTGTGCTGGCTTCAAATCGGTCAAGGGCGGACGAATGCAAAGTGTGCGTACTGATGCACGTATTCTCGCCTTAAGTTTCCCACACTCGGTGCGGGTACGAGCATAATATTCATTCACCCTCAGGGTTGCATGGAGTGAATGTGTCAGTGACGCAAGACGAAGAAACCGTCGTGCTGGTGCATGGTCTGTGGATGCCTGCTTGGGCGATGGCTTTGTTGGCGCTGCGGGTGCGGCGCTGTGGCTTTCGTACCGTCGTTTTTTCCTATCCTTCCGTACGCAACTCGCTGTCGCAAAATGCGCTGCAACTGTCGCGTTTCGTCGCGGGCCTTGCCGCCCCACGCATCCATTTCGTAGGCCATAGTCTCGGTGGCCTGTTAGTGCTGCAAATGTTGGCAGACTATCCGCAGCCGCGCACCGGCCGCGTGGTGCTCGCGGGGAGCCCTTACCGCAACAATGCCGTGGCTAGTAAGCTCGCGCGCCGTGCCTTAGGGCGCTGGCTGATTGGGCACAGCATGGCGCAGTGGCTAGGCCGGACGGCACCGGCGCGCACCGGTCACTACGCGGTGGGCGTGATTGCGGGCTGCCGCAGTGTGGGAATGGGCACACTCACCGGCGGCGTACCGCGGCCCAATGATGGCGTGGTAACAGTGGAGGAGACGCGGGTGCCGGATGCCAGGGACCACATCGTCCTCAAAGTAAGCCATTCCGGCATGCTGTTATCCACCGGGCTCGCGCGCCAGATATGCGCTTTTTTGCAGCATGGATATTTTTTGCGCCCAGTGGAATCATTGTGACGCTGTCCCTATCGCGCACATTCAAGCTGGCGTTTGCGCTGGTGCTCACTGCTTGGCTCGGTGGCTGCGCCAATCTCCCAAGCGGTGGGCGGCCAGATGGAACTGCTACGCCGCGCCCAGCCGATCAGCACCATTACCGAAGACCCCAACGCCGATCCAAGCTTGAAGCGCACGCTGGCCAAAGTCGTCGCGTTGCGCGCATTCGCCAGCCGTGAACTCCAGCTTCCCGATAACCAAAGCTATACCCGCTACGCTGATCTGAAACGCCCCTTTGTAGTGTGGAATGTATTTGTAGCGCCCGAATTTTCCACCGAACCGAAAAAATGGTGCTTCGTGGGCGTGGGTTGCGTCAGCTATCGCGGCTTTTTCTCTAAAGCGGATGCGGACAATTTTGCGCAAGAACTTCGGCGCGAAGGCTACGATGTTTCCGTGGGCGGGGTTCCCGCTTACTCCACCCTGGGTTGGTTCAATGATCCCGTGCTCAACACTTTTATCGGCTATTCCGAAACCGAACTCGCACGCCTGATATTTCACGAACTCGCGCATCAGGTCATGTATGTGCGCGACGACAGCGCCTTCAACGAATCCTTCGCTACCGTGGTCGAATTGGAAGGCGTACGCCGTTGGTTGCAGCGCAATGGCACGGCCGCGCAGCGTGCCGCATGGGATGCGACGCAGCAAAGACAAATCGCCTTCACCGAGATCGTGCTCAACATTCGACGAAGGCTAGAGGCGGTGTATGCCTCAGGCGTGAACGACACGGACAAACGTGCAGCCAAGGTGCATCTCTTTACCGAGCTGCGCGCAGAACTTACCCGCTTGCAAACCGCCGCAGGCGGAGCCAGCCGCTCCGACCGATGGCATGCGCTACAACTGAACAACGCCCACCTAGCTTCGATTGTCACCTACACCCAACTGGTGCCCGCATTGCAGGCTTTGCTCGCACAACAGCACGGCGATATGGGCCGGTTTTACGCTGCCGTTAAAAAATTGAGCAAGCTATCGGCGCCCGAGCGCGTCGCCATGCTGCAGTCAGCAGCCAAAGACGCGCGCAAAGAGGCCGGCGCCAGCTAGCCTGGGTTCTGCTCGTGGTTTCTCTGCCACACCAGATCGGCTACCATGCCTAATCCCGACCAGGCGCTCAGGTTTACGCTTGAGTAAACCTGAGCGCTATAAAAAATATTTTGAGGTGTAATGCCCATGCAATCTGGCCCAAGAGAAGTTGTCACGCCGTTTCGCCCAATACCCCTCGACGTGCCGGAGGGGATGAAGGCGAACGAATTTTTCAATAGCGCGGAGAACCTTAACGACCTGGTGCACAACAACGGTTTGCTGCAAAACCCGGAGGGTTTGCTGCTCTACCGCAAGGCGCTTGGCCACAGCAATGAGTTCGATGCCTCGATCATCTATAACACTTCACAACGCATTCTCGATCCACTTGGTCGTCCGGTGCGCCGTACCCAAGTACCGGAGCAAGTAAAAAACGTCTGGAACCGGATGAACCAGATCATCATCGAGTACATGCTCGAGCGCTACCCCGATCCGGACGAGACTTTGGTCCTGGCCGGCGAGGCGAGTTTAGATGCGACTTGGCCGCTCACCTCGCCCGGCGTGCCGAGTATTCGCATGCTGCACAACCACTTCATCGTTTTCAATAAAGCCGAGTTACGCGATGCACCGCTCGCCGATGTCAATAACCCCAACCTCACCGATGGCGGCCAGCACTCCTTGTTCCAATCCTATATGCGCGAGGTGTATCGCCATTTTTTCGACGAACTCGATTTGCAAATCCTGCGGCCGTGCCAAGAGGGTAGTTGCAAGATTGCCTTGACCGGCTATCCGCAAGGTTTGCCTAGTTGGGAAGTGCAGGGGGGAGTAGAGGCACTAAAAGAAATCGGCTTCTGGAAAGAATACGACACCATACTCAAGGGCTTCATCGATTTCTATCGTACCTTTTTTACCCAGGTGTCGACGCGCAACGCTACACTGCCGCGCGACATAAATTTCCCCGAGCTAGTAGAAACCAAACTGCAATTCAATAACGATTTTCTAAAGACGGCGAAAATGGTGCGCGACCGTTGCATCACCGACGCTAAGTATGCCAATTCGATTCGCTGGCAGCCCGCTTTCAAGCAACTGATCTACCGCAACGACAAGGGCAAGCTCATCGTCACCATCAGCCAAAATTCGATAGGCAACGCCATCACCGAACTGCTCGGTGTCGTGGTCAAACGCAATCCTGACGCTGATGCCTATGCGCGCGCCGAACCGGCGTTAATCGAAAAACTGTTGGAAGTGCGCCGGCGCTTAGTCGAGGCGGATTTGGGTGAAGGTATCGCGACGCCACACTGGGCGGTTGAATAGATGCAAGTGGTGTTACACGACAAAAAGACGAAAGATTGCAGCGTTCGTGCCGCATGGCGAGCGCAGCGTACGAGTTATGCTTGCAGAAATGTTTTCTGTGCGCATAGTAGTCCCCATCGATAGATAAAAAGGAGAACACCATGAATATGACTATCAGCCTTGCTCCCTTGGTCTCACTGATCGCCGGCATCCTTATTTTGGTTGTCCCACGCCTGCTTAACTACATTGTCGCGATCTATTTGATTGTCATCGGTTTAATCGGCTTGTTCGGCGGTGGCAGGATTTAAGCGCCCGTTAGCGCGTACCGCCGGCAGAAATATTGTGCGGTACGCGCAACGTGCGTCACGGTCACGTTACGCCATTCTCTCCAGTTCGGTCTGATCGTAGTACCTCCCATGTTCGCTAGCGTACAGAAGTTACTCCTCTTTCTGCTTATCGTAAGGTAATCGGGTTAATAACGTGCGATGCCACGCGATCCGATTTTCCTATTACTTTGAGGAGTGTCAGCATGAAATATTCATCGTGGTTCTTAGCGTTGTTGGCGGTATTGGGTTTAGCGGCATGTGAAAAACCCACAGTAGTGAATGTTCCGTCCACGCCTACCATCGTGCCCGGCCCCCCCGGCCCTCCAGGGGCCCCCGGTAATCCCGGCGCACCTGGTGCACCCGGTTCTCCGGGTAATCCTGGCGCACCCGGTGATAGTGGGGCTAAAGGAGATACCGGGAATACGGGTGGCGGTACCGTCGTCATCGTGCCGCCCCCGGCGGATCAGCCGAAATAGTTTAATGCGCCGATTCACTGTCCAAGATTGCGACAGTGAATCGGGTATCTTCAAAAGTGCCCGCAAAAAATTGCATTATGTACGGTGCCGTACGGAAGCAGATATTCCCGCAATTTATGCTTTCTCTATTGGCTAAGAAATGGTTGATACGGGAAAGGTGGACATGAACTATTCGATAGTATGGGCAACGCTTTTTACGGCGCTGGGATTGGGTGCCTGCGACAAGCGGGTCACTACTCATACCTCACCCGTACCCGTTGTTTTCCCCACCCCAGCCGTACCCAAAGACTTATTGAATCCCCCAGACGACGCGAGTAAGCCTATTGGTCAAAAAAAGCCCCGCGTGATACTGGTGCGTCACACGAAAATCAGGGAGACGGTGGCGGCAAGTCCGGTTTTTATACTGTCGTGACTTGTGAAATGCTTAGTGCAAAAAATTGGCTAGCCATCCACCGAAGACAAAAATTATTCTGACCTTAACGCTTGTTCTTAACCCGATTTTTTCAGGAGATGATGATGAACTATGAAGAGCGTGACACTTACGGTATGTATAAAGTCGGCATGGGTTCGAATAAGGATGAGGGCCCCGGCCCCGAACTGATGGGCGCCGGGACTTTGCTCGGTAACGATGTGTATAACCATCAAGAGCAGGACTTAGGCGATATCAAGGAAATTATATTGGACATGCGTAGCGGCAAAGTGAGCTATGCGGTGCTTGCCTTCGGCGGCTTTCTCGGGATGGGCGAAAAGTTGTTTGCCGTGCCTTGGGATGCCTTGACCCTGGATACCGAGAACAAACGTTTTGTATTGAATGTGGATAAAGAAAGCCTCAAAGATGCCCCTGGATTCGATAAGGATAAATGGCCTGACATGGCTGACCGAAGCTGGGCCGAGAAAATTCATGCTTATTATGGAACCAAGTGGTACTCGGACCGCACCCCGGATACAAGACATTAACGTTCTTCCCTGCCACGCCCCCCCTGCGTGGACTTTCCCTCGGCTCGTCCGAGGGTTTTTTTGCGTGCGCCCGCCAGAGTGTTTTTTCGCCAGCACGGTTTCGCCGGCCGGCTACACCAGAAGTAAATTCCAGGCGCCAGATGTAAGGATCCCACTGCTACCGCGACTACTCCCTATGTAAACTCATTTATGTGGAGAAATCATGAAGCTTGTCCGTACGCTATTCGTTCTGTTTTCCTTCCTGACAGCGGCTTCCGCCTATGCTCTGGAAATCACTCCCTATACGCCCGCAGCGCTGGCCCAGGCGCAACAGTCCGGCAAATCCTATGCGCTGCATTTCCACGCCGATTGGTGTCCAGTGTGCCGCGCCCAATCGCAAGTGCTCGAAGCACTCAAAGCGGATCCGAAGTTGAATGTGACCGTCTTCGTCGTGAATTACGATAAGGAAAAGTCGCTGCGGAAACAGTTTAGCGTTTACACCCAATCAACGATTATCGCCTTTAAGGGCCGGCATGAGACCGGGCGTCTGGCGGGCGAAAGTCAAGCTGATAAGATTCGCGCCGTTCTGGTGTCGGCGCTATAACGGCTCGGCCTGCGAGGAGATTTCCGCTATGAGCATCGGCATTGCACAACTCGGCCTCAGCATGGCGGCCGGCAGCCTCACCACCTTATCCCCTTGTGTGTTTCCGATACTGCCACTCGTGGTCGGCGGCGCAATGCAAGGCAACCGGCTGGCGCCGGTCGCAATGGGAGCGGGGATGGTTACCGCGTTCGCACTCATGGGCATATTGGTCGGCGCGCTGGGCGCGGCGCTCGGTATCGACAGCGATACCATCCGCATCGCAGGTGCGGTGTTGTTGATCGCATTCGGCGTCGTCATGTTGGTGCCCGCGCTCAACAACCGCTTCACCCAACTGATGACACCGCTCGCCGGTTTTGCCAACCAAGCTTCGAGCCGCGTCGAAGGCGGATCCCTCGCCGGCGCGTTTGTGCTGGGTGCGCTGTTAGGCATGGTTTGGAGCCCATGCTCGGGTCCCTTGCTCGCCTCGGCGCTGGCACTGGTTGCGACCAAAGGTAGCGCAGCGGAGGGCGCTGTTATTCTCGGTATGTTCGGCCTCGGTGCGGCGATACCCTTAGTCGCCATCGCCTACGCAACCCGCGCCGGCTTCGCGCGCTCGCGTGATTGGGTTCTGGCACATATTGGCAAATTGAAGCAGGGTTTCGCGTGGCTGATTCTTCTCGTCGGCATTGCGATCCTCCTGGGGGCCGACAAATGGCTAGAAGCACAAGTCACCCAGCGGCTGCCCGATGCGTGGGTGTCAATTACAACGCGCTTCTGAGTCTATTTAGAGAAGCAAGACCAGGATATCTCTTTTCCAGTCAGGGAATCGCGATAGACGTCAGCAGTGACTGTGCGGCAGCAGTACCAGATTCGTTACCGCCTGCCGGGCGCAAGCGATGGCCGGCGACGGCGACGAACACGGCTTGCACATCTTCCGGCACTACTTGGCGCCGGCCGTGCAATAAGGCCCAGGCCTGAGCGGCGCGGATGAGGCCAATGCCGGCGCGTGGGGAAAGCCCGAACGTGAAGCGCGCGGGGTGACGCGTGGCGGCAATCAGCGCTTGCACGTAATCCACTAGGGCATCGGCGATGTGGATGCTGGCCACTTCGCGTTGCAGCACGGCGATGCTTTGCGGCGCTAACAGCGGGGCGAGTCGCGCTAGTAGGTCGCGCCGGTCTACACCGGTGAGTAAGGCGCGCTCGGCTTGGCGCTCGGGATAGCCGAGTTCGATGCGCATCAAAAAGCGGTCGAGCTGTGATTCCGGTAAGGGGAAAGTGCCGACTTGATGTGCCGGATTTTGCGTTGCGATAACGAAGAACGGTTCCGGCAATTTGCGCGTTTCGCCTTCCACGGTGACTTGGTGTTCTTCCATCGCCTCCAGCAGCGCGCTTTGCGCCTTGGGCGTGGCGCGATTCACTTCATCGGCGAGTATCACTTGGGCGAAGATCGGGCCGGGATGAAACACGAAGCCGTTACGCTCGCGGTCGTACACCGAGACGCCGAGAATATCCGCCGGCAGCAGATCGCTGGTGAATTGGATGCGGTGGAATTGCAAGCCGAGGGTTTGCGCCAGCACATGTGCGAGAGTAGTTTTACCCATGCCGGGCAGGTCTTCGATCAGCAAATGGCCATGCGCCAGCAGGCAGGCGAGCGCGAGTCGGATTTGGTGTTCCTTGCCCAGGATGATTTGCGATGCCTGTTCTACCGCTTGATTCAGCGTGGCTTGCAGGGGATTGGTGTGATCGGTCATGAAAAGATTTCGCGTAGGATACGGCTTATAGGCGGAAATATAACATGGTCAGTAGATGCGCGGCGCGCGCAATTTTTCTTGCGTTAATGCGCGGTACACCTTGAGGCGGCGCGGGCTAATCGCGCCCGATTGTGCGGCCGTATCCAAGGCGCAGCCCGGTTCGACTAAGTGGCGGCAGTTGTGGAAACGGCATTGCCCAAGATAGGGACGGAATTCGATAAAGGCCTGCGCGATGTCTTCCGCTTGCACGTGATGCAGGCCAAATTCTTGCAAGCCCGGTGAATCGATGATGTGGCTGTCGCGATCCAGGTGATAGAGCGTGGCTTGGGTGGTGGTGTGCTTGCCGGAATCCAGCGCCACGGAGATATCGCCTTCGCGGATGTGGGCATCCGGCAACAGCGCGTTGATGAGCGTGGACTTGCCCATGCCGGATTGCCCGACCAGTACGCTGGTGCGATGCAGGAGGTGATCTTTGAGCGGCGCCACATCTTGTTTCGCGCACAGCGGCAGCAGCGGATACCCCAGGGTTTCGTACAAGGCGAGCGTCTCGCGCGCTGCGGCGGTTTCGGGCAAGTCGGTTTTATTCAGCACGATCAGCGCGCGAATGCCAGCGGTCTCAGCGGCGACCAAGCAGCGATTGATAAGCTCTTCGTAGAAGCTCGGCACCGCCGCGACCACGACCACGATCTGATCGACATTGGCGGCGATTATTTTTTCGCGGTATAGATCGGAGCGGTAGAGTAGCGCGGTACGCGGTGCGATACGTTCGATCACGCCTTGATCGTCGGCCGTCAGCGCGATCTCGACGCGATCGCCACAGGCGGTGCCGGTTTTTTTGCCGCGGGTGACGCAGGAAATACGTTGGCCATCGGCCAGCTCAACCTGGCAGTGCTTGCCATGCGCGGCGACGACCTGGCCCTTCAGAACACTCGCGCTGGGTCTGTGTGACTTCGTCACAGCAGAATCCTGTCTATCAAGTTTTTTGGCTTACAAGTCAAACAAGGCGTCGATTTTTGCGGCGCAGATGAAGTCGTTTTCGGACAGGCCGTTGATGGCGTGGGTCATGTAGCGCACCCGGCATTTGTTATAGCCGACTTCGATGTCAGGGTGATGATCTTCGCGATGCGAAATCCACGCGGCAGCGTTCACGAACGCCATGGTCTCGTAGTAATTCTTAAAGGCGTAGGTTTTGGCGATTTCGCCATTCACGACTTCCCAGCCCGAAAGTTGCGCCAGATTGCTTTTAATTTCCGCTGCGGTGAGCGGCGGCACACCGCCTTCGCAAGGCTTGCACTTACCCTTGGACAGATCGCAAACAGTCATAGTCATCGCCCTTACTTGAATTTGTAGTATTTGTTATTGAGATAAGCGGCGACATTGAGTTCGTCTTCTGGGAACCAGCCGGCCCCGGTGTTGATGTTGCATCCAGCGATGCGCGCCACGAGTTGATTCGGATTTTTTACTTTGTGGTCGGCGCGCGTATAAACACCGGAACCATCGCCCTTGAATAAGGATACATGGCAGGCCACACATTGCTTGTCGACCAGGGCTTTCCCCTTGTTGGCGTCGCCTTTTTCGAACGGCGCAGCGTGGGCGAGTGAAAAGCCGAATAGGGCAGACAGTAGTAGCAAATAACGCATGATTAAGCTCCTTAGGTGGCCGTCGTTTGCAAGCGCGCAATGCGTATGCCGGCGGGTGGGTGAGAATCATAAAACGCAGAATGTATCGGGTCCGGTGTAAGTGTAGACGCGTTGTCCTCGTAGAGCTTCACCAGCGCCCGGATCAGCGCAGTCGCGCTGGCGGTTTGCGCCGCGTATTGATCGGCCTCGAATTCGTGCTTACGCGACAAGCGCGCGAGCACGGGATGCAATAAGAACGTAAACACCGGGCTCACCAGCACGAACAGCAGCAGTGCGGTGGCAGTCGTGTGCGTGGTGACGCCCAGCCCGGCATAGAACCAATCCGCTTGCATCAGCGTAGCCAGCAGCCACAAGCCCACCAAACTCCCAGCGAACAGCCACGCCATGCGCTTGATAATATGGCGACGTTTAAAGTGCCCGAGTTCGTGTGCTAATACAGCTTCGATTTCGTCCTCGCTCAGGTTCTTGAGTAGCGTGTCGAAGAACACAATGCGCTTGGTTTTGCCAAAGCCGCTGAAATAGGCGTTGCCGTGGCTGCTACGCTTGGAGCCGTCCATCACGAACAAACCGCTGGTGTGAAAGCCGCACTTGTCGAGCAGCGCTTCGACGCGCGCTTTGAGTTGCGCATCTTCCAGCGGCAGGAATTTATTGAACAGTGGCGCGATGAAGCTTGGATAAACGGCGATGATGAGCAGGTTAAACGCCATCCATGCCAGCCAGACATAAAGCCACCAGTATTCGCCCATTGCACCCATCAACCACAGCACGCCCAATACCAAGGGGATGCCTAGCGCTAGGGCTAATCCCGCTTGTTTGAGGAGGTCGAGTGCAAATAGTTCCGGCGTCATCTTATTGAAGCCAAAGCGCGCTTCGAGGCGGAAGGTGCGGTACAGGCTCAAGGGGATATCCAGCGCGCCCATCAGCACCAGGGTGCTCAGAATCAAGGCCGCGCCTTCCAGCAAAGGGGATTGGAACACGCCATGCCAAGCGCGGGCGAGTTGCTCAATGCCGCCGCCGAGGGTGAAAGCCAATAGCACGATGACTTCCACCGTGATCTGCACGAACGATAGCCGGGTTTTGGCCACGGTGTAGTCCGCCGCTTTTTGGTGCGCCGCTAGGCCGATTTTGTCGCTAAAGACGGCAGGGACGCAGGCCTTATGCGCTAGAATGTGGGCGACATGGCGGCGTGCGAGCCAAACCTGTAAAGCCGTGGTGAGTCCTGTCGCGGCAAGAAAGACGAGGGTGAAAGTTTGCATGTCGATAATAGGGTTACTTCGAAAAAACTAGGGAATCATTATGGCACAAGCGCCGGACAATAATAATCACCTGATCTGGATCGACATGGAAATGAGCGGCCTGTTCCCCGACACTGACCGCGTGCTGGAAGTGGCGTTGGTAGTGACCGATGCCGAGTTGAACGTTATCGCCGAATCGCCGGCGCTGGTGGTGCATCAGGAGAATGCGGTGCTCGATGGCATGGATGATTGGAACAAATCCACGCATGGGCGTTCCGGCTTGGTCGATAAAGTACGCGCGTCACTGCTTTCAGAGGCCGAGGTTGAAGCGCAAATGATTGCCTTCCTCGAACCGCTGGTGGGCAAGGGTAAATCGCCGATGTGCGGCAACTCGATTTGCCAAGACCGGCGTTTTCTCGCACGCAATCTGCCGCAATTAGAAGCGTATTTCCATTATCGCAATCTCGATGTCTCCACTTTCAAAGAATTGGTGAAACGCTGGAAGCCGGAGATCGCCTCGGGTGTAAACAAAGAAGGCAAGCACACGGCGCTCGCCGATATCTACGAATCGATCGCGGAGTTGAAATATTACCGCGAGCATTTCATCAAGGCGTAATACATGCCGCATGAAAATCCGCATCGCGGATCCGGCGTCGCCATGCTCTGGATTGCGTGGCTGTTGATACTCGGCGGCGGCTGGTGGGCGGCCGATCGCTGGCTGGCGCGGGAGGCGAACCCCAATCAGCAGCCCGTGGTCACCGCTAACGGCGAGGTGGTGCTGCAACGCAATCGCGAGGGGCACTACGTGGCGGATGGCGAGATCAACGGGCGTAAAGTGACGTTCATGGTGGACACGGGTGCGACATCGGTAGCGCTGTCGTCCCGGCTGGCGCGCGCGATCGATCTCAAGCGCGGCGCCGCGATCCAAGTCGATACAGCCAACGGTATTGCGGTGGGCTATCAAACGCGCCTCAATACCGTGCGTTTGGGCGATATTGTGGTGCATGAAGTGAGTGCCGTGTTCTCCGATGGCATGATGGATGACACCGTATTGCTGGGGATGAGTTTTCTTAAACACGTGGAATTTACTCAGCGTGAGAATCAACTGACTTTACGCGGGATGCGCTGATTGGCTAATTTCCGCATGATTTCCTATCATGATGGTATGAACCTTGCTCGTTAAATCGCTATAGTCGAATTTGCCCTTAAGGTATTCCGATAAAAATAACCGCATGGAGTTGAAATGAAATCGGGCAGCACATTTAACATCGAAGTTACGCCCAAGATTCCGCGCAAACTCGCGCGCTTGGAGGAGTTGGCTAACAACCTGTGGTACAGCTGGGATAAGCCGACCCGCACCCTGTTCGCGCGCTTGCATCCGAGTTTATGGGGCGTGGTCGGACATAACCCCAAGGTATTCTTGCGCCGCATCGACGAGCAACGTTTGGTGGACGCGGTGGACGACCAGGTGTTTCTCGCGACCTATAACCGCGTACTGTCCGCCTACGACACCTATCACAGCGAGCCGATGCGGCCGTCGAGCCAAGAGCAACTGAAGGAAAGCGATCTGATCGCTTACTTTTGTTTTGAGTTCGGCTTTCACGAAAGCTTTCCCATCTACTCCGGCGGCTTGGGTATTTTAGCGGGTGACCACTGCAAGGCGGCAAGCGATATGCGTCTGCCGTTCGTGGCGGTAGGGCTGTTGTATCGTCAAGGCTACTTCACGCAAACCGTCGATGCCGAAGGGCAGCAGGTGGCGAGCTACGCCGATTCTGATTTTGACGATTTGCCGATCACGCCAGTGCTACGCGATGACGGCGCCGAGTTGAAAATTACCGTGCCCTTGCTGGGCCGCGAAGTGGCGGTCAAAGTATGGGAAGCCATTGTCGGCCATGTGCGCATGTACTTGCTGGATACCGACCTGGAAGAAAATACGCCCGAAGATCGCTACATCGCGCACCAACTGTATGGCGGCGACCGCAATTTGCGCATTCAGCAGGAAATTATTCTCGGCGTGGGCGGCGCACGCGCCTTGGATGCAATGGGACTAAAGCCGACCGTGTGGCATATCAACGAAGGCCATGCGGCGTTTTTGGTATTGGAGCGGATTCGTTTGCTGCGCTCGCAAGGCTTGGATTTCGCCAGCGCCATGGAGGCGGTGGCGGTGAACACGGTGTTCACCACCCACACGCCGGTACCGGCTGGCCACGATCATTTCAGTGAGAGCATGATCGAAACTTATTTTCACGACATGCTGCCGGAGCTGGGCATCACCCACCGGGAACTCATGGCGCTGGGGCGCAAGGACGACGGGCCGGATTACAACATGACCGCGCTGGCGCTGCGCGGTTCGCGCCACCACAACGGCGTGTCGCGCATTCACGGTGAGGTGTCTTCGCGTATCTGCGCCGATTTATGGCCGCAAATCGACCCCAGCGAAAGCCCTATAAGCTATGTCACCAACGGCGTGCATGTGCCGACTTTCTTGGCGCTGGAATGGGCGGATTTGTTCGACCAATATTTGGGCTACGAGTGGCGGCATCGCATGTCGGACGTGGAATATTGGTCCAAGATCGAGGCGATTCCCGATCACTTGTTTTGGAGCGTGCATCAATCGCTGAAATCGCAAATGCTGCAATTGGTGCGCACGCGTTTGACGCAACAGCATTTCCGCAATCATGGTTCGGAGGCGCATCTCGACCGCATGTTCAAGCTCGCCGATTCCGGCAACCCGAATGTGCTCACTATTGGTTTCGCGCGCCGCTTCGCCACCTATAAGCGTGCGGCGCTATTGTTCGAAAACCTCGATTGGCTGCGCGAGATTTTGTCTGATGCCGAGCGCCCGGTGTTGTTCATTTTCGCGGGCAAGGCGCATCCGGCTGATCTTCCCGGCCAAGATTTGATCCGCCAGATCTATAGCATCATGCACATGCCGGAATTCGTGGGCAAAGTGCTGATGACCGAAGGTTACGATTTGGGTTTGGCGCGGCGCATGGTGTCGGGCGTGGACGTGTGGCTCAACACACCGATGTATCCCTTGGAAGCGTCCGGTACGTCCGGCATGAAAGCCGGTATCAACGGCGTGATAAATCTTTCCGTGCTCGATGGCTGGTGGGGTGAAGGCTACGACGGCAAGAACGGCTGGGCGATCAAGCCCCCGCCGGAATACATGGACGACTACCGGCGCAACAAAGAAGACAGCCAAACGCTGTACGAGCTGCTGCAGGATCATGTGCTCCCGATCTACTACCGGCGTGACAAGCTGGGCTATTCGGCGGAGTGGGTGAGGATGGCCAAACACTCCATCGCCTCGTTGTTACCGCGTTTCAACGCCAGCCGCATGGTGGGTGAGTATGTGAGCCGGTTTTACTTGCCGGCGAGTAAGCGCGGGCGGCTGTATGCGCAAAAGGATTTCGACAATGCGCGCACCTTGGCGGCGTGGAAAGCGCGCGTGCGCGCAGCGTGGCCGGGCGTCGGCATGCACCGTATCGATGTGCCGAAAAAGCGTATCCAATTCGGCGATATGCTGGAATTCGAAATGGCGGTGAATTTGAACGGGCTACTGCCCGAAGACGTCGTGGTGGAAATGCTGGTATCGCGCCCGAATAAAGCCGAGAACAAGGATTTTCACCATTACCGCTTTGAATTTCGCGGTCTCGACGCCAAAACCGGCGAGCACCGCTTCGCCATGGATCTCGCGCCCAATCTTTGCGGCCGGCTCGACTACAAAATTCGCATCTATCCCTCGCATCCCCTGCTTACGCATCCGCTGGAGATGGGATTGATGGCGTGGCTGTAGTTTGTTCTACGCTGCGAGCGATCGATAAAGCTTCAAGTATTCCTGCGCACTATTTTCCCAGGAAAAATCGCGGCCTAGCGCGGCTATCTGCACCCGACGCCAGCCTTTGGGGTCGTGGTATAGCGCGATTGCACGGCGCAAGGCATCGGCGCATGCCTGGCGGGTCATTGCGCTGAAAAGAAAGCCGGTGGCCAAGCCCGCGGCGAGATTTTCCGCTGTGGCATCGACGATAGTGTCACTCAGCCCGCCGGTGGCATGCGCAATCGGCGGCGTGCCGTAGCGCTGGCTATACATTTGATTGAGCCCGCATGGCTCATAGCGCGAAGGCATGAGAAACATATCCGCGCCGGCTTCGATGCGGTGCGACAGATTCTCGTCGTAGCCGATGTTGATGCTGATGCGGCCGGGATGTGCGTGCCCCAACTCGACGAAGGCTAACTCCATCACTTTATCGCCGGAACCGAGCAGAGCGAATTGCACGCCTTCGCGTACCAATTCGTGTATTACGCCGAGCGTGATATCCGAGCCTTTTTGGTAGGTGATGCGCGATATGATCGCCACCAGCGGGGTATTTTTTTCGCTGTGCAAGCCTAGCGCTGCTTGCAATGCGGTTTTGTTCTGCGTTTTCGCGCTTAGATGTTTCGCGTCATAGCGCTGCGGTAAATAGGCGTCCTGTTGCGGATCCCATTCTTGGGTATCGATGCCGTTGATGATGCCGGACAATATCGAGCGCCGCTCATGCAGTAGGCCGTGCATGCCGAAGCCCAAAGTCTCTTGCTGAATTTCGCGCGCATAGGTCGGGCTCACGGTAGTGATGCGGTCGCAATAGAAAATGCCGGCCTTGAGGAACGATAGGTTGCCGTAGTACTCCAATCCCTGAATTTTGAAACTCTCCGCTGGTAGATGTAGCGCTTTCACCACCTCCGGTCCGAACACACCCTGATAGGCGAGGTTGTGGATGGTCATGATGGTGGGCGGTTTGCGGCCCGGCCAGAAGCGCAAATAAGCCGGGGCCAGCCCGGTCTGCCAATCGTTGCAATGGACGATGTCCGGTTGCCAGGCGCTGGTGTTGCGGGCACTCCCCAACCAGGCGGCAACATAAGACAAGAGACCGAAACGCAGCGCATTATCCGGCCAGTCGCCGCCGCTCGCCGTTTGATAGGGACCACCCTTGCGGTTAAAGAAGGCGTCATAGGCGACGATAAGAACGGATACGCTGGTATCCGGCAGTCGCGCTTCGAGTATATCTACCTCGCCTGGGGCGAAGGGGTTGGGTAGCCGGGCGAACGGCGTGGCATGCTGGCATCGATCTAATACCTGCCGATAGCCGGGAATGAGTATCTTGATGTCAACGCCCAATGCATGCAGCGCCGCGGGCAAGGCGCCGGAAACATCCGCCAAGCCGCCGGTTTTAATCAGGGGATGGACCTCGGAAGTGGCGAATAATACTTTTAGGCTTGCCGATGTCATGGTTGAATAGCGGGGTATGTGCGCTACATTGATAGAACGGCTGGCGATTATAGCAAAGCGGTGTTGGGCGCCTGCTTGATGTTTTGGAATTCCCGAGCGCAACAAGAAAAAAGGACGCATTATGAAAATCGGTATGGTGGGCTTAGGCCGCATGGGCGGCAATATGGCGCGGCGCTTGCGCCGTGGCGGGGTCGAGGTGGTGGTATATAACCGTAGCTATGACGTGACCGAGGCGCTCGCTAAGGAAACCGGCGCAACAGCGGTGCGCGAACTCAAAGATCTGGTGGCGGCTTTACCCGCGCCGCGCATCGTCTGGCTCATGCTGCCCGCGGGCCAGGCCACCGATGACGCGCTTAAGCATATGCTCGATCTATTATCTCCCGGCGATTTGGTGGTTGACGGCGCGAACGGTTTTTATAAGGACGGCATGCGTCATGCGCAAATGCTGACAGCGCGGGGTTTGCAGTTTGTCGATGCCGGCGTTTCCGGCGGTATCTGGGGCTTGGCCAACGGCTATTGCATCATGTATGGCGGCGAGCCAGCCGCGGCTGCGCGCATCCAGCCTTATATCCAAGTGCTTGCACCCACGCCTGATACCGGCTGGCACCACTGCGGGCCGGCGGGTTCCGGCCACTTCACCAAGATGATTCATAACGGCATCGAGTACGGCATGATGCAAGCCTTCGGCGAAGGCTTTGCGCTGCTGAAATCGAAATCCGAATTCAATCTCGACATCGCCGCCATCGCCGAACTCTGGCGGCACTCCAGCGTGGTGCGTTCCTGGTTGCTGGATTTGACAGCCGATGCTTTGGCTCAGGATCAGACGCTAGATAACATCGAGCCCTTCGTGCCGGATTCCGGCGAGGGCCGCTGGACCGTGCTGGAATCGGTGGAGCAAGGCGTGCCGACCCCGGTGATGACGCTGGCGCTGATGATGCGCTTCGCTACCCAAGGCAAGAACGATTATCCCGCTAAGCTCATCGCCATGATGCGCAAAGGCTTCGGCGGTCATGCGGTGAAAGCGGGAGACGGAAAATGATCGGCGCTCAGCCTCAGCAAACTCCATGCAGCTTCGTTATTTTCGGCGCTACCGGCAATCTATCGCAGCTTAAGCTGCTGCCTGCTTTATATCACTTGGAACGTGCCCAACGTTTGCCGCCGGATATGAGTCTGTTCGCTTTCGGGCGCCGGCCATTCTCCAAAGAGGAATGGTGCACCTTCGTGGAGGACGCGCTGAAGAGAAAATTGGGTGACAAATTCGATGCGGCATTATTCGATAAGTTCGCCCAACGCTTTGCTTATGTGCAAGGAGAACTGCACAACCATGCGGATTACGCCAAACTCAAGGAAGCGCTGGCCACCCCGAAAATGGGCAGCTGCACCAACGTCATTTTCTATCTCGCGATCAAGCCCACCGAGTTCGGTGCGGTGATCAATAATCTCGACAAGTCGGGCTTGAACCGGCCGCGCGGCCAGCATCGCATCGTGGTGGAAAAACCCTTCGGCGAGGACATCGAAACCGCGCAAATGTTGAACGGCTTGCTGCACAAACACTTCGACGAAGAGCAGGTGTACCGCATCGATCATTATTTGGGCAAGGAATCGGTGCAAAACTTGTTGGTGTTCCGTTTCGCTAATACCTTGATCGAACCGCTATGGAACCGCAACTTCATCGACCATGTGCAAATCACCGTGGCGGAAGATGACGGCATCGGCAAGCGTGCCGATTATTACGACAAAGCCGGCGCGTTGCGCGACATGCTGCAAAACCATTTAATGCAATTACTGACGGTGGTGGCGATGGAGCCGCCGCCAAGCCTCGATGCCGATGCAGTACGCGACGAAAAGGTGAAAGTGTTGCGCTCCATCCGGCCGATCTCCAAACGTTCGGTGCATGCGCATGCTTTCCGCGCCCAATATGCGGCAGGCGTCGTCGATGGCCAGCAAGTGCCGGGCTACGCGCAGGAAGAGGGCGTGGAAGAAAATTCCGTTACCGAAACCTTTGTCGCGGCGAAATTCTATATCGACAATTGGCGTTGGCGCGGCGTGCCGTTTTATTTGCGCACTGGCAAGCGCATGGCAAAACAGACGTCGATGATCGCCATCCGCTTCAAACATCCGCCGCAACAGTTGTTCCGCGAAACGCCCGTGGAATCCATCGCCCCCAACTGGGTGCTGCTGTCTTTGCAGCCCGAGGAGAGTATGCACATGGAAATTCACGTCAAGAAGCCGGGGCTGGAAATGGACACCCGGGTGTTGAAGCTCAACGCCTCGTATTTGGGCACCGGCGAAGCTGCACTCGACGCCTATGAAAACTTGCTGCTGGACGTGATTGAAGGCGACCGCACCCTATTCATCCGCTTCGACGAAGTGGAGTGGGCCTGGCGCGTGGTCGATCCCATCCTCAAATATTGGGCGATGGAGCGTGATTACATCCACACCTATCCCGCCGGTACGTGGGGCTTGCATGAAGCAGGACGCTTGTTCGATGGCGAGGATCAGGAGTGGCGCAACGAAGTGTAGGGCATACTGAAGCGGGTGAAGTCCAGACGACGAGAGGCAAGTGCGCAAGGAAAATAGAAAGTCGCGTACCTAGCATTCCGACGACGTCGCCGAAGAAATAAAACACAAGGACGGCGTGCCGGCGTGATCCGAAATCGACTTACACGGCATAACAATATTGGGCCTGCCTAGGTAGTAGCCCTGGGCGTAGTCAATACCGTAGGCCTTGAGGAGTTTCATGGTGGCATCGTCTTCCACGAATTCTGCAATGGTCTGTTTGCCGAGCGCGTGGGCAATCTCGTTCATCGCTTTCACCATAGCTTCATCGATGGGATTGGTGGCCATATTCTTCACAAAACGCCCGTCAAGCTTTACGTAATCGACGGGCAAATCTCGCAAATAGGCGAAGGATGACATGCCAGCGCCGAAATCATCCAGAGCCGTCTTACAACCGATCTGTCGAAGCTTGGACAAAAAACTGCCCGCAATCGACATATCGGAAATAGCCACCGTTTCGGTAACTTCAAATGTGAGCGCAGCGGGGTCTAGCCCGCTCCGACGCAGTACATCTTGAATAAGGTCGCAGATACTCGGGTCCGAGAAAGTCTGGCCGGATAGATTTAACGAGTAGCGTAGCCCCGGTGTATCTTTGCGTTGCTGGGCCAAGGTCTCGATGGCATTCACAATGACCCACTTGTCAATTTCCTTAGCGAGCCCAAAGCGCTCGGCGGAAGGCAGAAACGCGCCGGGCATGATGAGCATATTTTGCTCATCAAGCATGCGGATTAATACCTCAAAAGACTCGATTTCACCGCTTTGCGTAGCTACGATGGGCTGACAAGCGAGGACGAAGCGGCCCATCTCGATTGCCTCTTTGATGCGTCTTGACCAGCCCATATCCATCGACATCACCGTGACATTGGCCTCGTCCGCGGGGTTGAAGATGTGTACCTGGTTGCGACCACTGCGCTTGGCTAAATGACAGGAGATGTCGGCTTGGGAAAGTGCTTCGCCCGCGGACCGGGTTTCTTCAGTGATCATCGACACGCCGATGGAGCAGCCAATGTCGACCTGCTCCGCGCCCGCCCTGAACGGATAGTCGGCAAGTGCCCGGCGAAAGGACTCCGCCGCGCTGTGAATTTCCTCGACGGGGATACTATTGAGTAATACCGTGAATTCATCGCCGCCTAGTCGCGCAATCAGATCGCTTTTTCGGGCACGCTTGACAAGGATCTTGCTGATCTCAATCAACAAGCGGTCACCCGCCGCGTGGCCCAGCGCGTCGTTCACGTACTTGAAGTGATCAAGATCAATATAGAACAACGCGCTGGGTTGCTTATTGCGTTTGGTCAGCTCCACCAAGCGCTCCAATTCCTCGTGAAAATACCCTCGATTGTAGAGGCCCGTCAGCCCATCATGTTCAGCCATCGACTTCAGGCGATCAATCAGCGCCCTTCGTTCGCTGATATCGGCTGCCAACGCCGTATACATTTCCTTATCATCAAGCACGACCACGCTCACTTTGAGCGCCATATGAAAACTCGCACCGTCTTTGTGATATCCGGTGACCTCACCCTCATGGCCGACAAGCTGGTTGATTTCCGTCCGCATAAAGTGTTCAAGATAACCTTTGCGGCGGTCAATGGCATCGGGAGGAGGAATTAGCAGTGTGATATCCCGTCCCACGACTTCGTCGGCACAATACCCAAAAAGCTGCTCCGCAGATCGGTTGAAGCTGTGAATGATGCCTTGCCTATCGAAAGTAAAAATACCTTCGGCTGCATTATCTAGAATCGCGGCGTATCGGGCCTCGCTAGCCGCGATTTGTTTATTCCTCGCCAATAACTCCTGGCGCATGTGCTCCAAGTCATACCCCAAATCGGAAATTTCCGAAATATTACTTTCAATATTAAGTTCTTTGTCGATCTGCCCGGATGCAATTTCCCTGCAAGCCTTCTGCAGGGTTTTAAGGGGATTGGTCAAACGCAACGCCAGGGAGGCTGCGACAAGTGTTAGCGCCCACAAGTAAACCAGCGAAAAAACCATGCTCCGGTGGACCATATGCTTTGCCTGATTGGTCAATCGCAACTCGTCATAGCCCGTCTTGAGTACAGCAGTTACATTGCCCTTCTCATCTCGAACCGGCTCAGACAGGTAATACACATTGTCGTCATGCCCCCCGAATTTAATGTCTTTCCTAAACTTAAGCTTACTGTCTGTCACCAAGGTAAGCGATTCTGCATTGCCGTATTTCGAACGATCTAGCTCCACATAAACTAATCCATGTGACCGTATTGCATTTGCCAATATATTTCTATGTGTCGAGGAATCCGAGTTACGCCCAATCGACTCGGCCAATGCGTGAGTTTCTTCCTGGACATTTTGAACGAAGATATCTTCTTGAGCTTTAGTCGACAAGAAAAGTATGCTGCCAACCAAGAGTGTTCCCAGGATGAGCGTGACCACCAGCATGGAGACAATCAATCTCCCCGGCAGACTACGAAAGAATGCGCGTGAACGGTTTTTTTTTGTGGTTGCCATTATCCAGTCACGCGCGTTCGCCCCAAGTGCGTCTAGCGGCGATCTCTCTGATTAGTCAATACCCCCCGCTTTGAGCACGATCTCGAGGGGGCAGATATTAGTGAAAGCACTTTGGAAGAGATTGCCGCCGATAAAAACGGCGAGCCAAAGCCAATTGACGTCTAGAAATAATGGGCTAGCTTCCATCCCAAGCGCCATTGATGCCAAGACAACAAATCCAGCAACCATCCGCACTATCCTTATCACAGACATAGCAACTCCTTATCAATTAGATGTTCGTCAGGCCTTCAAACTACCCTAGCGCTTGAATGTGATGCCTTCTCTACCCAGTGAACCCATTTAACACCAGCCTTATTTCTTACGCACCAAATTGTTGATTTAATTAATTATTTTTATCGCGACGCCACAAGTTAGGCCAAAGTTATGGGGTTAAATATCTATATCGGAAATTATGTACACTTCTTGAGCACTAGCGCTGCGGCAAATTGAAGGGGGGGAGGAGAGTGGGTTTGCCACGAATGCTTACGCAACCCGGACGACAAGAGGAGGTATACGGCGAGAAATTCCGTATGAATTTGAGCTTTAGTAGTCTCACCTTGCAGGCGCGGGACACATTGCCAAGTTGGCAGCTAGATTCAGCAGGTGAATCTTGTGTTTGATGACGTTCTGTTGAAAACTATTCATGGGTTACTCCTTGGCGCTTGCGCGCGTTGTTTGATAAAGATCCGCACCTATATCAAACCGGGTAACCCCACCCTTTGGCAACGCCTTACTGTCAGATCAAGTCGGAACTACTAATAAATCTAATTTGTACATCGTCGAACAGCTTCCGCTGATCCGCCAGAAGCAGTTCGAGCAAACGCTGGGCAAAACTAACATCGACGACTACGTGCGCGGCGAAGTGCTGCACCTTTCCTACACCGCCCATGACCTCGCGCCCTTCGCCCGCGACCTGGGCTATGACGGCGCACCCTTCGCGTGGGACGAGAACGACCGCCGTCATCGTTTGGCGCGGCTCGATGCCTTGTTCTTCCACCTCTACGGCCTTTCCCGCGACGATGCCGCTTACATCCTCGACACCTTCCCCATCGTTCGCGAACACGACGAAAAAACGCACGGGCGCTACCTCACTAAGGAGCTAATCCTCGCTTACATGAACGCGCTAACGGCGGGCGATTTCACGACTATCGTGCAGGTATAAATTCCTAGGCTGGAGGTGTAATAGTGTGCCGCCGTTTGGCATAGTGCATAATTCGTCTACGATGGATTTTGCCTCTAGGCACTGAGAGCGGCATGGTTCGATGGCAATGGTTTGCGCGTGACGCGGATGTGAAACTTGCCGCCCGTCACGCAATCGATGCGGCGGCTCGCGCGGCGATTCAAACACGCGGCGCTTTTCATATCGTACTCGCGGGTGGCAGCACGCCGCGCGCGGTGTATGAGTCCTTGTGTGATTTGTCTATGGACTGGGCGGCGTGGCATATCTATTTCGGTGACGAGCGTGTGCTGCCCGCCGACCATCCCGAGCGCAACAGCACAATGGCGCAGGATGCGTGGCTCGCGCAGACATCTATTCCGTCTAAGCAAATTCATGCGATGCTGACTGAGTGCGGCCTAGAGGCGGCATGCGCGGCCTATACGCAATTGCTCGCCAATGTCGGCGAATTCGATTTGGTGTTGTTGGGATTAGGCGAAGATGGCCACACCGCCAGTTTATTTCCTGGACATGACATCGGCGCCACAGACAATGCGCCCGATGTGTTGATGGTGCTCGATGCGCCCAAACCACCGCCGCAGCGGCTCTCTCTCAGCGCAACTCGGTTGTCGCGCGCGCACCAAGTATTATTTTTAGTGACTGGCGCAGGCAAGCAGGACGCCGTCGCGCGTTGGAAAAGCGGCGAACCCATACCCGCTGCGGCGATCCATTGTCCTAACGGCGTCGATGTGCTGCTGGATAACGCCGCTTGGCCGGAAGAACATTCCCCTTAAGGAGACCACCATGTTGAGCAAAACCGCTATTGCAGCCAGCCTCGCGTTTACTGCGTGTATCGCCCACGCTGCACCGGAACACATCACCACCCTCAAGGATCAGCAAGAAGTTGCGGTCACCATTTACAACGAGAATCTGGCGTTGGTGAAAGACACGCGCAAGGTCGGTATGGCGGCGGGCGAAGGCCGGTTGGCGTGGCGCGACGTGTCCGCGCGCATGCGGCCAGAAACTGCGCTGCTGCGTGATCTGACACATCCTAAGGGATTTTATTTGCTGGAGCAGAACTTCGATTTCGATTTGCTCACACCGCAAACGCTATTGGACAAGTATGTCGGCAAACGCGTCACCGTGATCCGCACCAATCCCGCCACCGGTGCGGATTCGCGTGAGGATGCGACGGTGCTGGCCACCAACAACGGCGTAGTGCTGCAATATGCGGATCGGATCGAAACCGGCGTGCCGGGGCGCATTGCGTTCCCCAGCGTGCCTGGAAATTTGCGCGACCACCCGACGTTAGTGATGTACCTCAATGCCGCGCAGGCCGCGGACGATACGCTGGAGTTGTCCTATCTCACCGGCGGCTTAAGTTGGCGCGCGGATTATGTTGCCGAGCTGTCGAAGAATGAAGACAAGCTCGATCTGAATGGTTGGGTGACTTTGACCAACACCAGTGGCGCGACCTATCAGAATGCCAAACTGCAATTGGTGGCCGGCGATGTGAATCAAGTCCAAGATGCAATGCGGCAAGAAGCGTTGGCATCAGCACCGCGTATGGTGGCCAAAGCGGCACCCGCCATGGCCGAAGAAAGCTTGTTCGAATATCACCTGTATACCCTTGATCGCCCCACCACGATTGCCGAGAGCCAAACCAAACAAGTCGCGCTCATGAGTGCAACAGCCATTCCCGTCAGCAAGGAATTTTTACTGCGCGGCGCGGATTACTACTACCGCTCGAGCTACGGCGACATCGGCCAAAAGATGAAAGTCGGCGTGTTCATGGAATTCGAGAATAAAGGCACGGGCTTAGGCATTCCGCTGCCCAAGGGCGTGGTGCGCGTGTACAAGAAAGATAAAGCGGGCAATGCGCAGTTCGTGGGCGAGGATCGAATCGACCATACCCCGAAGAACGAAAAAGTGCGGCTGAAGTTGGGCGAGGCCTTCGATGTGACGGCCGATAAAAAACAAACCAGCTTCGAAAAAGTCAGTGGCGCCAGCCGTTACAACTATGTGTCCGATACCGGATTCGAGATCACGCTCAAGAATGCCAAGGACGAAGCGGTGCAAGTGAAAGTGATGGAACCGATTCCGGGCGATTGGCAAATGTTGTCCGAATCGCAGCCACATGTAAAAGAGGCCGCCAATACCGCGGTGTGGAAAGTGAATGTGCCGGCCAACGGCCAAACCAAGCTGGTGTACAAAGTGCGGGTACGGTATTGAAAAGCGCGGTTATCCGCGAAGCGGCGCAAAGTATATATTTTGACCTAGCTTGCGCACCCATTTCGGCGAACCGTGATCACCCGTTTTGATCAAACGCGATCACCGATTTAGACAATGTTGCGCACCTTGTTAAAATATTTTGGGTATCCAATGTTCGTGATGGACTGGCTAAAATCGACATGTGGCAGCCGGTTATGGATTGCTCGTTGTATGTCCGTTTTGCAGCGGGAGTTGCCTGTCAGCGATGAATACTGGGGGTCAGCATCGTGCCAGTTCCAGTCGTCCAACCATGGCTGCGCATTGCCGACATTCACTTGCCGCCTATCAAGGTGGCGAAGCGGGTATGCGAAGTGTCAGGGCAGTTTCTCTGACACCTTACGCCGTTAAGTGGGCTGTGCAGGGTTTGTGCTGTCAGGGTGGCACAGCCGCGAGACGCTGCTGCCTCACGGCTGCGCAAGCGATGCGCCTAGCCTGCGCAGCAGACCGGCACCGTCACCTGACCAGGCGCTGCCATGCATGCAGGCCAGCACATCGGGATGCAGATTAGCCAGCTTGTCGATCATTCCCGAGGTGTCGCGGCTGTGCGCAAAGTAATCCATCTGCCGTCGGAATGCCTCGCTGGGCCCAAGGATGTCGTCGCTGACCAGGGGCCGTTCGCCCATGCCGGGCTGCGTGAACAGATCGCCGCAGAACAGCACCTTGGTCGTCGCATCGAAAAAGTAGCCACATTCCCAGCCATGCGGCAAATGAGGGGTTGATTGCCACACCAACTGATGCCGGCCCAGGCTCAGCTTCTGGCCGTCAGCCATGGTCAGCGGCGCGACGTCAACCATATCGCCGATTGAGATCATCGCGGCGATTTCGCTGCACACAGGCTTGGCCTGCGGTGCTGCAGCCAGGAACTCGGGCAGGCTACCGCTCTCGTCGGCCTCGACATGCGAGAACGCGATGTAGCGCAATTTGGAGACCGGGAGCACGGTTTCGATCTGCTCGCAAATTAGCGTGAACAACCTTTTCGGCCCGGTGTGAAAAAGCAGGGGCATCTCATCGACCACCAAGTACTGGTTGAACGAAAAGCCACCGGGCATCATTTCTGGTAATGCGATGCTGATGCGATAGGTATCCGCAGCGATTTGGTTGATCGAGGCGAGCGGGGTCTGGGTCATGGTTTTCTCCTTGGACTCGGGGTGGATGGGGATGCGAGCATCGGCCCGACAACTGCCAGCAAACATTGAATAAGGATGCGGTGCGCCGCTTGACGCGGTAACTGGTGCTCGCGCACCAGGCGGTGCCAAAAATCGAAAGACAGTATGGATTCCCACGCAGCCACCAACTCTCGGTGCCTACCCCGTACACCGTGGCGCGCCAATAGCTCAGCCACCAATGCGGCTCTCGCTTGGCGGATGCCGGCAACCATCTCGGTGAGAAACGGAATCTGCCGATCCTCGCGCCAAGCCGACCAAGGCTCGAAGTGCAGATGTTGCTTCTCCATTGCGGACACCAGCAGCTTGGCGGCGGCTGGCAGGTCGAAAGCCGCAATGATCTTCTCAACCGGCATCAGCGGTGCCTTGGCGATGACGTGCCCGGTGCAGCCTTGAAGCAGCTCATGCTGGGTCGAAAAGTGTTTGTACACTGTGGGCAGCGACACGCCGGCGCGCTTGGCGATGTCGACATAGCTGGTCGCAAACACCCCCTTGGCTGCATGCAACTCGGCCGCAGCGGCCGCGATGCTGTCCTTCAGCGCGGCCTGCTGCCTGCGACGTGATTCGATGTTGTAGGTCCTAGTTTTCAACGGGGCGGTTCCTGCGTGAGGTGTGGCCTCTAATTAATTTGATTATATATAAAATTAAACGAAATACAAGTGCAATTCTAAACGGTCAATCCTGATAACTGGGCCATGCCGCGCCGCGACATCAGTGGATTTCGATTCAAGCGTTGTTAGGGATGCGTGGCGCAAAGCCGGCGGTATCCGGCCTTTTGATCAACGGCGCAGTGCCTCCAACTGTGCGCAAACACAATCCATGATATAGGCCATCGACGACAATGCTCCTGAAGGGTAGACAGCTAGCGAATGGGGAAGCCGACATCACGCGGTTCCAGGTGCAGTACATTCGCAGGGCTGATGAAGGTCTGCTCTTACCGCGCGGGATCGGCTGCTAAGGGTCGTATGCTGCCAAGTCGGAGCATCAACATAAATTCATATTTTGGAATGGCGTTATTCCGCCGCTGCATAGTGGGCGCATCCGCGCACAACTTTCCTGTCTAGGTTGAATGTCAGCGTTTCGGCGCAATACTGGCCGC
>JANYAU010000007.1 GCA_025361165.1 Betaproteobacteria bacterium | reverse complement strand
TGTGAATTCGATGATCTACTAACATGGCTCTCTCCCAACGTACTCTTCAACCGCATGGTCGCGGCCGGCAAGCTACCCTAGCGTGGCTTGCACTTCGCGCATCACGCTCAACTCAAACCCCACATTGCCCGTTTCGTTTTGCGCCACCTGTAGCCGATAGCCAAGTTGTTCCGCTTGGCGCGCGGCTTGATATAAACCGATTCCCAAGCCGGTATGCGAAGTCACCGGCGCACGAAACAGTTTTAGCGCCATGCTATCCGGCATGGCGTTACCGCTATCCTCGATCTTGAGCGTGCCTCCCCGCTCAGGCGCGAAACGGACGCGAATGACGACACCCGCTTCTGCGCCACGCTTCTTGATGGCATTTTGCAATAAATTGTCGGCCACGCTATCGAATAGCTCGGCCGGCACTTGGCAACCGTCGAGCGCGCCATCGAGCTCGAACGCCACGCCATGCGGCTCATAGCGCGCGCGTAAATTCTGCCACCACTCGGCGGCGGGGATTTCCTCGCGTCCCACCATATGCGGCGCTTTAAGTTTTTTTAGGGTTTGATCCAAGCGCCGGGTAATCAGCGGGAGTTGGCGCCGGATCAGCATTTGCAGCGCCTCGGCTTGATCGGCTTCGGTCGATTCGGCGGCGGAACACAGCGCGGTGAGCGATTGCAGTAAATTTTTCACATCATGCGTTAACCGTGCGCCAGTCTCGTGGATGGCTTGCACATAGGCATTTTGACGCTGCAACTGCTCACGCAATTTCGCTTCGTAGAAAAACTCCAACAATTCCGTGAGCAGCCGCACATGCACCATCAGTGAAGGTGACACTCGGCCGCGCGTATATAAGGCCAGTTGCAAACGATGCACATCGATTTCGATACAATGCGGCGTCGTATAGCCGAACTCACCTGCTTCATCCAGCGTGTGCCACACGCCACCCGCCACCCACGGCAAGCGGTGAATTTCCGCCATCGCTTTTTGCAAAAACGCTTCCGGCTCGCGCTCGGCTTCGGCCAAATGCGCGAGGCTTTGTATCCATTGTTCGAACGGCAGCCCGACGCTCAGCAGGTAACGCGACAGCAATTGGCCGAAGCCGGAAAAACCGGCGCGCGGCTTCCACAACCAAGCCAAAATGAACAGCATCGCCGCCAGGCCCAACAAGGTTTGCGCCACGGCGAACAGGTAATCGCCTTTGGTCACCAGCTTCAAAGCGAAACTGCCCAGCACCAGCACCATCACCAGCAAAAACAACATCACACTGTAGATGAAATCGACCACGTGCGTCGCGCTGGCAGCGCGTTCCTGGGGAATAAACAATAAAGCGACCGGGAAAATGAGCCAGCCGTAGCGCATCAGCCAAACCAGCGCCGGGGTGTCGTGATAATCAAGGAACAACTGCGGCACCACCCAGCCGAGCAACATGCCGAGCAAGTAGAGCAGCGCGATCAGGCTAGCCGCACGCTGCCGCGCCGATTCCGCACCAAACGCCTTACCACCGATCAAGCCGGCCAACACGCCCAACCACAACGCCGCCAGCCACCAACTCGCGATAAAACCCAGCGCCAACCCAACGCCGATGATGAGCACAGCCGAGATCGCGGAAATTTCGCGATCCGCGCGCCACACTGGCTGCCACATCAAAAAGAAACCGAAGTGCGCCAGCATCAGCCCGCGCGCCCACCACATCTCGATACCCCACGCCAAGGCGCCATGGAGCGTGATGAGCATCAAGCCCATCCACCAATGCGCGTATTTGGCGGTCCAACCACTGACGGTGACACGTTGCGTTTCAGTCATATTTTTATCGTTTTCGTCAAGTACTCAACACGCTCATTAAACCACGGGGAGCGCGAAAAGTAAGAACACTACCCGTGCGATTTCCCCGCGCCCCCGTGTACCTTGTGCTTAAAACCCCATTCAAATTTGGTACTATCCGCACACTATGCGCAAAATCCTTGCCATCGCCTGCTATACCCTAGTCGAAGCCGCCCGTAGCCGCCTGCTATGGCTGGTGCTGAGTGCGATCTTATTACTCACGGCGGCGAGCTTTCTCATCCGCGAACTCGCCATCACCGATAGCCAACGCTTGCAAGTGGCTTTCCTGGCCACGAGCCTGCGCGCCATCAGCGCGCTAATCGCCACGGCCTTCATTATCAGTACCCTGCAACGAGAGTTCAATGATAAAGGCCCGGCACTGTTGTTGGCGCTCGATTTACCGCGCAGCCATTATGTACTGGGGAAAACTTTAGGCATGAGTAGCGCCGCGATGCTGATCGCTCTCTCCTGCGCTTTGCCATTGGCAGCGTTTGTGTCCGCCGCGGCGTGGTGGCCATGGGTCGCATCGTTGCTGTTGGAAACCTGGATCGTCGCCGCGGTAAGCGTGTTTTGCGGCATCACCCTGCGCGGCGTTGCCGCTGGCCTGATGCTCACCCTCGGCTTTTATCTGTTGGCGAAAAGCCTCGCCACGATTCAACTTATCAGTCACGCCAGCCTCAATGCGGCCTCCCTTTCGCACCGCTACATGACTGGGCTCTTGGATAGTCTCGCCTTGTTATTGCCGCGCCTGGATCAGTTCGCACAAACGCGCTGGCTGGTGGATGGCGTCGTGCCCGCGCCAATGCTCGGCTCTCTCGCGTTGCAAACGCTGATCTTCGTCGCGCTGATCACGAGCGCAGCGATATTTGATATGTATCGCAAAAATCTTTGATATGCATGTACGTTCGCTACGAGCAGTCCCGCGCGCGGTGATGTTCTGCGGTGTCTTACTGCTCGCGCTGCAAATCAGTTGGCGCGCAATGCAAACCGCACCCGTCGCGTATGTAGAAGCGCTTGCGCCACCACCCAGCGCAACTGCCGCCCGGCTAGCCAGCCTGGGTGAACCCATCACGCTTGCCGGACTGCTGGCACTACGGCTGCAAGCCTTCGACAACCAACCCGGCATCAGCATCCCCTTCGCGGCGCTCGATTACAGCCGGGTCGCTGCCTGGCTCGGCAGGCTGCTTGAGTTGGATCCGCACTCGAACTATCCCTTGCTCATGTCGAGCTACCTTTATGCCCAAGTACCCGACCCCGCCAAGCAACGCCTCATGCTGGATTTCACCTACCACCAATTTCTGGCCGACCCGAAGCGGCGTTGGCGCTATCTCGCGCATGCCGCACTCATCGCCAAACATAGCCTGCACGACCTACCGCTGGCGCTGACTTATGCGCACGCGATTCAGCAACATGCACGTGACCCCAGCATCCCGCACTGGGCCAGCCAGATGCCGATTTTTATTCTGGAGGATATGGGGGAACGCGAGGCCGCTAAAATCGAACTCGGCGCGCTGCTTGCCACCGGCAGCATTACCGATCCACAAGAAAGGCATTTCCTTACGGAGCGTTACAACGAATTAGAAACCAAATCGCCGAAATCCCGGCAGACGCGTTGAAAACTCGTCGTCACTAGCCCAATTCATGCCGTTTCCTGCTCACAAAAAAATATAACTTATTGAAATAAAAATATAAAAAAATTTCCGGTTTATATGTTTCGGTGGCATTTTTTTTGCTGCGGGCTAAGCATCTTGAACACTATAAAAAAACAAGGTGGGGAAATGCGCATAAATCAAAAAGGTTTTACGCTTATCGAAATAGCGATTGTGCTGGTGATTATCGGCCTACTGTTGGGTGGCGTGCTCAAAGGGCAAGAGCTGATTCAGAATGCGCGGGTGCGCAATATCATTGCGCAACAAGATGGCATCAAGGCGGCGTTTTTTGGGTTTCAAGATAGGTATCGTGGGATTCCGGGGGATTACACCAAAGCTAATGCTAACGCGAACATTCCTGGCGCCGGAACAACCTGCGGCCCAACCACCAGCGATAGTTTGATCGACACTACCGACAAATCCATTTGCGCTTGGTATCAACTGTCCAAAGCAGGATTCATTACGGGCAATTACACGGGGACGGGCTCTGTTGCTGACCCCACGAATTCTCCCTCAAATCCGTTTGGTGGCTTGATGCAACTCATTTTCGACAACATATACGCGGATGGCGCGACATTGGCCGGCGGTGTTAGTACGATTCCTTCGGTACACAATATCAAGACGGGCACCAACATTCCCGCCACCATACTTGCTGAAGTGGACCGTAAAATAGATGACGGCACACCCAACACCGGCAACTTCCGTTTTAGTGCATGGCCAAGCTCACTAAGCACTATTTGTATTGCCGGTAGTGGCCCCTATACTTGGGCCATTACTTCTACTGCCACCCAATGCGGCGGCGTATCGCTGTTCTAATCCCCCCTTAAACGCAACTCGGCGGCGGCCAGTGGTGCTGGCCGGCCGAGGAGCACCACCGCATCGTCTGCTTCCAACCGCGTTTCCGGTTGCGGGTCGAAGCTACGGATATTATGACGGCGCACCGCCGTCACAGTGACCGCCAAACTTTCCAAATTCAATTCAGCAAGCGTTTTACCCATTGCCGCCATGCGCTCGGTAATCGTTACGGTATACAACCTCGGTTCGGCGTGTTCAGCGGGCGCTTCTTCTGGTTCGTCGGTCGCGCCGTGGAAGAACGCTTTCAGCAATTGATAGCGGCTGGCGCGCACTTCGCGCACCGAGCGTAGTACGCGCGCCAGCGGCACGCCGAGCAAAATCAGCGCGTGAGAGGCGAGCATGAGACTGCCTTCCAACACTTCCGGCACCACTTCCGCGGCACCCGCTTGCATGAGTTTTTCCAGATCGGTGTCGTCTACCGTGCGGACGATTACCGGCACTTGAGGGTTGATTTCGCGCACCGCACCGATCACGCGCAGTGCGGAAGGTACATCGGCATAAGTCACCACCACCGCACGCGCGCGGGAGATACCCGCCGCCTGCAGCACTTCGCGCCGCGCGGCATCGCCGTACACCACGCTTTCGCCCGCTGCGGCAGCCAGCTTGACCCGGGCCGGATCGAAATCAAGCGCGATAAAAGGTAATTTTTCACGCTCTAGAAAGCGCGCTAAATTCTGCCCGCTGCGGCCGTAACCGCAGACGATGACGTGGCCTTGCACGCTAAACGTTTTGACCGCAATCTCATGCAGCTTCGCGGCTTGGTTCATCCAATCGCCGACGATAAGCTTTTTCACGATGGCTTCGCGGTAGTGGATCAAGAGCGGCGCCAACACCATCGACAAGAGCATGGCGCTCAGCACGGCTTGCATCACATCGGCGTGCAAGGTGGAAATCTTGCCCGCCTCCGTCAACAACACAAACCCGAACTCGCCGGCTTGCGCCAGCGTCAAGCCGGTGCGCAGCGCGTCGCCGGGATGACTGCCGAAAGCGCGCGCCAGAAGAAAAATCAGCGCCAGCTTGCCGAATAACAAACCCGCCAACAGCAGCAGCACCCACCCCGCGTGCTGAATCAGCATGCCGAGATCAAGCTGCATACCGATGGTGATAAAGAAGAGTCCGAGCAGCACATCGCGGAAGGGCTGCGTATCGGCTTCTACTTGATAACGATATTCGGTTTCGGATATCAGCACCCCGGCCAGGAAGGCGCCGAGCGCGAGTGATAAATCCGCCTGTTGCGTAATATAGGCCAGGCCTAAAGTGATGAGCAGTACATTGAGCATAAACAGCTCGCTCATCTTGCGCCGCGCAATGGCGTGGAACCACGGGCGCACCAGGCGCTGACCGAAATACAAAATCAGCGCCAGTGCAATGCTGGCTTTGAGCGCGGCCACACCTAGCGCCACGAGCAGGCCGTCGCCGCCCTTAGCCAGCGCAGGGATCAGCACTAGGAACGGCACCACCGCTAAATCTTGGAACAACAGCACGCCCATGGTCTGGCGGCCGTGGACCGAATGCAATTCGACGCGCTCCGCCAACAGCTTGCTCACAATCGCGGTGGAAGACATAGCGAAAATGCCGCCCAAGGCCAGCCCGGCGCGCCAATCCATGCCCCAGGCGAGACTGAGGCCGAGCACTGCCAAAGCCGTCAACACTACCTGCGCGCCACCCACGCCGAACACCAAGCGGCGCATGGCTTTCAATTGCGCCAAACTGAATTCGAGGCCGATGGCAAACATCAAAAACACCACGCCGAATTCCGCTAGCGCGCTGGTTTGTGCAGACGCGGGAATCCACGCTTGGCCGTGCGGGCCGATCGTCACACCGACAAAAATATAGGCGAGCAAGGGCGGCAACCGCAGCATGCGGAACAGCGCCACCACCACCACGGCGCTGCCGAGCAATACCAAAACCGAAGCCAATGTACTCATAGTGCGGAGTATGCGGGATTGAATCCGGGCTGCCAACGTGCCCGCACACGCCGGATGCAGAGGTTCTTGCTATACTTCTCGCCCATGACTGCTCACGCTTCCCCCTTACCCACGCTGTTAACCGATAAAGCGCTCGATCTCGCACGTGAAGTACTCACGATCGAAGCGGCTGCGGTGCATGCGCTGATTGCGCGCGTGGATCAACATTTTCTCGCCGCCTTACAATTAATTTTGGATTGCCAAGGCCGCATTGTGGTGTGCGGGATGGGTAAATCCGGCCATATCGCGCGCAAAATCGCCTCCACCCTGGCCAGCACCGGCACACCAGCATTTTTCGTGCACCCGGCCGAAGCCAGCCACGGCGACCTGGGCATGATTACCCAACACGATGCGGTGATCGCACTTTCCAACTCCGGTGAAAGTCCGGAGTTATTGACCATCGTGCCTATCCTTAAACGCACCGGCGCGAAATTGATCGCCATGACCGGCAACCCGAATTCCACGCTGGCGCGCGAAGCCGATGTGCATCTCGACACCAGCGTGGAAAAAGAAGCCTGCCCGCTCAACTTGGCGCCGACCGCCAGCACCACCGCCACTTTGGCGCTGGGTGATGCGCTCGCCATTGCGCTGTTGGATGCGCGCGGCTTCGGCCCCGACGATTTTGCGCGCTCGCATCCTGGCGGCACGCTCGGCAAGCGGCTGCTGGTGCATGTTGCCGATGTCATGCGCCAGGGCGAGGGGCTGCCGCAGGTGCCGGAAACCGCCCTGGTGCAAGCCGCGATGCTGGAAATGACGCGCAAAGGCATGGGTATGACAGCCGTAGTGGATGCACAAGGCCGCGTGAACGGTGTCTACACCGATGGCGATTTGCGCCGCAGCCTCGACCGCGGTCTCGACATTCGCGTGACGGTGGTAGGTGAAGTGATGACGCGCCAGCCGCGCAGCATCACACCGAATAAATTGGCGGCGGAAGCGGTGAAAGTAATGCAGGACAGTAAGGTGTATGCGCTACTGGTCGTGGATGAGACGGGCCAACTCGTGGGTGCGGTCAATATGCATGACTTAATGAGCGCGGGTGTGGTGTAAGACGCATGAGCCAGATCATGACCCCGTTTGCGCCACTCGCCGCGCCGCTTACCGAGCAGGAAATCAACATCCGCGCGGCCAAAATCAAGCTCATCATTTTCGATGTGGACGGCGTGCTGACCGATGGTTCGCTGTATCTGAACGATGCCGGCCAGGAAATGAAAGCGTTCTTTTCGCTCGACGGCCACGGCCTCAAAATGTTGAAAAAAAGCGGCGTAGCAATCGCGATCATTACCGGCCGCGACTCGCCGCTGATGCGCCATCGAGCAAAAAATCTCAACATTGAACATCTGTATCAAGGCGTCGAAGATAAACTCGAAGCATTCTCGGAGCTCACTGCGCGGCTCGGCGTCGCCTCTGAGCAAGTTGCCGCCATGGGCGACGATGTAGTCGATCTGCCGATGATGCGCCGCAGCGGGCTGTCCATCGCGGTGCCGAGTGCGATGGATAGCGTTAAGCAATATGCCCACTATGTGACCCGGCTCCCCGGGGGCAAAGGCGCCGTGCGCGAAGTATGCGAGCGCATCATGCGCGCGCAAGGCACGCTGGATGCGCAGCTTGCTCCTTATTTGAAATGATCAGACATCTTTCCGCCTGGGCCACGCTCATCTTCCTCGTGCTCTTCGCCGCGCTGACCCTGTGGCTGGATCGCGTGGTGCAGCCCGGTGAACCTAAACTGGATGGCAGCACCCGGCACGAGCCTGATTACGTAGTAGAAAATTTTAGCTCGGCGACACTCGATCTCAGCGGCCAACCGCACTTCACCCTGGCTGCGATAAAAATGACCCATTACCCGGATGATAAAACCACGCTGCTGGAGCGGCCGCATTTTATGAGCTTCGCGCCAAACACCGCGCCTTACCATATGTACGCACAGCGCGGCATTGTCACCGAAGACGGCAAAGACGCCTATTTACACGATCATGTCCGGGTAATCCGCGAAGCGCGAGGCGCAGCATCCGAGCTGACGCTGGACACTACCTTTCTACACCTGATACCAGATAAAGATTTGGCGTTCACCGATAAACCAGTAGTTATCAACGATGCGCATACCCATATCACCGCAGTTGGCTTAAAATTGGACAAAAGGAAGCATACCTTCAAGTTGCTTTCGAACGTAAAGGTCAGATATGAACCGCGCCATCCCTAGCTGGATTTCTTTGCTCGCCCATACCGCCGTACTCCTGTTCGCCTTGCCCGCGCATGCCGAACAGGCGGACCGCGACAAACCAGTGAACTTGGAATCCGATACCGTCGAAGTGAACGATCAAACCCGAGTGAGTACCTATCAGGGCAACGTCCGGCTGACCCAGGGCACGCTCTTAATCACCGCCGATAAATTAATGGTGGTGCAAGACAACGAAGGCTTTTCCAAGAGCACGGCTTATGGCAACCCCTCTTATTTCAAACAGAAAAGCGACGGCGTGGATGTAAACATCGAAGGCTGGGCGCAGCGCATCGAATACGACGCTAAACGCGATAAGCTGGAGATGTTCACCCAGGCGCGTATCAAGCGCGGCCAAGACGAAGTGCATGGCAATTACATCACCTATGACGGCCGCACCGAATCGTACCGCGTCATCGGCGGCAAGGATGGCGCTAGCGAAAACAATCCGAAAGGCCGGGTGCGTGTGGTGATTCAACCCAAACGCAAAGGCGCGCCTGCGGCGCCTAATCCGGGCGGCGGCCTGCCACTGAAACCCGCCGCGGGTATCGGTGGAGCCAATTAAACCGCCCACCACGAGCGCCCCGAATTCATGAGCACCTTAGAAGTTATCAACTTACGCAAGCGCTACAAGGCGCGCGTCGTCGTCAAAGACGTGTCCCTCAACGTGCACAGCGGTGACGTGGTGGGTCTGCTCGGCCCCAATGGCGCCGGCAAGACCACCAGCTTTTATATGATGGTCGGGCTCACCAGCTTGGATGGCGGACGTATCCTGCTCGATGGTCAAGACATGAGCACGCTCCCGATCCACCGCCGCGCCTTACTCGGCTTGAGTTATTTGCCGCAAGAAGCGTCAATTTTCCGCAAGCTCACGGTAGCCGAAAATATCCAGGCTATCCTCGAATTGCAGCCTATCTCCCCTGCCGAAATCGCGCTACGTTTGGATGAGCTGCTGCATGATCTGAATGTCGAACACTTGCGCGACGCCCAGGCCTTGAGCCTGTCCGGCGGCGAACGGCGTCGGGTGGAAATCGCGCGCGCACTGGCCACGAAACCGCGCTTTATTCTACTCGACGAGCCGTTTGCCGGCGTTGACCCAATTGCGGTGCTGGATATCCAAAAAATCATCCGTTTCCTTTCCGGGCGCGGCATCGGCGTCTTAATTACCGATCACAACGTCCGGGAAACACTGGGTATTTGTGATCGCGCTTATATCATTAACGAGGGTTTAGTACTGGCCAGCGGCAAACCGGATGAAATTGTTTATAATGAAAATGTGAGGAAGGTTTATTTAGGCGAACATTTTCGTCTATGAACCGTTGCCCTATCGCGCGGCCGCGCTTCCGGCCAGAACGCACATCGAATGAAGCATAGCTTACAGCTCAGAATCTCCCAGCATCTGACTCTCACGCCGCAATTGCAGCAATCGATTCGGCTGCTGCAGCTCTCGACGCTCGAACTCAATCAAGAACTCGAAACCCTGCTGCAAGACAATCCGCTGCTGGAACGATTCGACGACGACAGCGCCGACGGCAACGACGAAACGTATTACGGCGGCGACACTCCTATCCCCGAAACCTCCGAAGCCACCCCCACTGACGCGCCGCCCCCTGCCGAACCCGTCAATGATGCGCCAGAAACCGCGCTGGAGCAGACGGATGGGCTGTGGGACGAAGCGCCCGGCGTCTACTCGCACAATGATGACGAAGAGCAAGACGGGGGGGCGCAAATGGCGGCTTGCACCGAGACCTTGCGCGAGCACTTGGTATGGCAATTGAATCTACTCCCGCTCAGCGACCGCGATAAAACCATGACGATGCTGTTGATCGATGCCTTGGATGACGCGGGCTATCTGCAGCAAGATTTGGCCGAGCTCGCTTCGCTGCTGCCGCTGGAATTGGAAGTCGATCCGGTGGAGTTGGATACCGCGCTCAAACACATCCAGAACATGGATCCCATTGGCGTCGGCGCGCGCAGCCTTTCCGAATGCCTGGTGCTGCAGTTAAATGTAATCCCGGCAGACACGCCCGGCCGCGCAGCCGCACTCGAAACCGCGCGCAAGCATTTGGAAGTGCTGGGCGCACGCGACTTCACCAAACTCAAAAAACTGTTGCAGTGCAATGACGAACAGTTGCGCGAAATGCGGGCCCTGATCACTGCGCTCAATCCGCGTCCGGGCGCCGAATATGCGGCCACCGACACCCGCTACATCGTGCACGATGTGGAAGTGCGCAAGGTGAAAGGCCAATGGACGGTACGGCTCAATACCGATGCCATGCCGCGGCTGCGCATCAATCGCGTGTATGCCGACATCTTGCGCCGCAATCGCAACGCCTCGAACAAGGATCTGTCTAATCAGTTACAAGAAGCACGCTGGCTGATTAAAAACGTGCAGCAGCGCTTCGACACCATCTTGCGCGTGTCGCAAGCCATCGTCGAGCGCCAGCGGCATTTTTTCGATCATGGCGAAGTGGCGATGCGCCCGCTGGTGTTGCGCGAAATCGCCGAGGAAGTCAGCCTGCACGAATCCACCGTCTCGCGCGTCACCACCCAAAAATACATGCTGACGCCACGCGGTATTTTTGAACTGAAATATTTTTTCGGCAGCCATGTCGCTACCGATACCGGCGGCGCCTGCTCCGCCACCGCGATTCGCGCCTTGATCAAACAACTGGTGGCGGCGGAAGATGTCAAACGTCCGCTGTCGGACAGCCAGGTTGCCGAAATTTTGTCGCAGCAAGGCATTATCGTGGCACGCCGCACGATCGCCAAATACCGGGAGGCACTGCAAATCCCTCCGGTCAATCTTCGTAAGGCCCTTTGAGAAGGAGTTAGGCTATGAACCTCAGCGTCACCGGACATCACTTGGAAGTCACCCCTGCCATCCGCGACTACGTCAGCGCCAAACTGGAGCGCGTCACACGTCATTTCGACCATGTCATCGACGTCAATGTGATTATGACCGTGGAGAAACTCGCGCAGAAAGTCGAAGCCAACATTCACGTCAGCGGCAAAGACATTTTTGCCGAAGCGACCGACAACGACATGTATGCCGCCATCGATTTGCTCGCCGACAAGCTGGACCGGCAAGTACTCAAACACAAAGAAAAAAATGGCGCACATGGGCGCGATGCTTTGAAGCATCAGGAAGCCGCCGAGTAAACCAGCCGGGCCGCTGACGCGGCCCGTTTTCATGTCCCTCATTGCCTCCCTGCTGAAACCGGATTATGTGCTGCTCGATATCCAGGCGAGCAGCAAGGAAGCGCTGTTTGAGGAAATCGCCCAACGTTTGGCGCTGCCGCTGAGCCTTGCGCCAAAAGTCATTACGAAGAGTCTCACCGACCGCGAAAAGCTCGGCTCTACCGGCTTAGGCCAAGGGGTAGCGATTCCGCATGGCCGTATCAAACAGCTGCAGCAAGCTATGGGTGTCTTCGTGCGCACCCGCGACCCCGTACCCTTCGGCGCGCCAGACAATGAACCGGTGCGCTTATTGTTCGTGTTGTTGGTGCCTGAACACGCCACCGATTTGCATTTGCAAATTCTCTCCGAACTCGCGCAATTATTTAGCGATCGCGCACTACGCGATCGCTTATTGCAAGAAAAAAACGCAACTGAAATTTTTCAACTCTTGACTACCCCTCATGACGCAGATCACCGTACAACATCTGTTTGAAGACACACGCCAGAAGCTGGAACTGGCCTGGATCGCCGGCAGCACTGGCGGCAGCAAATTGCTGACCAGCGAGACGGTGCAAAAACCCTCACTCGCCTTGATCGGGCATCTTAATTTTGTGCATCCTAACCGGGTGCAAGTGTTGGGTGCGGCGGAGATGGATTATTTGCGCAGCCTGAGCGCAGAAAGCTTGCAACAGGCCATCGATAATCTGTATTCGACCGAACTCGCAGCAGTTGTCATCGCCAATAACGAAGCGGTGCCGCAAGCACTGCTCGATATAGCGAACCGCACCGAGACGGCGCTTTTCACTTCGCCCCAGCCGAGTCCGCGGCTGATGCAAATCCTTTCCCACTATCTCGCCAAGGCGCTCGCGGAATTCACCACCCTGCACGGGGTTTTCATGGAAGTGATGGGGATCGGGGTGCTGATTACCGGCGGGGCCGCCATAGGCAAAAGCGAATTGGCCTTAGAGCTCATCACGCGCGGCCATCGCTTGATCGCGGACGATATCGTGGAAATTTATGAGATCTCACCTGATACGCTGGAGGGACGCTGCCCATCGCTGCTACAAGACTTCATCGAAGTGCGCGGCTTGGGGATACTTAATATTCGCGCTTTATATGGCGAGGTGGCAGTGAAACCGAAGAAAACATTGCGCTTTATCGTGCATTTGGAAAAATCCGCCGACATCACCCAGGAAAATTACGACCGGCTGCAAATGCAACGCGATACGCAAGAAATTCTTGGTATCAATATTCCCAAAGTACGTATCCCGGTCGCTGCCGGCCGCAATCTCGCGGTGATGGTGGAAGTCGCGGTGCGCAGCCATATCTTGCATTTACGCGGTATCAGCAGTAGCCAACAATTCATTGAGCGCCACGATCAATATCTGAACGCGCCCCCAGACAACAAGACCTAGCACTGGCTTACAGCAACACCAAACTATCCCGGTGAATCAATTCTGATTCGTCTACATAACCCAGAATGGCTTCAATTTCGCTCGATGCTTGCTTGAGTATCTTGCGCGTTTCTTCCGAGGTGTAGTTGATTAAGCCGCGCGCGATTTCGCGGCCCGCGGGATCGAGGCAGGTAACCACTTCACCGCGTTCAAATTCCCCGCTGAGATCATGCACGCCAATCGGCAGCAGGCTTTTGCCTTCTTCTTGCAGCGCCCGCACCGCACCGGCGTCGAGCATGAGCCGGCCGCGCACTTGCAAATGATCGGCGAGCCATTTTTTGCGCGCGGCAATTTTATTTGCTTCATCCGCGATCAATTGCGTGCCGATACATTCGCCTGCAGCGAGCCGCACCAACACTTCCGGCTCACGCCCCCAAGCAATGACGGTATGCGCCCCGCTACGCCCGGCACGTTTGGCGGCGAGCACTTTGGTGAGCATGCCGCCGCGGCCGATCGCACTACCTGCCCCCCCCGCCATGGTTTCCAATGCCGCATCGCCCGCACGCCCTGCTTGAATCAAGGTCGCATTTGGATCATTGCGCGGATCAGCGGAGTACAAGCCTTTTTGGTCAGTCATAATCACCAGCGCATCGGCTTCGATTAAATTCGTTACCAGCGCGGCGAGCGTGTCGTTGTCGCCGAATTTAATTTCGTCCGTGACCACCGTATCGTTCTCGTTGATGATCGGAATCACATTCAGCGCGAGCAAGGTACGCAATGTAGAACGGGCGTTGAGGTAGCGCTTACGATCGGCGAGGTCTTCATGCGTGAGTAAAATTTGCGCGGTGTGCAGGCCATGCTTGCGGAAGCAGGTTTCGTACACCTGCACCAGGCCCATCTGCCCCACCGCGGCTGCGGCTTGTAATTCATGCACGGCTTTGGGACGTTTCGTCCACCCCAGGCGTTGCATGCCTTCGGCAATCGCGCCGCTGGAAACCAGTACGACCTGCTTGCCCATGATTTTGAGACGCGCGATTTGGTCGGCCCACTGCGCAATGGCGTGGGTATCGAGACCCTGACCTTCATTGGTGACGAGGCTGCTGCCGACTTTCACCACGAGGCATTTGGATTTAGCGAGAACAGATTGCATGGTTAGCTTGCGCCGCAAGAAACGAGGAAGCTGGGTATTTTACCCTAGTCGTCTGGCTGGTTTTCTTTTGCCTCGCCGCTACTGGGTAGTTCCGTTCTTTTCACCTGATCCAGATGCGCCATGATGGCATAGGTCAAAGCGGGGCAAGCTTCGCCCGTGAGCGCAGAAATGGTAAAGCACGGGCCTTTCCACTTATAGCGCTTGAGGAAAGCTTTCACGCGCGCTTCGCGTTCGTCCGCGGGCACCATATCGACTTTATTTAGCACTAGCCAACGCGGTTTTTCGTACAACGCTTGATCGTATTTGCGCAGCTCTTCCACAATCGCTTTGGCTTCGCGCACCGGATCGACGCTCTCATCGAACGGGGCCAAATCGACGATATGCAACAGCAAGCGCGTGCGCTGCAAGTGACGCAGGAATTGGTGACCTAGGCCCGCGCCTTCCGCCGCGCCTTCGATCAAGCCGGGAATATCGGCGATTACAAAGCTGCGATTGTTATCGACGCGCACCACGCCCAGATTCGGATGCAAGGTGGTGAACGGATAATCCGCCACTTTCGGCTTCGCCGCCGACACCGCGCGAATGAAAGTCGATTTGCCGGCGTTAGGCATGCCGAGCAAACCCACATCGGCTAGCACTTTAAGCTCGAGCCGGATTGCGCGCTCTTCGATCAACTCGCCGCGCGTAAATTGGCGCGGTGCGCGATTGGTGCTGGATTTGAAATGCAAATTGCCGATCCCGTGTTTACCGCCTTTGGCGATCAGGGTGAGCTGGCCGTCCTGCGCCAAGTCGGCGATCACCTCGCCCGTCTCGGCATCGCTGATCACCGTGCCGACCGGCATGCGTAGTGTCAGGTCTGCCCCGCCCGCGCCATATTGATCCGAGCCGCGTCCGTTCTCGCCGCTTTTTGCGCGATGGGTGCGCTGAAAGCGAAAATCGATCAGCGTGTTGAGATTGCGATCGGCCAAGGCATACACGCTGCCGCCGCGCCCGCCATCGCCGCCATCCGGCCCGCCGTCGGGGATAAATTTCTCACGCCGGAACGAGGCGCAACCATCCCCGCCTTTTCCGGGTTGGATTTTAATCAACGCTTCGTCGATGAATTTCATAGTGAGCCCTAGAAACGAAAAGGCCCTATCGCGAGATAGGGCCTACGGTACACGAGACGCGACGCGTTTAGGCCGCGACCGGCTCAATGATTACCATATGGCGCTGCAGCGGACCTTTGGTCGCGAAACAAACCTTGCCTTCGATCTTGGCGAACAAGGTGTGATCCTTGCCCATGCCGACATTGTCGCCGGCGTGGAATTGGGTGCCGCGCTGGCGCACAATGATCTCGCCCGCGTTCACCAATTGGCCGCCGTAGCGCTTCACGCCCAGGCGTTTGGAATGCGACTCGCGGCCGTTACGGGAACTACCGCCTGCTTTTTTATGTGCCATGGCTAATTTCCTTTACTTGCCGATGCTCTGAATTTCGAGCTCGGTATAGTTTTGGCGATGTCCCTGGTGTTTTTGGTAGTGCTTGCGGCGACGCATTTTAAAAATCGTCACTTTCTTGCCGCGCCCCTGGGACAACACTTTGGCAGTTACGCTGGCGCCGGCCACCATAGGGGTGCCGACCGTCACGGTGTCGCCATCGGCGAGCATCAGGACTTGATCCAGAACGATTTCGCTGCCGATGTCTGCCGGTATCTGTTCTACTTTAAATTTTTGGCCGGGGACAACGCGATACTGCTTGCCACCGGTTTTTACGACCGCATACATGAGCGCTCTCCGTTAATTCAATTCGGAAAACCGCGCATTATAGGGGAAAACCAGCCATCGGTCAAAAGCTTTAGGGTGGGGGCCGGATCCCGCACCGGTCTGGGCTTTTCCCCTTGACCGATGTGATTGGGCTTCCTACCATTGGCGCTTTGCTTTTTTGGCCAAAATTCGTGGAAATTGAAGAAATTCGCAGGGTCATCGCGCTAGACATGGAGCGCGTAGACGCCATTATCCGGGAACGCCTGCACTCCGGCGTGACGCTGATCCGGCAGGTGTCGGAATATATTATCGCCAGCGGCGGCAAGCGTTTACGTCCAGCGCTGGTGTTGCTTTCGGCCGGCGCCTTTGGCTATCGCGGCGCGCAGCATTATGAACTGGCGGCAGTGGTCGAGTTTATTCACACCGCCACCCTGTTGCACGACGACGTCGTGGACGAATCCAATTTACGCCGCGGCCACCAGACCGCGAATGCGCTATTCGGCAACGCCGCCAGCGTGCTGGTGGGAGACTTCCTCTATTCGCGCGCATTCCAGATGATGGTGGGTGTGAGCGATATGCGCGTGATGCAAGTGCTGGCCGATGCCACCAACACCATTGCCGAGGGCGAGGTATTGCAGTTACTCAACTGCAACGACCCGGATATCGGCGAGGAACGCTATCTTCAAGTCATTCGCTACAAAACCGCCAAGCTGTTCGAGGCCGCGACGCGGCTCGGCGCCATCCTCGGCCAAGCCGATAGCCGCGATGAAGAAGCCATGGCGAACTATGGCATGCACCTTGGCACGGCATTTCAATTGATTGACGATGTGTTGGATTACTCCGGCAATCACGAACAAACCGGCAAAAACTTGGGCGACGATCTGGCCGAAGGCAAGCCCACCCTGCCCCTGCTCTATGCTATGAAACAAGGCTCTCCGGCGCAAACCGCGCTGATCCGCCGTGCCATTGAGCAAGGCAGTTTGGACGATTTCAGCCAAATAGTGGAAACCATCCACGCCACCGGCGCACTCCAATACGCCGCCGAGCAAGCGCAACGGGAAGCGGATATCGCCTGCGCCACCATCGATCATTTGCCGGATTCTCATTACAAGCAAACGCTGTTAGAATTGGCGGCTTTCTCGGTGACCAGAAATCACTGAATCGGGGTGTAGCTCAGCCTGGTAGAGTACTGCGTTCGGGACGCAGGAGTCGGAGGTTCGAATCCTCTCACCCCGACCACTTCTTTTCGCTTCAGCGCTTTTAGCACTCGTGGCAAGAAGATTCATTTTGCGCGCCCTACTTAAAAAGAGCGCGCATCCACGCCGAAATCTTGCAAGTAAGTATGAGGTAACCCGAAAGGGTGCCGAGTCAACATGAGAACCCCTCTTACCAAGCAGTTGCGCGAATTTCGAGCGCCTTCACGCAAGCTACATCTGTACTATCCCAACTCGTTTCTAAAGCTGATTTTCATTGGCTTTATCCTGGTCGCGCTGCCGCTCGCGGTCGGACTGGTCAACAGCGCACTGTCCATTAACCACCTCGCCGACCAAAGCCAACGGGCGGTATATCAAGCGGCACAAGCAGCGCATGGCGGGCGGGTTCTGGTGGACGAGGTCACTGCGATGGAGCGCAGTGTCCGGCAAGCGGTGATTCTCAACGACGCCTCATTACTTGAAGGATACGAACACAGCCATGCCAAGTTTATGAGTACCGCACACAGCTTGGCCACACTGCCTTTGGGAAATGAGCAGTTGCAGCTCCTCCAAACCCTCATCCGCTCGGAAAATGCCATTCATGAACAAGTAGCCAAAGCGCCTACCCCTGAAGCGGCGGGCGCGGCCGCTAACGATTTTGTGGCGCTGGCGGATTCCGCGCAGCGCATCTCGGCCATGGGCAACGCCCTGATCGAGCGCGAGGTGGATGCAATGAAGGATATGGCGAGTAGCGCACTGCGTATTATGCAGTGGCAGTTATTGGCGCTATTTCCGGTGGCTATCTTTCTGGTGTTTGGGTTTGCCATGTTGATCGCCAGACCCTTTCGCCAAATCGATGCGGCGATTCGGCGCATGGGGCAAGGCGATTTGTCAGGCCCTGTGATAGTGGACGGCCCCCAAGATTTGAGCGCACTGGGCGAGCGTCTCGACTGGATGCGGCGCCGACTGCTTGATTTGGAAGAGCAAAAAAGCCGGTTTCTGCGCCATTTATCCCACGAATTGAAGACCCCCCTGACAGCGCTGCGCGAGGGCGCCGAGTTATTCGCCGACGGTGTAGTGGGCACGCTGACCACCGAACAGCAAGAAGTCGCGGAAATCCTGCGCCACAATAGTTTACAATTACAGCGCCTCATCGAAGACCTCTTAAACTACAGTACCCTGCAAGCGGGCGCGTCATCGCTGCTGTTGGCGCCCGTCCGGCTCCGCCCGGTGATTGAAAAAGTGTTACTCGATCAAAAATTAGCTATTTTGAATAAACAGATCCAAACCAGCGTCACCGGGCCAGACGCCATGATCGACGGTGATGAGGATAAGCTGCGGGTCATCATGGACAACCTGCTCTCCAATGCAATCAAATTTTCGCCTGCAGGTGGGACAATTGATTTTGTCCTACGGCGTGACGCCACACACATCATCGTGGATGTGGCCGACCAGGGGCCGGGCATCGCATCGGACGAACGCGAAAAAGTATTCGAGGCGTTTTACCAAGGACGAACCGCCGCTGCTAGCTACGTTAAAGGCACGGGCATCGGATTATCCATTGCGCGCGAGTATGCGCTGGCGCATCGCGGCCGCATCGAGATCCTAGACACTGCGTCGGGCGCGCATTTTCGCGTCACGCTCCCCATTACCAGCGAGGCCACATGATCCACGCCTTACGTATCGCATCGCTGTTGCTGCTGCTCAACCTCACTGCTTGTACCGGACTATCGGCACGCTCGCGGGACACCGACACTTCTCCGGCATCGCAGATTTCCAGCATCATGGATAGCGATGTGGACACGATGTTGCGCTATCACCAGCGCATCAAGAAGATGAATCCGGCGGAACTGAATAAGGAATACGAACAAGTCAACCAAGCCTTCGTGCAAAAAAAGAGCGACTTCAGCCGAGTACAACTTAGCCTGTTATTAAGTTTACCCAACGCCAGTTTTAACGACGACGCAATGGCGCTCAACCTCCTTAAGGAGTGGCTGAAAGAAGCCAAACCCCCGTATAGCAGCCTACGTGCCTTCGGCTTCTTTTTGACCACGCTGCTCGAAGACATGCGCGAAAAGGATAAACGCGCCGACGCCCTTCAGAAAAAGCTCGACGCGCTCAAGTCCATGGAGAAAAATTTGATGCAACGAGAAAAACCTTAGTGGGCGCCTCATGACGGATGCGCCAATCAAAGTCCTGGTAGTAGACGACGATCCTGATCTGCTCAAGCTGTTGAAAATCAGACTCGATGCTTCAGGCTATGAAACCCTCACTGCAGAAAATGGCGAAGCCGGGATCGCCAAGCTCTCCATGGTTCGGCCGCATGTGGTCATCACCGATTTGCGCATGCCGGGCATGGATGGCATGGCGCTGTTTGAGCAAATCCGCGCCACTCATCCCAATCTGCCGGTCATTATTCTCACCGCCCATGGCACCATTCCTGACGCTGTCGCTGCCACACGGCGCGGCGTGTTTGGCTTTCTGACTAAACCTTTCGATAGTCGCAGCTTGCTGGCGGAAGTAGAAAAAGCGGTACGCCTCAGTGCCGGCCCGGTCGATCCCACGAATGCCGATTGGCGCAAAGCCATCGCCACCCAAAGCCCGCTAATGGAAGACCTGCTGGGCAAAGCGCGTCTGGTGGCGGAAGGGGATGCCAGCGTTTTCATTCATGGCGAAAGCGGGACGGGCAAAGAACTCTTGGCGCGCGCCATTCATGCCGCCAGCCCGCGGCGGGATAAGCCGTTTGTCGCCGTCAACTGCGGCGCCATTCCGGAGCAACTGTTGGAGTCGGAGCTGTTCGGCCATACCAAAGGCTCCTTTACCGGCGCGATCGAATCGCGCAAAGGCCTGTTTCGCACCGCGGATCACGGTACCTTGTTCCTGGATGAGATCGGCGATATGCCTATCGCGCTGCAAGTCAAATTGCTACGCGTATTGCAGGAAAAGCAGGTGCACCCGGTCGGCGCCGCGGAATCGATTGCGATGGATGTGCGCATCATCTCTGCCTCCCATCGCGATCTGAAAGCCGAAGTCGCAGCCGGTAATTTTCGTGAGGATCTTTTTTACCGGCTCAATGTGGTCACGCTGACGCTACCGACGCTGGCCGAGCGGCGCGAAGACATCCCGCTATTGGCCAACCATTTTCTGCAAACACTCGCGACCAAATACCATAAGTCGATTGGCAGCTTTTCCCCCGAAGTCATGGAAATGCTGGTGAGCGCTGCTTGGCCAGGCAATGTGCGTCAATTACTCAATGTCGTGGAACAAGCTGTCGCGCTGTGCACCACATCGATTATTCCCGCAGACCTGATTCGCGATGCGATACATAAGGAAGAAGAGCAACTCGCCTCTTTCGACGAGGCACGCAAGCGGTTTGAACGCGAATATTTGGTGCAACTTCTCAAAATAACCCAGGGCAATGTCACGCAAGCAGCGCGGCTTGCTAAACGTAATCGCACCGAATTTTATAAGCTACTGCAACGCCATCAGCTCGATCCTGCATTTTTCAAAACCCCGCAATCCTAATTTCTGTCGCCATTTAGCGACGGTATAAGCCCGCGCCGAATCAAGCGCTTGTCACCCCGGACTGGGCCGCTCGTCGTTAAATGGCGACACCACCGCACCTGCCGCATGACATTAATCCATTGTTTTAATATAAAAAAAGTTTCTGGCACAACGCTTGCGTAGCCACAGGGTAGACGACAACGTTCGTTTTTTGAAAACAGATTTAGGAGATCAAGCATGAGTACAACGAAGACTTTTTCATATTCGAAGCAACAACTTGGCGCGCTACTGACAGTGACGTTAATCGCAGGCGCTATCAGCGTGGCGCATGCAGCCCCTGCCGAAACGGAAAAAATGCATAACCGCACGTTTGATCAATTGGACGAGAACCATGATGGTTACATTTCACTTCAAGAGGCAAAGAAGCGCCATCTATCCGACCGCGCTTTCAGCGATGCCGACGCTAATCATGACAACAAATTAGATGCGGATGAATTCATCAAAGCGAAAGCTATTGATGAACGGATAAAGGTGGAACACTACGTCGACGACAGCGTGATTACCACTAAGGTAAAGGCAGAATTGCTTAAAAATTCCCTGATTAAAGGACTCAAAGTCAGTGTTGAAACCTATAAAGGCACAGTGCAACTCAGTGGCTTTATCGATAACGAACAACAAGCCGCCAAAGCAGCGGAAATTGCCGCCAGCGTAAAGGGCGTCAAGAACGTCGTAAATAACCTGATCGTGAAAAGCTAAGCAAGCCGCTTAGCACGCGGGACGCACCAGATAGGCGGTGCGTTCCGTGTTGTGGCAGCCGAGCCGAACTGGCTTTGACTAGAGGACTAAAGTATGGGAAATAAAAAAAACCATCTTTACCCGGTGCTGTTGTTCACGGGCATCGCTGTCACGATTTTCAGCTTATGGGGGATCGTGGTAATCAGCCGTTATTCGCCTCTTGTACAGATGGAGTTGCCAGCCGTTCGGGGCGGTGCGCGCGAACCCCAAACGACATCGCACCCCGGCTCCTCTTTACCAGCCATGCACGCCGCGAAAAACCCGTGCGACCCATGCCAGGGCGAAGAGGCGACCCACCCCACCGCCGCTCTTTCCGATGCACAACATTAATCGAGGAAATCCAATGCATTCTCTGACCCGCATTCATCTCGACAGCAACTTTAAAACCATTGTCGGCGCAAATTTTAATCTCTCCACCCCACCACCGCATGAGCGGGAACAGCATCATCACATCGATTTTTGTGCAGAAAGTTGCGCCCACGAGTCCCCAGGCCCGCGGCATAATTTTCTACTTGCCGCGCTTCCCGAAGATGAGTTTGAGCGTATTGCACCGCATCTTGAACAGTTCCCTCTGTCACGTGCCGATATTCTTTATAGATTCGGTGAGAAATTGGAATATGCCTATTTCCCCACCACGGCCACGGTATCTCTCCTGTGCACCATGGAAGATGGCGCATCGATTGAGGTTGCTGTAGTGGGCAATGAGGGCATACTCGGCGCTTCGATCTTAGGTGACGCCGCTCTCACTCAGGCCACGGTACTAAGCCCCGGCTACGGCTATCGATTGAACGCGAAATGGCTAAAGCGCGAAGTCGATCACCGTGGATCTATGCAGCCGTTGTTAATGCGGTACACACGCACCTTGATGGCACAGATGGCGCAGACCACCGGCTGTATCCGGCGCCATTCGGTTGAACAGCAATTGTGCCGTTGGTTACTCCTAAATTTTGACCGCGCGTCTTCGAGCACCCTGACGATGACCCAGGAATTGATAGCCGGCATGCTCGGGGTGCGCCGAGAAAGCATCACGGAGGTAGCCGGGAAATTGCAGTTGGCCGGCCTAATAAGTTACAGCCGCGGCCATATCGAGGTGCTGAATCGGCCAGGATTAGAAACACAAGCTTGCGAATGTTACGACGTGGTGAAGAAAGAGTTCGGTCGCTTGCACGCGGACTTGATCGCTGCATGACCGGGTCAAATCATTGCGGCATCTAGCAAGCAATCAACGGCGCCCGAGTGCTTGAACTCGGTGCCGCCGCGCGCTCTATCCCCCCTACCGCCCAAACAAGCGCCGGCCCACCCATGATATGATGCGGCGCTAATATCGGATTAAGGGATAAGCATGGGCCGGTTGTTGGTTATCGTCATTGGCGCATTCATCATCTATCTATTGCTGAAAGGCTATTTTCGCAACCTGCAGCGACCCGCTGGCCCACATCCGGAAACGCATCGGTCGCCTGTAGCCGAGAATATGGTGCGATGCGTCCACTGCGGCGTGAACGTACCGAAAACCGAGGCCATCTTCAGTCGTGGAGAATTCTTCTGCACCGACGAGCACCGCCAGCAGCACCAGCAATAGCCCTCGTGCAGCGCTAAGCGCCTGGCGCGACGCTGTGCCGGAACTGGTGTCGAGTTCCCCCGCACATCTCGCCCATACTTATTGGCGTTCGCTGCACTACTTCAATTTGTATCGCATGATCGCGGCTGGCATTTTACTGCTGGCGCATTTGCTCCTTTCCGCGCACAACCCGCTCGGCGCTTATGCGCCCCATATGTACGTTCTCGCCAGCGTGCTCTACTTGTTGTTCGGCGGGCTGGTCATCGTTACTATTCAATCACGCTGGCCGCGTTTCGAGATTCAAGTTTCCGGCCAAGTCATGGCCGACATTCTGCTGATCACGGTATTGATGTACAGCAGCGGCGGTATCGCCAGCGGCCTGGGTTTACTGATTTTAGTGACGCTGGCCGCTTCCAGCCTGATCGCGCGCGGCAAGCTGGCGATGTTTCATGCCGCAGTCGCTACCATCGCGGTGCTGTTCGAAGAGACTTATCGTTCCTACACCCAAGGCGCGTCAGACAACTATCTGCAAGCGGGTTTGTTGTCGATTACCTACTTCGTCGTTGCTGGGCTTGCCTATTACTTGGCACAGCGGCTCACCGTTAGCGAAGCCATTGCGCAACGCCAGCGCATCGACTTAGCCAATTTGGACGCCGTGAACCGGCTGGTCATCCAGGATATGCAAGATGGCGTAATCGTAGTCGATGGCGACAACCGCGTACGCCAAATCAACACCCAAGCCGAGCGCATGTTGGGCCCGCTGCCGGGCAGCCGCGGCGAAACCACCATCGACGCTTATTCGGCAAGCCTTTCCCAGCGTATCGCGGAATGGCGTGAGTCCGGCGACATTAGCCTATTGCCGCTGCGCACGCCGAGTGGCCACCGTTCCTTCCGCGCACGCATTACTCCCATCGGCACCAAACGCGCCTTAGGCGCGGTGATTTTTCTGGAGGATTTGAGTCGGCTGCAAGCCCAAGCGCAGCAATTGAAACTCGCCGCATTGGGCCGCCTGACCGCCAACATCGCGCACGAGATTCGCAACCCGCTCAGCGCCATCGGCCATGCGACGCAATTGCTGCAAGAGGATGAACATTTCGATGCAACGCAAAAGCGCCTGCTCGAAATCATCCACGACAACACTTTCCGCCTCGACCGCATGGTGCAGGACATCTTGCAACTCAACCGCAAGGATCGCGGTCAGCCCGAAACGTTGCATCTGGCGCAATACCTGCATACTTTCTGTCAGGAGTTTTGCCACACAGAACACCTTGCACCCGACTTGTTCCTGATTGAAGCCGACCCGTCTTTATCCATACACTTCGATCGCTACCATTTGCACCAGGTACTATGGAACCTGTGTCGCAACGCCTGGCGCTATTGTCAGCAGCACGCGGGCAGTATCCGTCTGGTGGTGAGCCAGGCGCACGGCGAGAATGTAATACAATTGGATGTGATCGATGACGGCCCCGGCGTACCCGGTGCCATCCAAGCCCAATTATTCGAACCGTTTTTCACCACCGAGAGCACCGGCACCGGCCTCGGCCTGTATATCGCGCGCCAACTTGCGGAAGCGAATGGCGCCACACTGGATTACATTGAAGTCGCCCCCGGTGGGCAATTCCAGCTTTGCAGTAAAGGAGCAATGCATTGAAGCAATCTTCCGCCAGTCATGGCGCGCCCAAGGTGCTGATCGTCGACGACGAAGCCGATATTTTGGAGTTGCTCGAATTAACGCTGGTGCGCATGGGGCTCGAATCCCAGCGCGCAATGAAAGTGGCAGACGCAATCGCGCTGCTCAAAACCCATGCGTACGATCTGTGTTTAACCGATATGCGCCTGCCTGACGGCACCGGCATCGAGCTGGTGCAGTATATCGGCCAGCACCACCCGGAGTTGCCGGTGGCGGTGATTACCGCCTATGGCAGCACGGAAAACGCCGTGGCGGCGCTCAAAGCCGGTGCGTTCGATTACATACCCAAACCGGTGTCGCTGGAACAGTTGCGTGCGTTGGTCAAATCGGCGCTCAACGTCTCCGAAAAAGACACGCAAGCGGCACCCGATCACACCCTGCTCGGCAACTCGCCGGCGATCCAACTCGCGCGCAATATGATAGACAAACTCGCGCGCAGCCAAGCGCCGGTGTACGTCACCGGCGAATCGGGCTGTGGCAAGGAACTCGCGGCGCGCCTCATCCATGAACAAAGCACCCGCCAGGCGCAGCCCTTCGTGCCCGTAAACTGCGGCGCGATTCCGGAAAATCTCATGGAAAGCGAATTCTTCGGCTACAAGAAAGGCGCGTTCACCGGCGCCGATGCGGATCGCGATGGCTTCTTCCAAGCTGCGAACGGCGGCACCCTATTCCTGGACGAAGTCGCCGATCTGCCGCTGTCGATGCAAGTCAAACTGTTACGCACCATACAAGAAAAGAAAGTACGTAAAGTCGGCGCGACGCAAGAAGACCCCATCGATGTGCGCATCATCAGCGCCACGCATCAAGCCTTGTCGAGCTTGGTCGAAAACGGCAAGTTCCGTCAGGATTTGTATTACCGGCTGAACGTGATCGAACTCAAAATGCCGGCGTTGCGCGAAATGCGCGAGGATATTTCCCCTATTGCGCAAGCGCTGCTCGAGCGCTTGGCCAAGCAATCCGACGCAGCGGCGCCGGTATTAAGCGAAGAGGCGATTGCGGCTTTGCGCGACTATGCCTTCCCCGGCAATGTGCGCGAATTGGAAAATATTTTGGAGCGCGCGCTGGCGCTGTGCAGCGGCGATAAAATCGGCCACGACGATCTTTATCTCAGCATGCCGGCGTCGCTGGATGAAGAACCGCGTGAACCGGGAGCGAAATGGCCGTTGCAGGATTATTTGGACCGATTGGAACGCGAAGCGATCATGGAAGCGCTGGAAAAAGCCCGCTACAACAAGACTGCGGCGGCGAAATTGCTGGGCATTACTTTCCGTGCGCTACGCTATCGGCTGGAACGGCTGGGGATCGACTAGGCGCCTGGTGGGTTACGGCCTGCGTTATTCATCGCGAGATTTCTTCCGCTTCGGCGCCACCTTGCGTACATTCCAAATCTGCTGCGAATATTCGCGGATGGTGCGGTCGGAAGAGAATTTCCCCATGTGCGCTACATTCAAGATCGCCTTGCGCGTCCAGGCGTCTTTATCGCGATACAAGTTTTCCACTTGCTGCTGGCAGTCGATATACGCCGCATAGTCGGCAAGCAACAGGTAATGATCACCGCCGTAAGTCAGCATGTTGAATACCGGTTTGAAGCGCTCGTGATCGTCGGGTGAAAAATAACCGTTTTTGATCATATCCAAGGCCTGGTGAAGCTCTGGATTGCTGTCGTAGTATTGCCAAGGGTTGTAGGTGGTAGCGCGTAGCTGCGCCACTTCGGCAGTATTCATGCCGAAGATAAAAATATTTTCCGCACCCACTTCCTTATGTATCTCGATGTTCGCGCCATCCATGGTGCCGATGGTGAGCGCGCCGTTCAAGGCGAGCTTCATATTGCCGGTGCCGGATGCTTCGGTGCCGGCAGTGGATATTTGTTGCGAGAGATCGGCGGCGGGGATAATATCTTCCGCCGTCGATACATCGTAGTTCGGAATAAAGGCCACTTTGAGCCGGTCGCCCACCAGCGGATCGTTGTTCACGATATCCGCCACATCGTTGATGAGCTTAATCACACGCTTGGCCATGTGATAGCCGGGCGCGGCTTTGCCGCCGAAAATCACCGTGCGTGGCACGCAATCACCGCCGGCGCGGATACGATTGTAGAGCGTAATAATATGCAGCACATTCAATAGCTGCCGTTTGTATTCGTGGATGCGCTTGATCTGCACATCGAATAAGGAATCCGGGTTGACGTGCAGATTAAGGCGCTGTTGGATCACTTGCGCCAGCCGCACTTTATTCGCGCGTTTTACTTTGGCGAATTCGCTACGGAACGCCGCATCCTCCGCCAAGCCACTTAAGCGTTGCAACTGATCCAAATCCTTCAGCCAGTCCTTGCCGATGTGCGAGGTGATCAGCTTCGATAAACTGGGATTGGCCTGATTCAACCAGCGGCGCGGCGTAATGCCGTTGGTCATATTGATGATCTTGTCCGGCCACATGCGGTGAAAGTCGGCGAAGATGGTTTCTTTCATCAACTGGGTGTGAATTTCCGCCACGCCGTTCACCTTATGGCTGCCGACGATAGCGAGATGCGCCATGCGTATGCGCTTGCTGGGCGAGTCGTCGATGATGGACATGCGGCGCAACAGCTCGGTATCGCCGGGATAGCGATGCATCACATCGCGCATGAAGCGGTGGTTGATTTCGTAGATGATTTGCAAGTGCCGCGGCAGCACGCGCTCGAACAGCGCCACCGGCCAGGTCTCCAGCGCTTCCGGCATCAGCGTGTGGTTGGTGTAGGCGAAGGTGCGCGTGGTGATATCCCAGGCATGCGCCCATTCCAAGCCATGCTGATCGACCAGCATGCGCATCAATTCCGGGATGGCGATCGAAGGGTGGGTATCATTGAGTTGAATCGCCACCTTGTTCGGCAGCTCGTCGAAGGTATCGTGGTATTTTTCGTAGCGGTAAAAAACATCTTGCAACGAAGCGCAGACGAAAAAATATTGTTGCTTAAGCCGCAACTCGCGCCCCATTTCCGTCGTGTCATCGGGATACAGCACCTTGGATAAGTTTTCCGACTCGTTCTTGTCTTCCACCGCGCGGATATAGTTACCCTCGTTGAAATACCCGAGATCGAAATCGCGCGTCGCCTTCGCCGCCCATAAGCGCATATTGTTTACGGTATCGGTGCCGTAGCCGGGAATGGGATAATCGTAGGCCATCGCCATCACATCGTCCGAATCCACCCAATAATGCCGTAGTACGCCTTGATCGTCGGCGTAGCTCACTACACGGCCGTGAAATTTCACCGGATACAACACTTCGGAGCGCGGAAATTCCCACGGATTGCCGTAGCGCAGCCAGTTATCCGGATGCTCGACTTGCGCGCCATTTTCTATGCGCTGATTGAACATGCCATACTCGTAGCGGATACCGTAGCCATACCCCGGAATGCTCAAGGTCGCCATCGAATCGAGAAAACACGCGGCGAGCCGGCCTAAGCCGCCATTGCCCAGCGCTGCGTCATCTTCCATGTCGCGGATTTTCTCTAACTCCAAACCCATCTCGTTCATGGCGCGGCGAAAACCGTCGTCGCAGCCGATGTTGAGCATGCTATTCATCAGCGTGCGCCCCATCAAAAATTCCATGGAGAGGTAATAGACGCGCTTGGTATCCTCGCGGTAATAGCTGCGCATGGTTTCCATCCAGCGCTCGATCAAGCGCTCGCGCACCACCGCCGCCGCACTGTAAAACCAATCGCGGTCGGTGGCGGTGAGGGGATCTTTGCCGATGGAGTACATCAGCCGATTCGCAAGTGAACGCTTGATCGACGGCGCGTCGAGCGCGGGCTTATCCAGCTCCAGTGGCATCGATTTTGGGCTTTTGCGCATGGAATGCTCCTAGCAAGTGAATCGTTATTGTTAAATAGCTAACAATAACGACCCTTTACAGCCGCCCTTTAGAACCGGGCCGAAGATTTTATGCCAGCGCGATGACCAGATAGGCGATATACAGCGCGCCATTCACCGCCAAATGCCACACCCGCAATTGGCCGCGGGCCAGCATCAGGCGCAGCCAGAGGCTGGCAATCAGCGTAATCGCAATACCGGCGAGCACTTCGCGCTGCGGCGCCCAGGGCGTGAGCATCACGCCGATGGCGGGTAACAGCGTGCCCTGAAACACCATCGCGCCGGTGATATTACCGAACGCCAGCGTATCTTTGTGGCGGCGAATCCACAAAATACTGTTCACCTTCTCCGGTAATTCGGTCGCGACCGGAATGATCATCAACGATAGCAGCAAGGCCGAAATACCGAACTGCGTGGAGGCTTGTTCCACTCCGTGAATAAATCCCTCCGCCCCGCCCACCAGCAAGCCCAAACCGAGCGCAAGCTGAAGGATAATCGTCGCCATATGCTGCGGTAAACCAACGCGCGCCAGAAACATTTTATCGCCGGCCTCGGTCGCATGGCCGTCTTTCACCAGTTCGGCGGAAGCGCGTAGCGTGAGCATAATGTAGACGAAGTAAATCAAAACCATGGTGAACGCCAGCGCACCGCGCAGCAAGGGCGTATCGTGCGGCACGAATAGCGCCACCCCAGACAACACGAATGCGCCGAGGAAAAAATTTAGATCACGGGTAAAGCCGGTGCGCTCCGGATTAAAATGGCCTTGTAAGCCGCGCTTCTTCGCCACCGACAGCGCCATCAAAAAAATCGATAAAGTGGAAAGCATGAGCGGCGCACCGAGAATCGCGCCGACGCCGATTTCTTCGTTCACCTTCGTGTTGCCGGTACCGGCAAAAATCGCCAGCAGCGGCACCATGGTTTCCGGCAAGGCGGTGCCGACCGCCGCGAACAGCGAACCCGTCACGCCTTCGGAAATTTTAAGCCGTTCGCCCAAGTGCTCCAGCGCATTAGTGAACACCTCCGCCGCGATCAAAATAACGAACAACATGAAAATCAATTCCGCGATAACCATCAATCTATCCCCCTAGGTAATGCCCGCATTATACTGAGCAGCCATGCACCTCGCACCGTTAAGCGAATTCGACTACCACGCTACCCTAGCGCGCACTACCGGCGCGAGCCTGGTGCTGTTCGGCAGCCCCGGTTGCGGCGCCTGCCGCAAGGTGGAAAGCTTGCTGCCCGAAGCCGCTGGGCGCAGCGTTACTGCCTTGTTCAAAGTAGATGTGCAACAATCTACGGCATTGGCGCGGCAATACGAGCTGTTTCACCTACCCGCGCTGTTTCTCTACCGCGATGGGCATTTTCACGCCGAGCTGAGTTGCGAGGTAAAGCCTAGCACGCTGCAGCAGGCGATAAGCGATGCCCTGGCAAAACCAGCGCAAGAAGAACCGTAAATACAAATCGCAAAGGCTTGCGCTACACTCCCGCCATGCACATCGACTCCAACGGCCTACTGCGCGACGCACGTTTCATTCCCTCGCCCAACTGCGACGCGCGGCCGGACGATCCCGCGCCCAACCTGATCGTCATTCACAACATCAGCTTGCCGCCGGACGAATTTGGCGGCCCGGGCGTGATCGACCTCTTTACCAATCAACTCGATCCCGCTACCCACCCTTACTACGCAACGATTGCCGAGCTAAAAGTGTCGGCGCATTTTTTTATCCGCCGCGATGGCGAAATTATCCAATTCGTACCCTGCACCGAGCGCGCCTGGCACGCGGGCGCGTCCACTTGGTGTGGGCGCGAGCGCTGCAACGATTTTTCTATTGGGATTGAGTTAGAAGGGTCGGACACCACACCCTTCACCGATGCGCAGTATGCGGTGCTTAATCAACTTACGCGCGCACTCCGCGCCGCCTATCCGATACAAGATGTGGCGGGGCATGCCGATATCGCGCCGGAGCGCAAAACTGACCCCGGGCCCTATTTTGATTGGGGACGCTTCCGGGCCAGCCTGGATGAATCTTTACTGCCCTAATCGAACACCACGGTTTTATTCGCATATACCAGCACTCGATTCTCGATATGCCAGCGCACGGCGCGCGATAAAACGATTCGTTCCAGATCCGCGCCCTTCTGCATCAGGTCTTCGATTTGATCGCGGTGCGAAATGCGCGCCACGTCTTGCTCGATGATAGGGCCGTCGTCCAGGGTTTCGGTGACGTAGTGGCTGGTGGCACCGATCAGCTTCACGCCGCGCTCGAAGGCGCGATGGTAAGGGCGCGCGCCGTGGAAGGCGGGTAGGAAGGAATGGTGGATGTTAATGATGCGGTTCGGGTAGTGGCGGATAAATTCGGGCGACAGCACTTGCATGTAGCGCGCCAGCACGATGAAGTCGATGTGATGGTGGCGCAGCTCTGCGAGCTGGTCGCGCTCCGCTTCGTGCTTGACGTCTTTTGCCACCTCGACATGCTGGAAGGGAAGGCCGTATGCCTCCGCCATCCAACGCGTGTCGGCGTGGTTACTGACGATCAACGGAATCTCGCAATGCAGTTCTTTAGCTTGATGGCGGTAGAGCAAATCGGCCAAGCAGTGGTCGTATTTCGATACGAAAATCGCCAGCTTCGGCCGATAGCTGGAAAGCGCGAGCCGCCAGTTCATCTGAAATTTTTCGGCGATGGGTGTAAAAGCCAGGTCGAATTCGGCGAGATCCAGGCTGAAATCCGCCAGCTCCCATTCCACGCGCATCAGAAACAATTTCAACTCGGCATCTTGATGCTGATCAGCGTGTAAAATGTTCGCGTTGTGCAGCAGCAAAAAATCGGCGATACCGGCTACCAAGCCTTTTTGGTCGGGACAACTGATTAAAAGTGTGGCGCTATGCTTCATTTAGTACATTCTGATATTCATGGCATGATTTTTCATAATATCATTTCAGACTCCAATCCGGATGCGGGTACCCGAATAGCCCGCGCCAAACACCTTATTTCAATGCGCTTTATCCCCCCATAAAAAAGTGTGAAATTTTTCTTGCATGACCTGACCCAAGTTACTAGAATTAGTCTCCAACCTACCTGACGGACACAACATATTGTGGTTTTAGGGTTGGGCTTCACCCCGTCATTTTGCTTTACAAATCGATAAAAACGGGAGACAACTCGATGCACATTGCCAGCAGCGCCAACGAATCCACCCCCCAAGTGCAGTCGCACGACTACACAGCAACGCCCACCAACCTCGATACCCGCTACACCGAACACAAAGTCATCCGCCGCAACGGCAGCGTGGTGGTATTCGAGCCGTCCAAGATTTCGATTGCGATGACTAAAGCCTTCATCGCGGTCAACGGCGGACAAGCGGCGGCGTCGGCGCGCATTCGTGAGGTGGTCGAAGGCTTGACGGCGATGGTGGTCAACGCGCTGATCCGGCGCCAGCCGAATGGCGGCACTTTCCATATTGAAGACATTCAAGACCAAGTCGAGTTGGCGCTGATGCGCTCCGGCGAGCACGATGTGGCGCGTTCTTATGTGCTGTACCGCGAACAGCGCAGCCAAGAGCGCATCAAACAAAAACAAACCCAGGGACCGGACGCACACACCATTCAGGTGAGCGAAAATGGCCACACCCGTCCACTCGACTTGGCCCGGCTCAGTGCGGTGATAGACGAAGCGTGTTCCGGTTTAGGCGCAGCGGTTGTCGGCGCGCCGATATTGGATGCCACCCTGCGCGACTTATACGACAGCGTGCCCATGGACGAGGTGCGCAAGTGCACCATCCTCGCCGCACGCGCCATGATCGAGAAAGAGCCGGCCTACTCCCAAGTCACCGCGCGCTTGTTGCTCAACACTATCCGCCTCGAAATCCTGGGCGAAGAAGTGCTGCAAGCCGATATGGCGACGCGCTATGCCGACTACTTTCCCGGCTTCGTCAAACAAGGTATCGCCGCGGAATTGCTGGACCCGCGCTTAGCGCAATTCGATTTGCATCTGCTGGGTAAAGCGCTGGATGCTTCGCGCGATCTGCAATTCGGCTACCTCGGCCTGCAAACTTTGTACGACCGCTATTTCTTACATATAGAAGAACACCGCATCGAACTGCCGCAAGCTTTCTTCATGCGCGTGGCGATGGGCTTGGCGCTCAACGAAATCCACCGTGAAGCGCGCGCCATCGAGTTCTACAACGTGCTATCGCGTTTCGATTTCATGAGCTCGACGCCGACGCTGTTCAACGCCGGCACCTTGCATAGCCAGCTTTCCAGTTGCTACCTCACCACGGTGTCCGACGACCTGGACGGCATCTATCAGGCGATCAAAGAAAACGCCATGCTGCAAAAATTCGCCGGCGGCCTGGGCAACGACTGGACTCCGGTGCGCGCGCTGGGTAGCCACATCAAAGGCACCAATGGCAAATCGCAAGGCGTGATCCCGTTCCTGAAAGTGGTGAACGACACCGCCGTCGCCGTGAACCAAGGCGGCAAGCGCAAGGGCGCGGTATGCGCCTATCTCGAAACCTGGCATTTGGATATCGAAGAATTCCTGGAACTGCGCAAAAACACTGGCGACGATCGCCGTCGCACGCATGACATGAACACTGCGAACTGGATTCCCGATCTGTTCATGAAGCGCGTGATGGAAAATGGCGAGTGGACCTTGTTCTCGCCCAATGAAGTGCCCGACCTGCACGACAAATTCGGCAAAGCTTTCGAGCGCGCCTATGTGGGCTACGAAGAAAAAGCCGCGCGCGGCGAACTGAAAGTGTTCAAGAAAGTTTCGGCCACGCAAATGTGGCGCAAGATGTTGTCCATGTTGTTCGAGACCGGGCATCCCTGGATCACCTTCAAAGACCCATGCAATATCCGCAGCCCGCAACAGCACATCGGCGTGGTGCATAGCTCGAATCTTTGCACCGAGATCACGCTCAACACCAACGCCGAAGAAATCGCCGTGTGTAATTTAGGCTCGGTGAATTTGGTGAACCATCTGAAAGACGGCCAACTGGATCACGAGAAACTAAAAATCACCGTGCGCACCGCGATGCGCATGTTGGATAACGTGATCGACGTCAACTTCTACTCCGTGGGCAAAGCGCGCACTTCCAACATGAAGCATCGTCCGGTGGGCATGGGCATTATGGGCTTCCAGGATTGCCTGTACGAAATGCGCATTCCTTATTCCTCCGAGCAAGCAGTGGAATTCGCCGACCGTTCCATGGAAGCAGTGACCTATTACGCCTACTGGGCCTCGACCGATATGGCCGAAGAGCGCGGCCGCTATCACACCTTCGCAGGTTCGCTGTGGGATCGCGGCATCCTGCCGCACGATTCGATCAAACTCTTGAGCGAGGAGCGCGGCGGTTATTTGGAATACAACGATTCCGTCACCCTGGATTGGGACGGACTACGCGCGCGTATCAAAGAAGTGGGCATGCGCAACTCCAACTGCGTCGCGATTGCGCCCACCGCGACGATTGCCAACATCGTCGGCGTGTCGGCTTCGATCGAACCCACGTATCAAAACATCTACGTGAAATCCAACCTCTCGGGTGAGTTCACCGTTGCCAACAAATACCTGGTGGCCGATCTGAAAGCACTCAATATGTGGGACGAAGTAATGGTGGGCGATCTCAAATACTTCGATGGCTCGCTGGCCAAGATCGACCGCGTGCCGGCCGAGCTGCGCAGCCTGTACGCCACCGCCTTCGAAGTTGAACCGGCCTGGCTGGTGGAAGCCGCCGCGCGCCGCCAAAAGTGGATCGACCAAGCACAATCGCTCAACATCTACATGGCGGGCGCATCGGGCAAGAAACTGGACGAGACCTATAAACTCGCCTGGCTGCGCGGCCTCAAAACCACTTACTACCTGCGCACCCTGGGCGCCACCAGCGCCGAGAAATCCACCGGCAAAGGCGGCGAGTTGAACGCCGTGCCCACGCATGGCGGCCAAATGGGCGGCGGCGCCATTGCAGCCGGTGCGCCGATGATGTCTTCCGGGATGTCAGCCAACACCCCCGCCACCGAAGTGAAATTCTGCTCGCTGGATGATCCCACTTGCGAGTCGTGCCAGTAATAGAAAGTATGTAAAGTGCGCGCCTCCGCGCACCCACCTCTAACCCCCTTGTATGTCGCAAAATAGGGTTGTAGGTTGGGAAGCATGAGATCGCATGCCCCTGGTACTGCGTAGTGGTAAGTACGTGGGAGAGCGAAGATCCATGCTCCCTTTTTTTGGTAACTATGTTGTGTAAACCCGAACG
>JANYAU010000161.1 GCA_025361165.1 Betaproteobacteria bacterium | reverse complement strand
ACCACGGAGTACACAGAGGACACGGAGTACGGGCTTCAAGATTCATGTTTTTCCTCCGTGTCCTCTGGGTACTCCGTGGTGATAATGCGTTTCTAAAAGCACATCTCGCCTGTGCTAAACTCGCACCCAACTCCGATGCCTGATCTCCAAACCCTTTTCTCCGCGCAAGGCGTTCTCGCCCAAAGCATTCCCGGTTACCGCTTACGTCCGCAGCAGATCGAGATGGCCGAGGCAATTTTGCTCGCGATTCGCGCCCAAGAAAAACTCGTGGTCGAGGCCGGTACCGGTACCGGCAAGACACTGGCGTATCTCGTACCGGCATTGCTCGCCGGCGGTAAAGTCGTCATCTCCACCGGCACCAAGACGCTGCAAGACCAACTGTTCCTGCGCGATATTCCGGCGGTGCGTGATGCGCTCAAGCTACCGGTCACGGTGGCGATGTTGAAAGGCCGCGCCAATTATGTGTGCCGCTATCACTTGGCGCACGCGCAGATCGATGCGCGTCTGTACCACAAAGAAGATGTGCACTATTTGCAAAATATTGTGCGTTTTGCCGAAACCACAGCGAGCGGGGACAAAACGGGCTGCGTCGATGTGCCGGAGAATGCCAGCGTATGGGCCTATGCCACCTCGACCCGCGACAATTGTTTGGGCCAGGATTGCAGCGAATACAAAGAGTGTTTTGTGATGGCCGCGCGCAAGCAAGCTTTAGCGGCGGACGTAGTGGTGGTGAATCACCATTTATTTTTCGCCGACGCGATGTTGAAAGACGAAGGGGTATCCGAGCTATTGCCCGCGGCCAACACCATCATCCTCGACGAGGCGCACCAATTACCCAGTACCGCCGGGCTGTTTTTTGGAACCTCGGTTAGCAGCGGGCAGTTGATGGAGTTGGCGCGCGATGCACGGGCCGAAGGGATCACCAACGCCAAAGATTTTGCGCCGCTACCCGAAGCCGCCAACGCGCTGGAAAAAGCCGTGCGTGATTTGCGCCTGGCATTCCCGCAAGAAAGCTTACGTTTGCCGATGCAGCGCGCCGAACGCTTCAAGCAGTTCGCCCCAGCGCTGACCACCTTGAAAGAAAAACTCACCGATTTGGAGCACGCGCTGGAATCGCAATCCGAGCGCGCGCCGGGGCTGGAAAATTGCTGGAGGCGCGCACAAAACTTGCGAGCCATGCTCGCCGACTGGCGCGCGGCCACGGCTACCGATACGGTGCGCTGGGTGGAAGTGTTCAACCATGCAGTACACCTCAACACCACGCCGCTTTCCATCGCCGAGACCTTCAAAACGCAACTCGATACGACACCGCGTGCTTGGATATTCACTTCCGCCACCTTGGCGGTGCGCGGCGATTTTCGCCATTACCAAGAAGAGATGGGACTGGACGCGGCCAAGACCGCGTATTGGGACAGCCCCTTCGACTATGCTAACCAGGCGCTACTCTACGTGCCGCAACATCTGCCCGAACCAAATACCGATGGCTACACGCAGGCGGTCGTGGCAGCTGCGCTGCCCGTGCTGCAAGCCAGCGGCGGGCGGGCGTTTTTGCTGTTTACCAGTTTGCGCGCCATGCGCGAGGCGCATGCGCTGCTACAAGAAGCGTTCGAAAAAGCCAAGCTCGATTTTCCACTGCTGCTACAAGGTGAAGGCTCGCGCACCGAATTACTGGAACGCTTCCGCAAGTTGGGCAATGCGGTGCTGGTGGCGTCGCACAGCTTTTGGGAAGGCGTGGATGTGCGCGGCTCGGCCTTGTCGCTGGTCATCATCGATCGTCTGCCATTCGCGGTGCCCGACGACCCAGTGCTTTCGGCGCGTATCGAAAAAATGAATGCCGAGGGACGTAACGCTTTTATGGAGTATCAATTGCCGCAAGCGGTGATCACGCTCAAGCAGGGCGCGGGGCGTTTGATTCGCGACGAAACTGATCGCGGCGTGTTGATGATCTGCGACCCACGCTTGCTCGGCAAGCCCTACGGCAAGCGCATCTGGCAGAGCCTGCCGCCGATGCGGCGCACACGCGAGATCGGTGAGGTGGAGGCCTTCTTCAATGGCGTTTTGGCGCAAGCTACGCACGCTGCCGATTAGCGCGTTACTCCTCGCGCCGCTGTTGCTGCATGCAGCAGAGGTGCAAGTGCGCATGGTCTTAGGCGCCCAGCCCGTCGCGGGGTTTCAATACTATGCGGGGAAACGGGTTTGGGACGATTTGAAAGTGGGCGACGCGCTCACCTTAGTGCGTGAAGCGGATAACGCCTACGATCCGAACGCTGTGCGTGTGGAATGGCGCGGCGAAAAACTCGGCTACGTGCCGCATGCGGGAAATGCCTCGGTAGCCAAATTGCTGGACAAAGGGATTAAAGTCTCCGGCCGCATCGTGAATTTGCATGCGGGTCGTAGCTCTTGGCAGCGGATATTGTTTGAAGTGATGGTGGACGAGTAGCTTGACGCTAATAACGCCATCCGTTAATATAATAAAATGATTAGGAGCTTTGTAGATAAACCGGCAGCGGCAATTTTTACCGGTAAGCCCGCCTTGTCATTGCCACGGCCAATGCAGAAAGCCGCGCTGCGGAAGCTCCTGCAACTGGATGCAGCGCGAGATATCGCCGATCTGCGTGTGCCGCCGGGTAATCGACTTGAGCAGTTGAAGCATGACCGCGCAGGACAATGGAGCATCCGCATCAATGATCAATGGCGTATCTGTTTCAGGTGGGACGGCAAGGATGCCCACGAAGTCGAGATCGTCGATTATCACTAGGAGATAAACAAAGCATGAAAGCTATCAAGCGCGAAGACCTGAGCCTGATCGACTTTTCGGATATCGCTGGCCGGGGCCGGCTTTCCGATATCCATCCGGGCGAGATTTTGAACGAAGATTTCTTAGGGCCGCTGGGCGTGTCGCAATACCGGCTTGCCCAAGCGGTCGGCGTCCCGCCACGCCGTATCAATGAAATCGTGCACGGTAAGCGCTCTATTTCCGCGGATACGGCTTTGCGGCTGGCGCGTTTCTTCGGCACGACCCCTGACTTCTGGATCAACCTGCAAGCGCAATATGATTTGCGCCAAGCAGAGAAGTTGATAAAGAAAGTGGTTGAGAAGATCGAGCCACTGAAAGTCGCTGCATAGACTTTACCCGTCACCGGGACCAGCAAGGCTTCTTCTCCACTCTCAACAGGTGCTTCCGGCATCACGGCAAGTTCGCAGGGCTCTTTCCCTGCGTGTACATGCCCAGAGAGGTACCTCACACAGAACAGCACTCAATACATCCGGCCCTCATCAAAGGACCCGACTACTCGAGTCAAAAGGAGGAGCGTGGCGTTTGGGAGCCGGCAGGGAAGAACATTCGCCCCGTAATACTGAAGTGCCGAAAGTTGTCACGGTGGTGCTCACTAATGGCCTAACCACGCCTCGCAAGGGACCGTCGAAAGCGGCGCTTCGCTTGCTTTCTCCGGCCCATGATGGCCGACGTTCAAGCTGCAACAATCGCCCCCGGATAGAAAAATGATAAAAGACCTGCACACGTTACCTGCCAATTTACCGGTTCCACTAGATGACGGCGCCTGCGATCATTTGCTAGGAAGTGTTTTACCTGCGGTCTCACTGATTAGCACCGCAGGTAAAACCGTAGATCTCAGTGCTTATGCAGGCACGCTGGTTATTTATTTCTACCCTATGCTGGGACGTCCTGATAGCTCGCCCCTTATCGGCTGGAATGACATACCCGGCGCCAGGGGATGTACGCCGCAAACATGTGCCTTTCGGGATTCTTATGCCGAGTTGAAGCAGCTTGGTGTCGAGGTGTTTGGTGTGAGCGCGCAACGTTTGGAAGACCAGCAAGAAGCCCATGCAAGGCTGCACCTCCCCTTTGCGTTGCTCAATGACGGGCAATTTACTTTAACTAACGCGTTGAAACTTCCAACCTTTGAGTATGTGGGCACATGCCTGATAAAACGTTTAACAATCATTGCAACTAGAGGCCTTATTCAGAAGGTTTTCTATCCGGTCTTCCCGCCTAATAATAATTCGCGTGAGGTCATCGCATGGCTTACTGCACAGCAGGTTTAACTCGGCATTCGAGAGGTACCCGCCAAAAGCGCGGCGCCCCCTTAACTTTATACCCGCAACCCATCAAAGAAATCCGCGGGTGCTCGCGAATCGAATGCACCACCGCTAACCGGGTTCCCGGCAGCTCTGGCCCTTAGACATGCGCGAAAACATCGGGCCGCTGCCCTCGGCAAAGCGGTTCGGCAGAATACAAATCTGGATGCTAAACGAGCCGGTCGCGCGGCGAATATCCGGCGGGAAAGCGGGGAAGGGCGCGGCTTGCTCAACCACGGCTTTGATGTAGGCGATCTCGGCTTGCTGGTCGGCGGCTTGCAGTGCGCGGAAGCTTTTCACGGAACCGTCTGGATTGAGCACGATCTGCACTGTCGCGACATGCAGTCCATCGGCGCCGTGTTCGTTCTTGAGCATCGCCGCAGTGCGGTTCATCTTGCGAAACAATGCGTCGAGATACAGCTCTAGGCTGAAAGGCTCAACCTTGGCGCCGATCATTTGTTGCGTCGTCTTCTGCGCTGCTTCGCGATCTTCTTCAGACACCATGCTTCTGGCCATGGCGAGCGCTCTTTGCGCCAACTCTGAACCTGAACGTGGTTTGGGTGGCGCGCCAAGCTCGTTGAGAAACTGATTCATCTCGGCTTTCTCAGCCGGGGTCCATACTTTCGCAGGCTCGACCACGGTTGCGGTCTGGCGTTTCAAGTGTGCGACCGGTTGCTTAGGCGTGGGCTTCGACGGTTTGGCCTGGGTATGTTCCGGCAACGGCGTGGCCTTGGCAAAATCAGCAGGTTTTGCCAGCGTTACATTGAGCCGCGAGCTCGCTCTATTCGTTGGGTGGAGAAGCCCTGCGTCGGGTACGGAAACCTTGATGAAAAGCACTGCCACATGCAATGCCAGAGAGATTGCGAGCGCAATGGCGATGCGCATGTCGCGCAGCCGGCGGTCGTTATCCACGACCAATAGACGGTGCGGCGAAGTATTCATAGCCTCTATGCTAATGGCTCGCGGGCCGTGGGAAAAGGCTTATATGTCGAGATGTCGCAATCATTGCGGCAAGCCCAGCGGATTAATCAAGGTACGAAATCGGATCCGCTTACACCGGAAGAAGCCAAACTTCGGATTTAGGGCAAACGCGCGCCAGGCTTTATAATTGCCCGGATGCGTGTTTTAGCCCTGGACACTTCTACCGAATACCTCTCCCTCGCACTGTATCTCGACGGCGAAATGATTAGCCGCGAGGTGCATGCGGGGCAGCGCCATTCCGAACTCACATTGCCGATGCTGGGGGAGCTCTTGGCGGACACCGGCGTGACTTTACGCAGCTTGGACGGCATTGCTTTCGGCCAAGGGCCAGGTTCCTTCACCGGCATACGTATCGGCTGCGGCATTGCCCAAGGCTTGGCGTTTGGCGCGGACTTGCCGGTGGCGGGTATCCCGACCTTGCTGGCGTTGGCGGAACAGGCCGAGCATCCACGCGTGATCGCTTGCCTCGATGCCCGGATGAACGAGATTTATCACGCCGTGTATGAGCGGGAGAACAACGATTGGCGCGAGATCCACGCGCCCGGCCTGTATGCGGCGCAAGCTGCGCCTGCGCTCGAAGGCGAGGACTGGGCCGGCATCGGCAGCGGCTTCAAAGTGGCCGAAGGGGTATTGCGCCAACACTACGCGGGACAACTCTGTAAAATTTGGGATGAGCGCTTCCCCCATGCGCGCGAGATCGCAAGCCTAGGCGCGCAACGCTTGGCGCACGGCCAGGGTGTGCCCGCATGGGAAGCCGCGCCCCTTTATATTCGCGATAAAGTCGCATTGAAAACCAAGGAACGATGAGCGCCGTACTCAATCAAGCTTTTTCATTTCGTCCTATGAATAAACAGGACGTGGCGGTGATCATGTCGATCGAACGCGTGCTGTATGCTTATCCGTGGACGACAGGTAACTTCACCGACTCGCTCAATGCGGGCTATAGCTGCTGGATCTGCGAGTTCGGCTCGATTACCGTCGGCTATGCCGTGTTGATGCTGGCGGTGGATGAAGCGCATGTGCTCAACATCGCCATCGGTCAGGACTGGCAGCACCAAGGGCTGGGACGGCGGCTGATGCAGCACTTGATCAAAGTCGCGCGCGAGTATCGGGCACAGATGATGTTCCTGGAAGTACGGCCATCGAATGTGTCTGCGCGGCGTTTGTACGAAGACATCGGTTTCAATGAAATCGCCACGCGCCGAGCCTATTATCCGGCACACGATGGACGCGAGGACGCGCTCTTGATGGGGCTGGCCTTATGAAGCCGCTATCGCAGGATTGGCTCGCCGAGTTAAATTTATCGCCGCTGTGGCGCGAGCGTGAACCCGTCGCGCTCGCACCCTCGCCTGCGAGCGAGGGCGCGAGCGCGACGGTAATTGAAGTTGCGCAAATGGACTGGGCGCAACTCAAACAAACCGTCGCCACGTGTACGCTTTGTCCCTTACACGAAAAGCGCACCCAAGCCGTATTTGGCGTTGGTGACGAGCAAGCAGATTGGCTATTCGTGGGTGAGGCTCCGGGGGCAGAAGAGGATATGCAAGGCGAGCCCTTCGTCGGCCAGGCAGGCAAGCTTTTGGACAATATGCTCGCCAGCATCAGTCTTAACCGCAGTGAACGCGTCTATATCGCCAACGTCGTCAAATGCCGGCCACCGGGCAATCGCAATCCGGAACCCGCCGAGGCGGCGGCGTGTGCACCTTTTCTCGACCGCCAGATCGACCTCCTCGCGCCCAAGTTGATTGTGGCGTTGGGCAAAGTCGCGGCGGTGCGGCTGCTGGGGCGCGACGCAAGCATCGCCAGCCTGCGCGGCCAAGTGTTGAATTATCATGGCCGGCCGCTCATCGTGACTTATCATCCGGCCTATCTGCTGCGCAGTTTGATGGACAAGGCAAAAGCCTGGGAAGATTTGTGTTTTATTAAGCGCACTATGCAGGACTTGCAAAGCGCTGAGCGCACCCCCATTTAATTCCCACCTTCCTTCCTAACCGAGGAGTATGCGATGTTTCGACGACTGTTTCTGGCGGTGTTTTCATTGTTGGCTTTATTGTCTCTGAGCGGCTGTGGCTATAACACGCTGCAATCGCAAGACGAGCAGATCAAAGCCAGCTGGGCCGAGGTGTTGAATCAATATCAGCGCCGCGCCGATCTGGTGCCGAATCTGGTCAATGTGGTGAAGGGTTATGCCGCGCACGAAAAAGACGTGTTGATTCAGGTGACGCAGGCGCGCGCCAAGGTCGGCCAATTGCAAGCGACACCGGAGTTGATCAACGACCCCCAGGCGTTTCAGAAATTTCAGGCGGCTCAAGGTCAGCTTGGCAGCGCCTTGTCGCGCTTGATGGTGGTGTCCGAAAATTATCCGCAATTGAAGGCAGATGGCCTGTTCCGTGATTTACAGGCACAGCTAGAGGGTACGGAAAATCGTATCACGGTTGCGCGTAACCGCTATATTCAATCGGTACAAACCTATAACACCACGGTGCGGCAATTCCCTGGAAACCTGACGGCCAAGATGTTCGGTTTTACGGTGAAACCCAACTTTACGGTGGAGAACGAAAAAGAAATATCCAAGGCGCCTCAAGTCGATTTCGGCTCTGCGCCGGCACGGTAAGCGGCGATGTGCATGAAGCGTTTCGGCGTGGGGCGCGGCTTACTGGCTCTGGCTTTGTTGTGTGGCATTGCTTTAGCGCCGGTGCATGCCGAGGTGCCGATACCACCGCTCAAGGCGCGCGTCACCGACCTTACGCAAACGCTGAGTCCGCAGCAACAGCAATCCCTCGAACAGGCGCTCGCCGAGCTTGAGGCGCGCAAAGGCGCGCAAATCGCAGTGCTGATCGTGCCGACCACGCAGCCGGAAACCATCGAGCAATACGCGCGGCGTGTACTCGATGAGTGGAAACTGGGGCGCAAAGGGATCGACGACGGCGCGCTGCTGCTGGTGGCGAAAGACGACCACCAGCTGCGCATTGAAACGCAATATGGTTTGGAAGGCGTTATTCCCGATGCCATTGGCAAACGCATTGTCGCCGAGGATATTGCGCCCTTGTTCAAGCGCGGCGATTTTTTTGGCGGTATCGACGCCGGCGTATCACGGCTGACGCGCTTAGTGGATGGCGAACCTTTGCCGCCGCCGCCTCGCGCAAAAGAAGTTTCCGCGTCTTCGATCGAGCAATTCTTCCCCTTCTTATTATTCGGCGTGTTAATCATTGGCGGTTTTCTGCGCACCTTGTTCGGACATTTGTTCGGTGCCGGGATCGCCAGCGCCATCGTGGGCGTCGCGCTGTGGCTGATGATAGGCTCGATCTTGTTTGCCGGCGCCGGCGCCATCATTGCGTTTATCTTTGTGCTACTCGGCGGCGGCGGCGGGGGATTCGGCGGCTGGGGCGGGGGTAGCGGCTGGAGTAGCGGCGGTGGCGGGTTCAGCGGCGGTGGTTTCAGCGGTGGCGGGGGTATGGGCGGCGGCGGTGGCGCCTCGGGCAACTGGTAGGAGCGCGGTGAATATGCGACGGATAATCCGACATCTATTGTTTTTCCCCTGGCGCCTGCGGCAGATTTTTACTCGCTCTGTGCTGCATGCGATCGAACAAGAGATTGCCGCATCGGAACGGCTGCATAGCGGCCAGATTCGCTTTGCGGTGGAAGCTAATCTCGATTTGATACCATTGCTGCGCGGCAAAACAGCGCGCGTCCGCGCACACGAGGTGTTTAGCCAACTGCGCGTTTGGGATACCGAGCATAACAATGGTGTGCTGGTTTATCTTTTGCTCGCCGAACGGCGAGTTGAAATCGTCGCCGATCGCGGCATCGAAGCGAAGCTGGGCCAAGCGCTATGGTCCCGTATTTGCCGGCAGATGCAGGAAGCGTTTCGGCGCGGCGCGTTCGAAGTGGGCGTGCAGGAAGGTCTTCGGGAGATCGGCGTGCAGTTAGCGATGCATTTTCCGGCTACGGATAGTGCCGCCAATGAGCTCTCTGACCAGCCGGTTGTGCTCTAATTTAAACTGCGAATCAGGGATGGGAGCTGTTACGCGCCACGTCCATCAGCTTTTCAATTTCCACCCCATGACGCGTCACGTTGCAGCGGTGCCAATTCATGACCATGAGCATGGTGGCGGTAACAAACAAGCCGAAGATCACCACTACGCCATTGACCGAGACGTCTGCTTGCAACAGTAGATAGTAGGTGCCGACCATGACCAAGATACCGGCGTTCTCGTTGAAGTTCTGAACCGCGATCGAATGCCCGGCGCCAACGAGAATATGTCCCCGGTGTTGTAGCAGGGCATTCATTGGCACGACGAAAAACCCTGCCGCCGCGCCGATGAGCGTCATTAAAATGAGGGCGATAGGCATCGAGTTTACGCCAATCATCGCAATCACAAACACGCCCATCAAGGCGCCCACCGGCAGCACTTTCATCGATTGTTGAATGGGCACCATGCGCGCCGCGAGAACAGCTCCAGCGGCCACGCCAAACGCGACCACGCCTTGCAGCATCGACGCCTTGTCGAGGGGTAAATGCATGGCCGTTTTAGCCCAATCCAGCACGATGAATTGCAGCGTCGCGCCAGCGGCCCAGAATAGCGTTGTGACGGCCAGAGAAATTTGCCCCAGCTTGTCGCTCCACAGGAGTTTCATACAATGGGTGAAATCGCGCACCAAATACCAGGGGTTGCGATGAACCGGTTTATGATCCACTCCGGTGTTGGGAACAAACAAATTGAACCCTGCAGCAAGCACGTAGAAAAAGCCGATAGCCGAGATCGCCATTTCCGGCGGCGTGTTGATCCCGGTGTCTATCCCGGGGATGTCGATCAAGGCCAGGAGACTGCTGACATGGGGGTTAATCAATATCCCGCCGACTGCGGTGCCGAGAATAATGGCGCCCACGGTGAGGCCTTCGATCCATGCATTCGCTAGTACCAAGTGCTTCGCCGGCAATAGTTCAGTGAGAATGCCGTATTTCGCCGGCGAGTAGGCTGCCGCGCCCAAGCCGACAATGCCATAGGCGAGCAAGGGGTGGACTTTGAACAGCAATAATAAGCACCCGACGATTTTAATGCTGTTGCTGATGAACATGACCCGGCCTTTCGGCATCGAATCGGCGAACGCACCCACGAATGGCGCTAAGAGCACATACGAAATGGTGAAATAAAATTTCAATAGCGGCGAAAAATCCGGCCGATGCAGAACATCGATCAGCAGCGAAATGGCGGCGATGAGGAGCGCGTTATCGGCGAGCGCGGAGAAAAACTGCGCCGCCATAATGATGTAGAAACCGCGAGTCATTCAGATGGAATAATTCTGAGGCAAGATAAAATATCTCACCACAACTGCAAAGTGCTTTTATACCACATATACCGCGGCCACCGTGAATGCGTTGCACGCCGAGACTATCCAGCGCGGCGTAAATATGTTTAAATTCCAGTCCTTCCCGATTTAACCACGACCTTCCGGATTCTTTAAAAAATGGCGGACCGCAGGCTCCAAGTATTTTATACCGTGGCGAAGCAGTTAAGCTTCACCAAAGCCGCCGAATTGCTGTATATGACCCAGCCTGCCGTCACGTTTCAGGTGAAGCAACTCGAAGAGCATTTCAATACCCGCTTGTTTGAGCGCAGCCACAGTAAAATCACCCTTACGGCCGCCGGAGAGGTCGCGCTCGAGTATGCCGAGCGTATTCTGAATCTCAACGGCGAAATGGAAACCCGCTTGGGAGAGTTGACCGGCCAAGTCTCTGGCACCCTGTTGGTTGGCGCCAGCACCACCATCGCTGAATACATGCTGCCGCGTTTGCTGGGTGACTTTAAAGCGCAATACCCGCATGTGCATGCGCGGCTGACGGTGGCCAATTCCGAAACCATCGAATTCAAGGTGGCCGACCACACCCTGGATGTCGGCTTGATCGAATCGCCCTCGCACCATCCGCAACTCACCTCGCATGTGTGCTGCGAAGATGATTTGGTGGCGATTTGTTCGCCTAAACACCAAGTAGCCAAATACGCGTCGATTACGCCGGCGCAATTGGCCGAATTACCCTATGTGAGCCGCGAGTCCGGCTCCGGCACGCGCGAAGTGGTGGATGATTATTTCCGGCAAAACGGCGTGCAGCCGGAAGATTTACATATCACCATGGAATTGGGCAGCCGCGAAGCCATCAAGGGTGCGGTGGAAGCGGGGCTGGGCATCGCCATCGTGTCGCGCGCCACGATACTCAAAGAAGTCAAATTGGGCGATCTCATCGCCGTGACCTTGAATCCACGTTTAAATCGGCCCTTATCATTGGTATACCCTAAGGAAAAGTTTCGCTCCCGCTTGCTGCAAACCTTCCTTGATTGTGTGGTGAGTACCTTGAAAGAGCCGCGGCAATCGTGAGCTGGCGGGTCGCGAAATGAAGCGCGATGAGAAAGATCTGCTGCGCCTATTCCGCGCTTTGCCACCCGAGCAGCAAGACACGTTATTTTCTTTCGCCGAATTTCTGGCTGCCCGCGCGGTCGAAATACCGTGTGAAATCGGTGATCCCGAATCCATTCCCCGTCCCGACGAGGAAAAAGTGGTTCACGCCATAAAGCGCTTACGCGCCACTTACCCGATGCTCGATCACAGCAAGATGCTGCATGAGATTTCTGAATACATGACGCAACATTTGGTCATGGGAAAATCGGCAGGAGAAGTGATCGACGCATTAGAAACCGTATTTCGCAAGCACTATGAGGTGCTACGAGATACGGTTTAGGCCGCCGCAAACGCATTCTCGGTTTTACAACACCTCCGCCGCATGATCCGCCAAGCGCGACCGCTCGCCGCGCATGAGCGTCACATGGCCGCTGTGCAGCCAGCCTTTGAAGCGATCCACCACATAGGTTAAACCGGAACTGCCCTCGGTCAAATACGGGGTGTCGATTTGGGCGATGTTGCCCAGGCAAATCACTTTCGTGCCCGGGCCGGCGCGGGTGATGAGCGTTTTCATCTGCTTCGGCGTCAGGTTTTGCGCTTCATCGATGATGAGAAATTTATTGAGGAAGGTGCGGCCGCGCATGAAGTTGAGCGATTTAATTTTAATCCGCGAGCGAATTAAATCTTGGGTTGCGGCGCGGCCCCATTCGCCGGCGGAATCGTCGGTTTTGTTGAGCACGTCGAGGTTATCTTCCAAGGCGCCCATCCACGGCGTCATTTTTTCTTCTTCGGTGCCGGGCAGAAAACCGATATCTTCGCCCACCGGCACGGTGACGCGGGTCATGATGATCTCGTTGTAACGCTTGTCCTCCAACACCTGCGTTAGCCCCGCCGCGAGCGTGAGCAAGGTTTTGCCGGTGCCGGCCTGGCCTAATAGCGTGACGAAATCAATGTCCGGATTCATGAGCAGATTCAGCGCGAAATTCTGCTCGCGATTGCGCGCCGTAATGCCCCAGATATTGTTCTTGGCGTGGGTGAAGTCTTTAATCGTCTCCAGTACCGCACCATTCCCGACCTGTTCGCGTACCTGCGCATACAAGGGTTGCGCGCCTTCTTGGTACACGAATTCGTTAATCAGCAGTTCGCGGCACAGCGGGCCCTTGATGCGATAAAAGGTGCGGGTATTCTCTTGCCACGATTCCATACCCTTGCCGTGCTTGTCCCAGAAATCATCGGTAAGTTGGCGCGTGCCGCTATACAGCAGGTCGGTATCTTCCAACACCTTGTCGTTGAAATAATCTTCTGCGGAGAATCCCAGGGCACGCGCCTTGATGCGCATATTGATGTCTTTCGACACCAGGATGACTTGGCGCTTGGCAAACTCGCGCTGCAAATGCAACATCACGCCGAGGATTTGGTTATCGCCCTTATAACTCGGTAACGCCGCCGGCAGCTCGCTGTTGATGGCGTAAGTCTGGATGAATAGGCGCCCGGTGGCGGCACCGCCGCTGTGTGGGGCGAGCGTGATGCCTTGCTCCATATTCGCTTGCGGGTCGCTGACGATTTGATCCAGGAAGCGGCTGGCTTGACGGGCGTTGCGCGCGACCTCGGTCATGCCCTTTTTATTGTTGTCCAATTCCTCCAACGTCATCATCGGCAGATAGATGTCGTGCTCTTCGAAGCGCAGTAAGCTGGAGGGGTCGTGCATCAGCACATTGGTGTCGAGAACGAATAACTTGGTGAGCGCGACTTGCTGCTTGGGGGTAGTGCGCTTCTGAGCCATGAGTGGGCGTCTCCGATGGGTTAAAGGGTTTTGATAAAATCCAACACGGCCGGTACATGGTTCGGCACTTTGACGCCACGCCATTCCTTCACCAGCACGCTTTTCTGGTCGATGATGAAGGTGCTGCGCTCGATACCACGCACTTGCTTGCCATACATATTTTTCAGCTTGATGACGCCGAACAATTGGCACGCGGTTTCTTCGGTATCGCTTAACAAATCGAAGGGCAGTGACAATTTGGCCTTGAAGCCTTCGTGCGATTTGATACTGTCGCGCGAGATGCCGACAATATCGCAGCCCAATTGCTGAAATTCCGCGTAGTGGTCGCGAAACTGCATGCTCTCGGTGGTGCAGCCGGGCGTGTTGTCTTTGGGGTAAAAATAGATAACGAGGCGCTTGCGCGGGTATTGGCTGAGCTTGAAAGTCTTGCCGCCGGTGGCCGGCAGTTCGAAATCAGCAAGAGGTTGATTGAGCATCTTGCCGGTATAACCTTTGTAACTGGATCATGCTCCCATTGTTGTCAAAATCGCCGCGCTTGGCAAGCCGATTCGTGTGACATTTTTATGCGAGAAACTTTGGCCCTTGACACGCCAGCGTGCCGCTGCGGCCGGGTAGGGTTGCCATAACCACTTCGTGATGCGGGAGTTGTGCGCTATCCAGCGCGGAAAAATATTCTGCTAACGTGGCTAAGGTATAACCTTGCGCTTTCCAGCCTTCGAGCAATTGCTCGAATAGCGGGGCGAGTTTCATGCCTTCCAATTCCGCATGTAAGGTATAAACATGGCCGGTGGGCGCTGGATTTTCGGTCATCTTAAGCAAATGGGAGACGACATTGTTTTCCGTGACGCTATTTGCGCCAATGAGTTCGTCCAGCGTCGGCAAGGTCGTCGGCAACTGTGGGCAGGCGATGATTTCGGCATTCCAAATCGGGATGAAGGGTGTGCTGCCGCGGGTATCCGAGCAATAGCGAAAGCCCATGCGCTGCTCGAGCCGCAGCGCATGTTGGTTCATTTGCCAACCTGCGGCGCCATGCACGCGTGCGGGTTCACCGAATATCTCCGAAAATCGTTCTGCCGCCTTGCGCATTTCTGTTGCTGTCCACTCGGCGTTGGCATCGGCCACATGATCTTGCCAGCGCACATGATCGTAGCAATGTATGCCTACCTCGAACCCGGCATCGCGCACGCCGCGCAGCACATCGGCACAACGCCGCCCGATGTCGGGGCCGGGCAGGAGCGTGCCGTATAACAGGGTCTTGAAGCCATAGTGCGAGGTAACGGAGGTGCGCCGGACTTTGCCAAGAAACCCGGGGCGGAATACGCGCTTGATGGCGCGTCCGGTGTGGTCCGGGCCGAGACTGAAGAGGAAGGTCGCCTGAACATTGTGGCGTTGCAGCAAGTCCACCAAGCGCGGCACCCCTTCAAGAGTGCCACGGTAAGTGTCGACGTCGATTTTTAGTGCCAGTTTCATCGTTGGTATTTTGCCGCGGAGGGTAGCAGGGCAAGATCAAAAGCATTCAACGCAAAGGACGCAAAGGTTCGCGAAGTAAAGCTTGGGTTTCCTTTGCGTTCCTTCGCGTCCTTTGCGTTGAGAAGACTTTACTCCACTAGCTTACGTGCTTCGTCTACCTGATTCTTATAGGCGTCGAAGATATGCTTGAGTGCGTCTTGCATGGTCACGTGCGGTTTCCAGTTTAGATCGTTCATGGTATTGGTAATTTTCGGCACGCGATTTTGCACATCCTGATAGCCTTTGCCGTAATACGCGCCAGAGGTGGTCTCCACCGTTTTCACTTTGGCGGCGGTGTCGCGATACTCGGGGTAGCTCATGGCCAAGTCCAGCATCATCTTGGCCAGTTCTTTCACCGAGAAATTATTGACTGGGTTGCCGATATTGTAGATCTGGCCGCTGGCGACTTGATCTTTGTTGGCGATGATTTTCATCAGCGCGTCGATGCCATCGTCGATATAAGTGAAGGCGCGTTTTTGCGTGCCGCCGTCCACCAGCTTGATGTCTTCGCCGCGCACGATGTGGCCGAGAAATTGCGTAATCACGCGCGAGCTGCCTTCCTTAGCGGTAAAGATGCTGTCCAGCCCAGCGCCGATCCAGTTGAAGGGGCGAAACAAGGTGAAATCCAGCGCGCCTTGCATGCCGTAGGCCCAAATCACGCGGTCCATCAGTTGCTTGCTGCAAGCGTAAATCCAGCGTGGTTTGTTGATCGGGCCATAAACCATATTCGAGGCTTCCGGATCGAATTCCGCGTCATCGCACATGCCGTAGGTTTCGGAAGTGGACGGAAACAACACGCGCTTACCGTACTTCACGCAGTGGCGAACGATGGGCAAGTTGGCTTCGAAATCGAGTTCGAATACCTTGAGCGGTTCTTTAACATAAGTGGCGGGGGTGGCAATGGCCACCAGCGGCAACACCACATCGCATTTGCGGACGTGGTACTCGATCCACTCTTTGTTGATGGTGATATCACCTTCGAAAAAATTAAAGCGCGGGTTGGACATATGCTCGGCGACGCGGTCGCTTTGCATGTCCATGCCATACACTTCCCAATCGGTGGTGGCGAGGATGCGGTTGGAAAGGTGGTGGCCGATGAAGCCGTTGACGCCGAGAATGAGGACTTTTTTCATGATAGTTTTTTGGGGAAAACCGCGATTATAAAGGATAGATCAGCCGCCGCCGAGCGGTATTGCGGCGCCGCCGAACGTGGCGGGGGTCAATGGGGCGCCATCAAGTTGCGCTTGCAGAATAACTAATACCCGGCCATCGGCGCAGTCGGCGTAACAGTGGGCCGCATCGCAATAGAATAAAGGGGCAGTCGAGCGCACTGTGCGCTCCGGCGCCAGCCGGCTTTTTAGGATACGCAGCGGCTTACCTGCCAGCGTTGTGAATGCGCCGGGGTAGGGCGGCGCTACGGCGCGGATCAGATTGTGGATGACTTGCGCCGGCTGGGTCCAATCGATGCGGCCATCTTCGGCCTTACGCCCGCCGAAGTAAGAACCCAGTCGTAAATCCAGTGGCGTGCGCGGCGCTGTTCTCGCAATCAGCCCAGGTAGGCTGCGATGCAAGACGATTTCCGCCGCACAGTTCACTTTGCGGAATACGTCCGCCGCTGTGTCGTCGGGCAAAATCGGCACCGCTTGCTGGTCGACCAAATCACCGGCATCAGGTTTGATGTCCATATAGTGCAGCGATGCGCCGGTTTCAGTTTCGCCGTGCAATACCGCCCAATTCACCGGCACGCGTCCGCGATACTTGGGCAGTAGCGAGCCGTGCATATTCAGCGCGCCACGCTGCGCGGTGGCGAGCAGGGGTGCTTGCAGCATGTTGCGATAGTAAAACGAGAACAAAAAATCCGGCGCCAGTGCACGCACGCGCGCCACGAATTCGGGGTCGTTCGGATCATTCGGGGTGAGCGTGGGAATATCGTGTTCGGCGGCGAGTTGCGCCACGCTGCCGAACCAAATGGTTTCTTGCGGATTGTCTGCGTGGGTCACCACCAGCGGCACGCGCACGCCCTGCGCCAGTAGCACCGATAAGCAGCGCACGCCGACGTTATGATAAGCAAACACGACCGCAGTGCTCATTCTTGCACTTGCTCCAATACTGCTTGCACCAAGTAGCGCGGCCGCCGCCGCACTTGTTCGTAGATGCGGCTGACGTATTCACCCAAGAGCCCGATGCCAAACAGCGCGATGCCGATTAAGAAGAACATCAGCGCGAACAAGGTGAACAGACCTTCGGCTTCCGGGCCCACGATCAAGCGCCTGATCACCAGGAACACGAAGAACAGCGCCGACAATAGCGAGATCGCCATACCGAACAGTGAAAATATTTGCAGCGGCATGCTGGAGAAGGCGGTCATCAAATCAAAATTCAGGCGGATGAGTTTATACAGCGAGTACTTCGACTCGCCCGCGGCACGCTCTTCGTGGCCGACTTCGATTTCTACCGGATTGCGAGCGAAGGTAAAGCCGAGCGCGGGGATGAAGGTGTTGACTTCTTGCGAATGGTTGATCGCATCGATGATGGTGCGATCATAGGCGCGCATCATGCAGCCTTGATCGGTCATTTTGACTTTGGTGATGCGCTCGCGCAGCCAGTTCATGGCGCGCGAGGCTTTGCGCCGCCACCAGCGGTCTTGACGCAGGCGGCGGATCGAGCCGATATAGTCATAACCTTCGTCCATCTTAGCGACGAGCTTGATGATGTCCTCAGGGGGGTTTTGTAGATCGGCATCCAGGGTCACGATGCGCTGGCCGCGACTACGCTCGAAGCCGGCCATGATCGCCATATGCTGGCCGAAATTGCCGTTGAGCAGAATCACGCGCGTGACATCCGGCCGCTGCTGGAACTGCTCACGCAACAGCGCGGCGGAACGGTCGCGGCTGCCGTCGTTGATGAAAATGATTTCGTAGCTGTGGCCCAGCGCATCGAGCGCCGGATAGAGGCGCGCGAATAGGGAGGGCAAGCCTTCTTCCTCGTTGTAGACGGGAATAATAACCGAGACTAGCGGTGCGCTCATCGTTGAGTTTCCTTGAGAACTGCGCTGATGGCCGTGCACACGCGCGACACATCTTGCAGGGTCATGGCGGGGAATAGCGGCAGACTGACAATCCTACGTCCCACTGCCTCCGCCTGCGGGAAATCGCCTTCGCGGTAACCGATTTGGCGAAAGATATTGAACAAATGCATGGCGGGATAATGCACGCCGACGCCGATTTCGCGTTCCTTCATGCGCGCGATGAATTCGCCGCGCGAAATGCTCATGCGTTCCAAGGGCAGCAGGATTTGGAACATATGCCAATTGCTCTGCGTGAAATCGGCGACCGGCAGCGTATAGCCCAGAGTGGGATCGAGACTATCGAAATAAGCGCGCGCCAATGCACGCCGCTGGGCGGTGAACGCGGCCAGATGCGGCAATTGCCCCAAGCCGATGGCGGCGGCGATGTCGGTGAGATTGCTTTTGCCGCCCACCACGTCCACGCTCATCTCACCGTCGGGATGGCGCACTACGCCTTGCAAGCGCAGTTGCTCTGTGAGCGGCGCGAGGTTCGCGTCGGGCAGCACCAGCGCGCCGCCCTCGCCGGTGGTGAGATTTTTGTTGGCGTGAAAACTGAAAGAAACGAAATCGCCGAAACTGCCGATCGGTTTGCCCTTCCAGTTGGCGCCGAAAGATTGCGCGGCGTCTTCGATCACGCGCAGGCCATGCTGTTGCGCGATGGCATATAAGCGGTCGCGATCCACCGGCAGCCCGGCCAGATCGACCGGCATGATGGCTTTGGTGCGTGGGGTGATGGCGGCTTCTACTTTGCTCAGATCGATATTGCGGGTCAGCGGATCAATGTCCACAAACGCCGGTCGCGCACCCACGGTGAGAATCACATTCGCAGTCGCCACCCAAGATAAAGGCGTGGTGATGACTTCATCACCCGGGCCGATATCAGCCAGGCGCAGCGCCACTTCTAGTGTGGCCGTGCCGGAACTGAAGGCGCGCACCGTGCGGCCGCCGCAGTGCTGCGACAATGCCGCTTCGAACTCGCGGCACTTCGGCCCAGTGGTGATCCAGCCTGAGCGCAGTACTTCGGCCACACTCTGGATGGTGGCCTCGTCGATAGTGGGCCGGGTAAAGGGCAGAAAACTCATGCGCTGCGTGCCACGATGAAGGTGCCGAGGATGATGATGCCAATTCCGGCCAAGCGCATGATGCTGACCGCTTCACCGAAGAAATACCAAGCGGCGAGCGCATTCAGCACATAGCCCACCGAGAGCATGGGATAGGCGATGCTCACGTCAACCCGCGACAGCGCCATGATCCACACCACCAAGCTCACCGCGTAGCACACCATGCCGCCAAAAATATGCGGCTCGGTGACGAGCTGCCAGCCCACCGGCAAAATATTGGCTTTACTAAATGCGAATTGGCCGATGGCATTGGTGCCGGCCTTGAGCAGCAGTTGTGCGGCGGCGTTCAGAAATACGCCAGTGAAGATCAAACTCCAACTCAGGAAGGTCATACTGTGTTTACTCCAGGCTCGCGGCAACGCGCCGCGTGTCGCGCACCAGCAGTTTCATCGGCACATGTTGCGCAACGAGTTGATCGTATTTATCGGGCGGCATCAGCACGACCGCGCCGTGCAGTTGTGCGCGTTTGGCAAGAAATTCCGCTTCGGTGGGAATCCATTTGTGCGGTTCTTGTTCCAAGCCAAACGCCATCTCATCCTGGTGTGCCACTAGGATGCAAGTGCGCTGAAGGTAGAAGGGCAGAGTTTGATCGTACATTTGCAGGCAATAAAAAGGGGTGTCGGCCTTGAGTTGCGGTTTGAGTTGTTGGGCGAAATCATAACTCGAACTGGAGGGCGAGAGGGCATCATGTCCCGCCAAGATTAATTGCGTGCTGATTAAACCCACGACAGCGACCGAAATTACCGCGGCCTCGATGCGCTGGCGCTGGCAGAACCAAATGCCCGCCAGCACCCCCGCGAGCCAGATCACGGCGGCGGCAAGCAGCCACGGCGCATAAGCAGCATACAGCGGCGCGGGCGTGACCGGATCAGGGAAATCGCCATATTTAATCACCACCCCGGCCGTGACCACCGCGCCCAATACGAAGGTAAACAGCAATTGCCAGCGCAGTGCGCGCGCTGAAACACGCGTGAGGTAATCGCCGATCAACCAGGCCAGCGCCGGAAAAATCGGCAAGATATACGGTGGCAGCTTGGAATCAGAAACACTGAAGAACAAGAAAATCACCACTGCCCACAACCACAAAAACCGCCGCGGCTGAAACGCCTTTGCCGGCGCTTGCGCGCGCCAGCCTTGCAGCATGGCCGGGGTAAAACTCAGCAACCAAGGCATCAGGCCGAGCGCAAGAATCGGGATAAAGGTATACCAGGGGTGAAAACGCCCATGCACCTTGGTGAGAAAGCGCGCAAAATGTTCATGGATAAAAAAGAACTGCGCGAACTCCGGATTGGCGAGCGACACCGCAATAAACCACGGCGCGCTGATCAGCAAAAACAGCGCTAAGCCCGCCGCAATATGCAGCCGCCGCCACAGCGCGAAATCGCGTTGCACTAGGCTATACACGACCAACACCGCACCCGGCAGGACAATGCCGATCAGCCCCTTGCTTAACACCGCTAAGGCCATCGCCGCCCAAGCGCTAAGCATGGCCGTGCGCGTGGTGCGGGCGGCGTTGCTGGTTTGTGCGATGAGAAAACCTGCGAGGGTAATCATCATAAAAAAGCTCAGCCCCATATCCAGCGTGTTGATGTGGCCGATGAACACCCACAAGAAACTACTGCCCAACACCAACGCCGAATACAGTCCCGCTTGCGCGCCAAACAATCTGCGCCCGGCAAAGAACGCGAGCAGTACGCCCAGGTATCCGCACAGCGCCGGCCACAAGCGGGCAGTCCACTCGTGCTCGCCGAACACCTTAAAGGCGGCAGCGGTGGCCCAATATTGCAAGGCGGGTTTTTCGAAATACTTGATGTTGTTCAAGCGCGGCGTGAGCCAATCGCCGGTGGCGGCCATTTCACGCGGAATTTCCGCATAGCGGCCCTCGTCTGGCTTCACCAAATGGGCGTACTGCAGATTGCTGAACCAGGCCAAGGTGAACAGAACAAGCAGAACGCCGTAGCGCCAGCGACGGAAGAAGGACATAAGCATGGGATTTGGTGAAAGCGTAATATTAACATGCACCCACTAAATCGCACCCCTCTCCGGCGGCGCAAGGCACGGTTCCCACCGTGACGGGATTCGCGAGCTAAAAAATGAAAGGCAAGAAGATGGAAGATATCTGCAAGCGAATCGGAATCGCGGCCTTCGCATTCTGCGGAATATTATTTTCACCAGCGCATGCCGAAATGATTACTGGCCGGGTGATAAGCATTGCCGATGGCGATACCCTAACGCTACTGGATGCGCTGAACCGGGAACACCAAATCAGTTTGGCGGGAATAGACGCACCGGAATTAGCACAAGCTTTCGGCCAGCAAGCAAAGACCAGCCTCGCCGCCTTGGCGCTAGACCAGCAAGCCACGGCAAATTGCAACAAGGCCGGCCGATTGCCGCACGAGATCTGCGCCGTAAGCGTCGACGGCAAAGACATTGGCCTAGAACAAATTCGTATCGGCATGGCGTGGTGGTATTGGCAAAACGCCGCCGGGCTAACCGTGCAAACACAAACTAACTATCGGCAAGCGGAGTTCAACGCAAAAATTCATCGGCTAGGTTTTTGGAACAGCAACAACCCAACCCCGCCGTGGGTTTGGCGGCATGGGCGATTAGATGAATAGGCGCATCAATCGGCTTTCGAGATGAGTGTCCGCCCTGGGTTTGTCTGCTTCGATCAAGCCGTCGGCTGATAAAGGTACTTCTGAAAGCCAACGAACACCTTACCAATTTCCTCCGGCTTGCCAAGATCGTCCACGGCATCCGCAAGCGAGTCGCGATACCGCAAGCGTAGCAGCGGCGTCAGCTTTGCTTGGTCGAGTTCTTCCACGCCGATGCTGACGTAATGGGATAGCACGAAGTTAAGGAAGCCCTGCTGCTTGCTATTGAAGTGCGTACCGATAATCGACATCGCCTGGGTTGCGCGTTTCTCTCGAGTGAGCGGTGCTAAGGCATATGCCACATGCGCTAGCACGTCGAACAGGTCGCTTTTCTCCGCGTCGATGATCTTCTGCATTTCGGTCAGTTGATCTTTGCCGAAACCTTTTTCGGCAAGGCCTTCAAGTAGCTTCTTACGCGTATCCGGTGCGCTCCACAAGGTACGAAGCTCTTCTTCGTCTTTGAAAAACTCGGGCAGTTTGCCGAACAGCGCCTCCATGAATTGCTGTGCCGACATCGGTGTGCCGTCGGGGTGCCAGAAACTCGTGGCTGTCATGTGCTGAATGGTTCGCGCCTTGCCGTCGGCGAGTTTGATTTTGACCTTCTGCCGCTTCTGGTATTCCGCTTCCGGTTGTTGTGCTTCGGTGGGCACGCGCGGCGCGGGTTCCGGCCAAGCGTCTTTCGGTTCTGGTTCGATCGGTTCACCATCCCACTCCGGGTCGTTGAAGTGATGGTGCGCCTTCACAAAATCATAGATCGTGAAGTAATCCTTGCCGTCGTAGAGCCGCGTCCCGCGCCCGATGATCTGCTTGAACTCGATCATCGAATTGATCGGCCGCAGCAGTACGATGTTGCGCACATTGCGTGCATCCACGCCGGTCGAGAGTTTCTGCGAAGTGGTGAGGATGGTGGGGATGGTCTTCTCGTTGTCCTGAAAATCCCGTAAATATTGCTCACCCAGGCCACCATCGTCCGCCGTCACGCGCACACAGTAGAGCGGGTCGGTGCTGGTCTTCATCTGGTTGATCAGATCGCGTATCACCAGCGCATGCGCCTGGTTTGCACAGAACACCAGTGTCTTCTCGCGCTGGTCGATCTGCGACATGAAAATCTCGACGCGCTTCTTCTCGCGCTCCTTGATCTCGATGATCCGGTTGAAGTCGGCTTCCTCGTAACGCTTACCGGCCTCGATCTCGCCCTCGACTAGCGTGTCGTCAGGCGTAAAAACATACTCGTCCAACGTCGTAGAAATCTGCTTCACCCGGAATGGCGTCAGGTAGCCGTCGTTGATGCCTTCCTTGAGCGAGTAGATAAACACCGGCTCGCCGAAATAATCGTAGGTGTCCACGTTGTCTTGGCGCTTAGGCGTGGCGGTCAAGCCAAGTTGCACAGCGGGGGAGAAGTAGTCGAGAATGCCGCGCCAATTACTCTCGTCATTCGCGCCGCCTCGATGGCATTCGTCGATGACGATGAAGTCGAAAAAGTCTGGTGGATACTCGCCGAAATACCCTTCGACCGGCTCAGGGGCCGATGTACTTTTGGACAATGACCTAAGCAAATCAGTATTGCCGGTAATCAACGCAACTTTCTTTGCTTTGCTCCATCCCTGAATCTGTTTTTCTCTCGCGAAAGCAACATCTATCCGATCATGCGATTCGTAATAAACCAGCTTTACTGGCGCATGAATTTTCGTGTGCTTTGCGCCTTCCCCATTTCGATGTTGATCAAGACGCCGTTTTAGGTCAACTGTGCTTCCGGTATAAAAGCTGCCATCTGCACATTCCAAAATATACGTGTAGCCATGGCCATCCTTTATCTCACCGATCTCTTTAAGGCTGGTCTTGATCGAATTATCTGCATCGGTGGCTGAGCCTTCGGTGGCTGAGCCTCCCGAAGTATCGGTGGCTGAGCCTGCCGAAGCCATGAAGGTCTGGAAGATGGTGAAGAAGATACTGCCATTCTTCGGCACGCGGCCCTTCTTGCGAATATCCTCCGGCGCGATGCGCACCAGCGCGTCTTCAGGGAAAGCTGAAAAGGCGTTATACGCTTGATTGGCCAGAATGTTGCGGTCGGCCAGGAACAGAATGCGCGGCCGCCGCGTCGGTTCGCCGGTCTTCTTCCAATCACCGAGATTCCAGCGGCTATGGAACAGCTTCCAAGCAATCTGAAAGGCGATGAAGGTCTTACCCGTCCCAGTGGCGAGCGTCAGCAGGATGCGCTGCTCTTGATTAGCGATAGCCTCCAGCACGCGCTCGATGGCGGTGTCCTGATAGTAGCGGCTTTGAAAATAACCACCTCTATCCTCAAACGGTACAGCGGCGAAGCGGTCGCGCCAGACATTCTGCATTGCGAATGTCAGATTCCACAGTTCATCAGGCGAGGGATATTTTGAAAGCTCGCCTTCGACACCGCTGTGCATATCAATGCCGTAAATACCCTGCCCATTGCTGGCGTAGGTGAAGCGAACAGCCAGCTTGCCCGCGTAATCCTTGGCCTGCCCCACACCCTCGGTCAGCGACTTGTCCCACGCCTTGGCTTCCACCACCGCGAGCTTGGTGTTGCGATACTCCAGCACATAATCGGCGGTGAGCGCCTTGCCGCGACGGCCAGCGCCCTCGATGCGGCCAAGCGTGATCGGATATTCGCGCCGGATGCGGCTGCCCGCCACCACGCCCCAGCCCGCCGCCGTCAGGGCGGGGTCGATGTGTTCGGCGCGGGTTTCGGCTTCGTTCATGCGTCAGGCGAATCCGAGAAAAACCGCCAGCGCCCGATTCACCGCCAGCATCGTCTCATCGTCCAGATGGCCGATGACCGTGCCGATCTTCGCGCGCGGGATGGATTGGGGCTTGTCCACCATCACCTGCGAAGGCTTGGCCAGCCCGTTCGAATCGTTCGGATTCACGGCAATGCGAAACAGCAGCGCGTCGCGCAGCTCGCCAGTCACCGGCAGAACCGCAATGGAAGGGTGCATGTCGAACAGATCGGATTGGATGACCAAGGCCGGGCGCGGCTTGCCCAGATCGCCCTGCAACGCCACCGTCACCAGATCGCCGCGCCTCACTGCCATCCTTCGCGATCCGCCGCGGCCTCAAGCCAGTCCGCCATTTCGCGCTCATGCGCATCGCCTTGCAGCGCCAGCGACTGGCGGCGGCACTCCTCGGCAAAGCCCGCGCGCCGCGTATCCGGCACCCAGATTTGCACCGGGCGCAGTCCGGATGCGCGCAGTGCGGCGCGATGCTTCTGTACGCGCTCCGATGTGCCTGTTTTCATGGCGCTCTCCAATCAATGCATGTTACATGTAACTATGGTAGTCCGCTTTTTTGTTACATGCAACACCTTGGCAAACCGCCGCATGTCGATTTTTTTGGGTTTTATCGACCCATCGTGCGCCTGTGTCGATGGCGTGGGCAGGTAAAGAACGGCGTTGGCTGCGGAGATTCATTTCTTCTTGCCGGTCTTCCGCGTCACCTTGCGCCGCCCGGCATTGCCCGGCGGCAGAAAGTTTTCCCCCGACACCACGGCTTTTCCTGTTCGGGCCTCCAGCGCCTTGCGCGCCTGCTTGGCGATCGCGCCGCCTTTTTTTGCCGCGATCTCGTTTTTGCCCATGCCGGTGGCGTTGTCCGTTTCGGCGATCTGCCGTGTCGACAGCTCCGCCAGTGCGGTAAAAATCAGTTCCGCCTCGCTCATGTGGTCGCGCAGATTGTGATCCTGCAAACCCTTCATCGCCTTGTGCGCCTTCACGCTCACCTCCGACCATTCCTGATGAATGATGTTGGTGAGAATCGCGAATTCCTCGCCTTTTTGGATGTCGTGGTTCGCCCAGTAATCGGTCAGCTTGTTGCGCGTCTCCTGTCCGGTCATGCGCTGCTGAATCCACTTCTCGCTGCGCCCATGCTGCTGCCAAGTCTCGCGGGCGCGATCCAGCGACAACGCCGGGTCGGCCATTTCCTGCATGCGCTCGTAGCCCACTTTCGCCAGCCACAGCTTGATCGGCTCCGCCTTCGGGCTGGGGACGGACTGCACCAGGCGCAGCAGGGTTTCGGCGGTGGCCACGTCGGTGAGATAGTTCTTGCCATCGGCGGCAGGCAATTTCAGTCGGTTACAGTTTGTAACCGACTCACTGCCTTCTCTGGCCAGGCGATTCTTCAGCACCTTCCAGTAATTTCTCGCCGCCTGATAATCCGGCTGCTGGGTCAGCACCTGCATGATATCCACCACCGAGAACCACCAGGTTTCGGTTTCCTCGTCATAGACGCGGCGGATGGCGTGGGCCTCGAACAGGGCGGGCTGGATTTTCATGAATGGCTCCTTATAGCTGGCCGCTGAAGGCCTGGTGCAGCAGGGATTGCTTCAGCGAGTTGAGTGCAGCGAACTGGCGCTGGTAGAGGGATTCGAGGCGTTGGGTTTCGGCTTCGTTCATGTTGGCGGCGCCAGCATGTTCATTACGAGCCGAATCATCGTTTCCTTGTGTGCCGGGTCGGATTCCGCCACCAGCAACGCCAGCGCCGCCAAGCCAATGTCGTTGATCACCGGATGGCCGGCTGTATCCAGCAGGCGGCCATTGCGATTAAGAAAATCTACGAACAAAAACGCGCCACTGCGTTTATTGCCATCGGAGAACGGATGATTCTTGATGACGAAATAGAGCAAATGCGCAGCCTTGGCCTCCACGCTCGGGTAGGCGGGTTCGCCGAATACGCTCTGATCCAGATTACCCAGCAGTGCGTCGAAGGCATCGCCGCGCTCGCGGGCAAAGAGATCGGTCGCCTCGCCACGCGCCATCAAATCCGCCTTGAGCCGCGTCAGCGCCGCACGCGCCTCGGCCACGGTGGGCAGCATGCCGCCGCGCTGTTCCGGCGGTTCGGTCAGTAGCCCTTCATCGTAGCGTTGCAGGAGCAAAAAAGTCTGGGCATAGCGGGTGATAATATCGACCAGCCCGCGTCCGGTATCGGCCAGCAGTTCCGGGTTTTGTGCTGCCTTTTTCACCAGCAGCAGCGCCGCCTCCAACTCGCGGGCGTTGGTTTCCAGCCGCTGGCGGTTGAGGGTGTAGCCTTGGGTCAGATGCTCGCGCAGGAGGCGAGTCGCCCATTGGCGGAAGCGGGTGCCTTGCTGGGATTTGATTCGATAACCGACTGAAATAATGACGTCGAGGTTGTAATGGTCAACCTGATAGGTTTTGCCGTCGGCGGCAGTATGTGCAAATTTTGCACATACTGCCTCGGCCTTCAGCTCCCCCTCCGCAAAGACATTGCGCAAGTGCTTGGTGATGACTGAGCGTTCCCGCCCGAAAAGCTGGCTCATCTGCTCCTGCCTCAGCCACACCGTGTCCTGCTCCAGCCGGACTTCGACGGTGCCGCTTTCGGTCTGATAAATGCTGATCTCGTTCATGGCGTGCTCCTAAAGCTGGCCGCTGAAAGCCTGGTGCAGCAGGGATTTTTTCAGCGCGTCGAGCGCGGCGAGCTTGCGCCGGTAGAGGGATTCGAGGTGTTGGGTTGCTTCCGTTAGACTCTTGATGGTCTCGACTAAACGCTTTTGTTCACGAATTGGCGGTAGCGGGATTTTGATTTCTCGTAAGTGTTCGATGGACATGGATGGAATGAGTGAACGCTCAGACCTTTTCAAAAGCTCACCCTTCACGTACTGCGACGGGATGAGATGAAACAGGAAATCATCGTCGAGTAAGTCTCTGCGGGCATTGCTAATCTTGCACAGCGCTACGTTAAATGCGCCCTCAACCCCGCGGAACGCGCGACCGACGTGGCGATAGGCGACCATCATGATGTCGTCTTTCTTCATCTTATGAAGCTGTGGTGTATCAGGGACGTAGACGGTGTAGTCATCCGTCGCTCCGTCACGAATCTGGTAAAACCGAATGTAGCCAGGCTTTTGTTCTTGTGAGAATTTACTCTTTGGTGGGTTATGGCCGCGCGCTAACTTGGTCAAATTGTCCAGCTTCTCCATCTTCCAATCATCGCCATGCTGGGTGAAGACGGATTGCAGGTGGCTTTCGAATAGGGCGCGGGCATTCTGGAGGTTCTTTTTGGCGTTGGCTTTGGCGGTGGCGATGCCGTCAAACGCTTGGTCGAGGATGCCGACGATGCGCTGTTGTTCGTCTAACGAAGTCGGATAACTAACCGAAAATCTGTCCGCCAAGACTGAACGCGCAAGTTCTGTTTGTCCTCCACAGCCTTCGCCCGCCTCTTTGATTTTTTCCTCTATGACGACGAGCATGTAACCAAAAAAATCCGGAAAAAACTTATCGGGCTTTGGTCGAACAATAGTCACATGTGAATCAACCGTGGTCGGTTCAGGTGGCATTTCCCGAACTTGAGCGACACGGCCCAATGTTCCAGTCCCCGTTGAGTTGACCAGCACATCTCCAAGCTGAATGAAGCGCTCCGCACCAACGGACTTCGTTGTGGTGTCATGTCGTCGCGATAGCTCGTGGCTGACATGATGGTCGCGGACACATTTCTGGTTGAGAACGCAAATGCCACCTTGCTCAAGGTACTTTGGCGAAATGCCTCGATTCAGAAAGGCGCAGGCATCGCCTAGCTTTTCAGTCAGCCACCCCGCCTTCATAACAGCGCCTTGATACTCGCCAACACTGCCGCGCTCTCCGCATCCAGCGCCGCGATCTCGTCCATGATCGCCTGCGGGCTGCGATGCACCACTTCCTCGCCGCCGTCCGGGTTCTTCACCGACAGATCGAAGGTTGCCGGGTCGATGGCCGCCGCGTCCACGCTCCAGCTTTTGGGCGAGTCGGCGAAGGTCTTTTGCAGCTCGATGAACTCGGCCAGGTCGGCGTCGTTGAGCGGGTTGGTCTTGCCCATATTGCGGCCGGGGTCGAGCTGGTAGTACCAGACCTTGCGGGCCTGCCCTGAGCCATGCCGAAGGGTCGGGGCGCCTTTCTCGAAAAACAGCACCACGGTTTTCACGCCCGCGCCCTGGAAGGTGCCGCCGGGCATGTCCAACACGGTGTGCAGATTGCAGCTTTCCAGCAACGCTTTGCGAAGGCTGACCGAGGCGTTGTCGGTGTTGGAAAGAAAAGTGTTCTTGATCACCACCGCGCCGCGCCCGCCGGCTCTGAGGCTCTTAATGAAGTGCTGAAGAAACAGGAAGGCGGTTTCGCCGGTGCGGATGGGGAAGTTTTGTTGCACTTCCTTGCGCTCTTTGCCGCCGAAGGGCGGGTTGGCCAGCACCACGTCGTAGCGATCCTTGTCTTGAATGTCGGCGATGTTTTCGGCCAGGGTGTTGGTGTGAATGATGTTCGGTGCTTCAATGCCATGCAGGATCATGTTCATGATCGCGATGACGTAGGCGAGTGACTTCTTTTCCTTGCCGTAGAAGGTGCGCTCTTGGAGGGTCTTGAGGTCTTTGGTGCTCAGGGTCCGCCCTTCGGCAGTGCTCAGGGTCCGTGAGCCTGTCGAACGGAGGTAATCGAATGCTTCGCACAAAAAGCCCGCCGAACCACAAGCGCCGTCGTAGATGCGTTCGCCGATCTTGGGCGCGACCACTTGCACCATGGCGCGGATCAGCGGGCGCGGGGTGTAATACTCGCCGCCGTTGCGCCCGGCGTTGCCCATGTTTTTAATCTTGGCTTCATACAGATGCGACAGCTCGTGCTTTTCGAGTTGTGAGCGGAAGCGCAGTTCGTCAACGTGGTCGATGATTTCGCGCAGGTTGTAGCCGCTGTGGATCTTGTTTTTGATTTCGCCGAAAATCTCGCCGATTTTGTATTCGATGGTGTTCGGCCCGCTGGCCTTTTGCTTGAAGGCATGCAGGTAGGGGAAGAGTTTGCGATCCACGAACTCGCGCAGGTCGTCTCCGGTCATGGCTTTGTTGTGGTCGAGCTTGCCATCAGCTCCTTTCGGCGCGGCCCAGCTTTCCCATCGGTAGGGCGCGTCGAGGATGAAGGTGTATTTTTTGCCCTCCAGCGCGGCCTCGGTAGATTTGTCCTGCTCCAAATTATCCAGATACTTCAGGAACAGTAACCAGGATGCCTGTTCAGCGTAGTCTAATTCACTTGCACAACCCGCTTCTTTCCAGAGAACGTCGTCGATATTTTTAAAAGCTTGTTCGAACATAAGAGTGGATCGCTATACCGGGTGATTGGCCACGATGGGGCCGAAGGCGCTAATTTAACCGGTATGGGCATTGTTGGATATGAGCTTGCGTATTTTGGTTATGCAGCGCCGCTAGCACCCATGATTTTGCGATACAGTTTAATTAATGACAATAATCAGGGGTAGAGCCGAAATAAATCCTGCTAAATATGAGCGATTTCGATGCTGAGAATTCGAATGAGTAAAAGTTTTGGCGAAATGGCTGAGAAAGGCGCTACGTGCTCTCTGCGGCAGAAAGTTTTTTAAGATAAAACCGTATCTGGATCGAAGTAAGGCAAGCCCAGATCCTCGGCCAATCCCGAATGCGTTACTTGGCCGCGATAGAGCTGTAAACCATTACGCAAACTGGGATGATCGCGCAACGCCGCCTGCGGATCGCGGGCCAATATTTGCAGCAGGGGGAGTGTGGCTTGGGTCAAGGCTTCGGTTGCGGTGCGCGCGCACGCGGCGGGCATGTTGGTGACGCAGTAATGCACCACGCCTTCTTCGAGGTAAGTGGGTGCGCTATGGGTAGTGGGGCGCGAGGTTTCGGTCGAGCCGCCTTGGTCGATTGCCACATC